>DATJPQ010000220.1:0-9056 GCA_035506315.1 Opitutaceae bacterium
CCGCCATCCAAGTAAGTTTCCCGGAAGAAGATATGAGCTCGCTAGCAAGCCCGACAGGCTCCTAGGCGGGGGCCTGCTGCGGAGTGCCGGCGGCGACTGGGAACGGCGGAGGGGTATCGCCGCGGTCGTATTCGACTTCGACGGTGAAGTGGAACGTGGAACCGGCGCCGACCTTGCTTTCGACGGAGATGGCGCCGTGCATGAGCTCGCACAGGCGCCGGCAAATGATGAGCCCGAGACCCGTGCCGCCGCGCCGGCGGGTCGTTGAGGAGTCGACCTGGCTGAAGGGGCGGAAGAGCAGGTTCAATTTCTCGGACGGGATGCCGATGCCGGTATCGGCCACGCTGAAAAAGAGGCGCAGCTTGCGGCGGGTCGTACCGGCCAGGGGCTCGCCCTTGGCACACCCGAGCGTGATGGTGATGCCGCCATTCTCGGTGAATTTGAGGGCGTTGCCCACGAGATTGACCAGGATCTGGCGAAGGCGCGCCTGGTCGCCATAAACCAGGGAGGGCACGTCGGGGGCGATGCGGGACACCAGGGTGAGGCCGGTAACCCGCGCTTTTTGCGCGAAGAAGGCGCATACCTCGTCCACGCTCTTGTGCAGGGCAAAGGGCGCATGCTCGATGTCGAGCTTGCCCGCCTCCATCTTCGAGAGGTCGAGGATGTCGTTGATGAGCGATTCGAGCGTGAGCCCGCTCGCCAGGATCATCTGCACATGCTCGCGTTGCTCGGGGCTCAGTTGCGAATCGGCCAGCAGCCGGGCGAAGCCCACGACCCCATTGATGGGTGTGCGAATCTCATGACTGACGACAGCGAGAAATTCACCCTTGGCATGATCGGCGGCCTCGGCGGCCTCCTTGGCGCGGCGCAGGGTGACCTCGGCCTCTTTGTGGAGCGTGATATCGTGGCCGACGGCTTGATATTCGATGATGCCGCCCTCGGGGGAGTGAATTTCCCGCACCGTCCATAAAAACCATACTGGTTGGCCCTCCGGCGCGGCGGTTTCCGCTTCGAACGATATCACTTCGGTTTTGCTGTTGTTCAGCGCGGCCAGCCCACGATCGAAAAAGGGGAAGGGTTGGCCCAGGAGCTCCTGCCGTTTCTTGCCGAAAAAGTGTTCATAGGCGACGTTGACAAAGCCGATCTTCCCGTCGGCCCGATAACGGCAGATGAGGTCGATCTGGTCTTCGACGATGCCGCGGTAATTGGCTTCGACCTTCTGCAAGGCCTGGGCCATCCGTTCGATTTTGCGGGCGAGTCCGATGACTTCGTCCGCATCGGTATCCATGCTGGGGGTTTCCGGCGCCGCCCCTTCATCCGGCAAAGGCTGGGCCTGTTCGCTGAGCGCCCGCAGTCGCTGGTAAAGCGCGTGGTCCCACGCGTAGCCCGCGAGCACGAGCAGCACGCAACCCGTGATGGCGAGCCCCAGGACCCAGTAGGCCGGCCCGAGACGTTCCCGCAGCTCTTCATCGGCAACGATGACGATCAGCGACAACACCAAACTGAATGCAAGCGCCAGAATGAGGACGGTCTTGCGGTACAAAGTTTGGGGCCGGTGCATGGTAAGCCTGAACTTCCACGGGAGAGTAATGACGTGAGTGACGACCTTGTCTAATACAATCTTCCTCGTTTACCGGGCAGAACCTCGGCAGATTAGCGAAGATCAGTGGCCACGCCGGTTACGGCGCAAAGAAGGGATTATGCTTTTTCTCCTGGACCAGCGTGGTCAGGGGCCCATGACCCGGGGCGAGTACCGTGTCCTTGGGCAGCGGGAGGATCTTGTCGAAATTGTTGCGATATTGCTCCTGAAAATGCGTGGCGCTGCCGCCCATCGAACTCGCGAAGAGCGCATCGCCCACGATGGCAAGGGGCCAGCTCAAACCGGTGACGAAGTAGGTCGTCAGGCCTGGCGAATGCCCCGAGGTGAGGATCGTCTTGATCGCGATCTCCTCGCCGAGGTGAAAGTGCGCGTTTTCCTTGAAAACTTTGGCGCCGGGCCAGCCTGCCGGCTCCCGTTCGCTCGACCAGACTTCCGCCCGGGTCTCCGCGGCGAGGCGCGGAAGATCGGCGACATGGTCCTCGTGCGTGTGGGTCAGAAAGACGTAGCGCAGGGTGAGGTCTTCGGCGTGGATCACATCGAGCATGGCCGTGCATGAGGCTCCGGTATCGAAGGCCGCGGCGACCCGCGAGCGCGCGTCCCACACCAGATAACTGTTCACCGTCATGTCGCCGTAGGGCGTGTTGAACATCGCAAAGCCGCGCGGGAAGAGCGCGGGCTCCGGATACCAGGCTTGATGAGCGAGGGCGACGAGTGCGTCGGGACCCAGGCGCAGGTGGCGCGCCACCCGGCGGATCACGTCATCGAGGGCTTTGCCGCCCTGCACCGCCGTGAGGTCGGCCGGGCTCACGCCGGCCCGGGCGGCGAGTTGCTGGTCGGTGATGCCGAACCCGCGTTGGGCCTTGCCGATGACGTCGGTGAAATTGTCCTCGAGCGGAATACGTGGCATGAAGAGTCAAACCAACGCAGATCGGGGCGGAGGCGCAAGCCCGTTGGCGGATTGCGCGCCGGCGCGCCGGCGTTGGACCGGGCAGCCGGGAGGCCGGGCGCGGGAACGATTTCGGCCTGCCCCGCGCGGGTGGAGCGCATTATATTGAGTCCGGCCGGGGTCCTTGCCCGGCGGGCCGGCGCCGCCGCCGGCGGCTATATCATTGTGGAGTAACTTATTGTCGAGGGCAGTTGTCCCGCCATGACCCTTTGATGTATCGCGATGAAATCGCTGTATAATGCTTGCCATCATCTGATATAGTTCCATTTATAAACGAACTATGCTCACTGAAAAAATCAAGGAACTCGCAGCAGCCAAGGCCAGGGTGAATGAACTCGAACAGAAGATCGCCGCGGAGCGCGTCTCCGAACTGGCGGCTCTGCCCGCCAGTTTTGGATTCGAGAGCGTCGCCGCGTTTGTGAAGGCGGTTCGCGCCGCCGCCGGCAGCAAACCCGTCCGGCGCCGGAAGGCCCGCAAGGCCCGCAAGGCGGCGGGCAGGCCGAAGAAGCAGCAGAAGAAAACCCGCACCCGGGCGAAGATCACCGATGAGACACGGGCTGAGGTGAAGAAGCTGGTCGAGGCCAAGAAGACCGGGGCCGAGATTGCCAGGGCGCTCAAGATTTCCCTGCCCAGCGTGCAGAATATCAAGAAAGCGCTCGGTCTGGTGAAGGCTCGCGCCTGATCCGATTTCGCAATTTTGCGCATTTACCCGCCCCGGCCCTCCCGGCCGGGGCTTTTTGTTCCCGCTTGCGGCGCAGCGCACACTGGCGAAGGCTCGCCTCGCCATGTCCGACTTTATTCAGGCCAACACCAACGGGCGGCTGCATTCCGCCCATGAGGCCTCACTCTCGCCCCTCAATCGCGGCTATTTGTATGGTGACGCGGTCTACGAGGTGTGGCGCACTTATCATGGCGTGATCTTCGCGTGGGAGGAGCATTGGCGGCGCCTGGAGCGCTCGGCGGCGGCCCTGGCCATGGCGTTGCCGCTGGCCCCGGCGCAGATGTGGGATGAAATCAAACGCACTATTGCGGCCTATTATCGGCAGATAGACCGCCGCGATCTGGAGGTTTATGTACGCCTGCAGATCACCCGCGGCAGCGGTCCCATCGGACTCGATATAGCATTGGCCGACCGGCCGGAATTCGTCTTGCTCGTGCAACGCAATCCGGGCTGGTCGGAGACCAAGGCGCGTGACGGACTGCATTTGTCCCTGGCCACGGAGATCCGCCGCAATCCGGCCGACAGTCTCAATCCCGCGTGGAAAACCGGCAACTACTTGAATAATATAATGGCCTTGCGCGAAGCCCGCGCGCGGGGCGCCGATGAGGTCGTCATCACCAATCATGCCGGCGAGATCACCGAGGCCGCCGTGTCGAATCTCGGTTTCGTCCAGGGTGGCGAGGTGGTCACCCCGCCCCTGGGCGCCGGTATTCTCGGCGGGATCACGCGCGGTCTGGTGCTGGAGGAGATTGCCCTCCGGGCGGGATTGCGGGCGCGGGAGACGCCGGTCCGCCCCGCGGACTTCTCACGCTTCGAGGAATGTTTTCTGTTGTCGACGACCAAGGACATTTCCCCGGTCGCCCGTATCGATGCCACGACATTCCGGGTGGCACCCGATTCGGTGACCGCCCGGCTCAAGGCGGCCTTTGCCGACTACACACGGTCTTACGCCGCCGCGCATCCGGAACTGAAAGTCTAGGAGCCCGTGGCCTTCGCCCACGGGCTCCTCAAATGAAATTGCGCTGCTTCCGCGGGCTGCTCCACTCTCGGCCGATGCCTGAGAAATTCGTTGTCATCATCGCCGGAGGGCGGGGCGAACGGTTTTGGCCGCAAAGCCGGTTGCGTTGTCCCAAGCACCTGCTGCCCATCGTCGGCTCCAAGCCCATGCTGGCGCAGACGCTCGACCGGGTGCGCGCGCTGGTGCCGGCGGAGAACACTTTCATCATCACCAGTGCCCGGCAGGAGCCGGCGGTGCGCACGGTCTGCCCCCAACTGCCGCGCGCCAACATTGTCGCCGAGCCGGTCGGTCGCGACACGGCGCCCGCCGTGGCGCTGGCGGCGGCGCTGGTGGCCCAACGCGATCCCGAAGGCGTCTTCGCCGTGCTTCCGGCGGATCACGTGATTCACGATACCCGGGCTTATCGGGCCAATTTGAGTGCCGCATTTGCGGCAGCGGGCGCCGCCGGGGTGATGGTGACGATTGGCATCAAGCCGGAGGAGCCCTCGACCGCGTACGGCTACGTCCAGCGCGGCACCAAGTGGCGGAATTTTGGGCGGAAGCCGTTTTATTATGTGCGGCGGTTTGTCGAAAAACCGGGCGCGGACGTGGCCCGGGGCTACCTCGCGTCCGGCGAGTATTTTTGGAATGCCGGCATGTTCATCTGGAGCGTGCCGGTGGTGCATTCGGCGTTGGGGAAACTCGCCCCGGAGCTGCATGCCGCCTTCGCGCCGGTGCGCCGGGCGCTCGCCGCGAAGCGCGCGCTCGGTCCCGTGCTCGCCCGGGTGTACCCGGCGTTGAAAAAGATCTCGGTTGACTACGCCCTGCTCGAGAAATCGGACAACGTCGTGATGTTGCCGGCGTCGTTCGATTGGGACGATGTCGGGGCGTGGCCCGCGGTCGCGCGGCACTCCGCCCATGACACCCATGGCAATGTCGTGCGCGGCCGGGCGCTGGTGGAGCAGGGGAGCAACAACCTGGTGATTTCGCAGGGCGAGCACCTGCTGACCGTGGTCGGGGCCGACGACCTCATCGTGGTACATACGCCAGATGCCACGCTGGTGTGTCCCAAGGACCGCGCGCAGGAAATCAAGGCGTTGCTCAAGCGCGTCGAGGCCACGGCCGGCGGCCAGCGGTGGTTGTGAGCCATGCGCAGGGCGAAACACGCGGGCGGCCTTCCTGTAGCGGCGGTCTATGACCGCCGACGAGAGGAAAATCCATTTCGGCGGTCATAGACCGCCGCTACAGATCATGCGCTGTCTGGGCATCGATTACGGCACGAAACGCATCGGCCTCGCGGGCGGCGACGAACTGGGCCTGGCCACGCCGCTGCCGGCGTTGGTCGAGGCTGAGCCGCAAAAACGCTGGGCGGCGCTGGCCGGCGTCATCCGCCAGCGGCGCATCACCGATCTGGTGCTCGGTTATCCGTACAACATGGACGGCTCGGTGGGGCCGAAGGCGAAGGAGGTGGACGCCTTTGCCGAACGGCTGCGGGCGGAATTCGGCCTGCCGGTGCACCTGGTGGACGAGCGCCTCACGAGCTACGAAGCCGAGGCGGCGGTGCCGAAGACGCAACGCCGGGCGGTGCGCGCGAGCGGCCTCGTCGATTCCCGTGCGGCGGCGATCATCCTGCAGGATTTCCTGAACCAAAGACTGCCGCCCGCCTTGCCGCCGGAATAGCAGCCAGGCACGGAAGGGATTGACCACGGATCACACGGATGGGCACGGATTCGGATTTTTCCCACGAATCACACGAATGGGCACGAATGAGGATTTGGAACCCGGAATTCTGATTTTTCCGCGGATTTCGCTGATGATCGCGGATCAGATCATCGAAACGAGTTCGCCCACGGAACACACGGAAGACACGGAAGGATTTTTAACCGCAGATTTCGCAGATAACGCAGATATGGGTATCGGGATCGGAACCCAAAACCCAAACCTCAGGATCCCAAACCCAGCTCTCAGCGCTCTCTGCGGCCTCCTGCAAAAATTCAGGGTCCGGTCCGTAACCCAAAACTCATTTCTCCGCGTCCTCTGCGGCCTCCTGTAAAAAGTCCGCTGCCGGTTTGATTGCCGTCCTACCTGCAACTGTCCGGCTATGGTACGAAGCTCGACAGCCCGCTCAGGTCGGCAACTACGTGGTCGGTGCGCGACCTCAGCCGCGCCTCCGGGTGGTGGCCGCAGGCGACCAGCACACAGTCCACGCCAATGGCTTGGGCGACATCCAGATCGTGCAGCGTGTCGCCGACGAGAAGGATTTCTTTGCCGGGAACCCCAAGTTCCGCGATCCACTTCTGGCCCAGCTCGACTTTGCTATGGGCGTAGATGTTGTCCAAACCGAGGATCCGGACGAAGTATGTTTCCAGGCCGAAATGGCGCACGATCTCATGGAGCGTGTTTTGCGGATAGGCGGAGAGGATGGATTGGGTTAACCCTACGGTTTGGATGCGCTGAAGAATCGACCGCGCGCCCGGTTGGAGGCGGCATTCCTGGCGGCGCGCTTCATATGCGGCGATCCAGCGAGAACCAAGTTCTTCGAAACTGTGGCGGCTGAAGTCGAAACCGGCGCGCTCGTAATAGGTCCGCACCGGAAAATCGAAAATCTCCTGGTAACAGTGGCGATCGATCGGCGGATGACCGTGCTCACGGAGGAGCCCGTTCATGACCTCGATGCTCAACGAAACGTCGTTCAGCAGCGTGCCGTTCCAGTCCCAGATGATGTGGCGATAGCGGGGTTTTCCCATAAGCCGGAAACTGTGGAAAGAATTTGCGGAGGAGGGCAACCCTGCTGCTGCGGTTGATTGCCGTAACCGTAGGGGCGCAGTCTTGCCGTTTCGACAAGCTCAAGGCCCTGAGTTCATCGAAGGGCTGCGCCCTCTCCGGAAGGGCGCGACAAGATCGCGCCCCTACGAGGGAGGCGTCCGCTCCTGCACCCGCCCCGGGCCCCTCGGCAGGCTCGGGGCCTTGAGCTTGTCGAAATGACTTGTCGCAACGGCTTGCCGAGGGGCAGGCGATCATGACATCAATCATCGCTCCCCCATCATGAACTCCGCCAAACCCGCCCCCCAGCGCTGGAAATGCGTCTGCGCCTACGACGGCACGGCGTTCGCCGGCTGGCAGAGTCAGACCGGTGGCGATGCGATCCAGGACGTGATCGAAAAGCGGCTGGCCCGGATCCTCGGCGCGCCGGTGCGCATCCAATCCAGCGGACGGACGGATGCCGGCGTGCATGCGCTGGGTCAGGTCTTCCACTTCGACGCGGCCTGGCGGCACGGCCCGGAGAAACTGGTCGCGGCGTTGCGGGCCGGCCTGCCGTCGGCGATCCAGATCAAATCGGCGCGGGCCGTGTCCCCGGAGTTTCATGCGCGCTTCTCGGCGAAGGGGAAGATCTACACCTACCACGTTTGCCTCGGCGAGGCGGACCCCTTCACGCGGCCGTTCTGCTGGTCGTTTTTTCACCCGCTCGATTTCGCGGCGATGGAGCGGGCCGCCGCCGTGTTGCGTGGAAAGCACGATTTCCAGGCCTTCTGCGCCTTCAACCGGGTGAAGCGGGAAAACACGGTGCGCCATCTGCGCCGGCTGGAGATCGTCCGGCGCGGACGGCGGGTGCGCATCACGGCCGAGGCCGACGGGTTTCTCTACAAGATGGTGCGGAGCATCGTCGGCGCGCTGGTGGCGGTGGGCGAGGGGAAGCTCACACCGGAACGCGTGCAGGCGATCCTCGAGTCCAGGCACCGCACCTCCGCCGTGACCACCGCGCCGGCACAAGGGCTGTTCCTGACGAAAGTGATCTACTAAGGAACCGAACGATGGAGAGGAATCTTTCCGCGGATATCGCGGATGAACGCGGATGGGATTTTGCTGCGAATAGGAAGGGGAAGCTTAACCGCGTATCGAGCGAAGCGACTTCCCCATTTCGGATACTCTACAAACGGCCGCGCCACAATCAGCCAAATCCGTTTTTATGGAGAGCGCGCAAAGTTGCCAGCGGCGAGCCCCATTCGGCGACCGACGGGATTGGGCGGACGGCAGTGCGTTTGCGTCGGCCAGTGACGGTGCGGTAGGCGTTGAGATGCAGTTCTACAAAAGCTCTGCTGCCGAGCACGGCGCCGTCGGTGAAGTAGCGGATGCGGCACCTCAGCACGGTCGAGAGCGGCAGTCTTCCACCTTCCGCGACGACTTTTTCCAAAAGCGCGGCATCGACCGTCCCGCCGGATTCGCGGGCTTCGGCGGCCGTGCCAAATAGCCACTGACGGTAGGTGGCTTGTGCCTCGGGCCAGAGGCCGCCGATTACGGAAAACAACCCGGCCTGCGCGGTGGTGTTTCCTGCTACTGCCTCAGCGTAACCGCAGAAACGGTAGTCTTTGGGGTCGGTGGCGAGGCCGGCGCGCACGCAATTCAGATCAATATAGGTGGCCATGGTTTCGAGCGCTTTCCCTTGGGGTTCGACCAGGACGGACTTGAAACGCTCCGACCAGAGCGTGCCGTAGCGCCGGTGACTGCGGTTGAACCAGACGGAGAAGCGTTGCTTAACCAGTTTCATGAAAGAGGAGACATCGCCCATTTCCGCCTTCACCTTGATGCGCGCCATTCTCATCGGTTATTAGGGGCTTAAGCCCACCACCACCGGGGTGACAAGATGGTATGAAGTCAATAGATTTTTAACCTGTCCCTTTTAAACAACCTTGTCCCTTTTAAACAACCTCGATTTCGGCGATACGACGCTTGAGCGTTTCGCCCGGGCCGCGCAAGAGCTTATCCGTATCCTTGAACGGCCAGCGGGACTTGC
>DATJPQ010000221.1:0-5500 GCA_035506315.1 Opitutaceae bacterium
GAATTTTTGATCGCGTACCGAGGGAAGCGACATCAGCGAGCACGAATTTCAGATTAGCGAGAATTAGCGTGGATTAGCGGTTTCCGTAAACACCAGTTGAAAATGCACGCAGGAAAACAACAAACTCGGAGATAGTGAACGGAGTTCGAAGGAGGTCACGGAGGCAGATGTATTCCTCTGTGCCCTCGACCCAAATCTCTGTGTGCTCTGTGTCTCAACTCCGTTGCTTGGGTTGCGGCTCCGCCGCCCCAGGACCTCCGGGTAAAATCCGGCTCAGGAGGAACGGCGGACGGATGCGCTAGCTGCCGGGGTCGGATTTTTTCTCCGGTTGTTCGGGGTACAGGTGCAGATCGGGGTAGAGTTTCTTGGCGCACTCGGGGC
The DNA here is from genome assembly GCA_035506315.1 of Opitutaceae bacterium. Classification (GTDB taxonomy): domain Bacteria; phylum Verrucomicrobiota; class Verrucomicrobiia; order Opitutales; family Opitutaceae; genus MWDT01. Next base: position 382 of record DATJPQ010000221.1, read on the forward strand.
AGATGCCGTGGGTGAAACTCGCGTCGGTGCGCGCGGCGATGTAGCTTTCCACCTGGTTCCAATAGCCGGTGTCGTCGCGGATTTTTTTGCAGTTCGCGCACATCGGGATGAGGCCGCTGAGGGTCTTCACCTCGGCGAGGGCGGCCTGCAGCTCGGCGAGCAGGCGCTCGCGCTCGACCAGGGTGTGCTTGCGCTCGATCGCGTAGCGCAGGGTGCGCGCCAGCAGCGGCGGCGTGACCTGGCCCTTGGGCAGATAATCCTGCGCGCCGGCCTGCACGAGCTGGAGGCCCAGCGCTTCGTCGTCCAGTCCGGTCAGGACGACCAATGGCACCCTGGAAAACTTTTCGTGGGTCTTCCCCAGGGTGGCGAAGCCGGTGCTGTCGGGCAGCGTGAGGTCGAGCAGCACAGCGTCGATGCCCCCGGCGGCGAGGCGTTCCCAGGCGCCCGCGAGCGTGTCGGCGTGCTCGCAGCGGAAGGCGGGGTGATCGTTGTTGCCGAGGGAGATTTCGATCAGAAGGGCCTGGCCGGGCTCGTCTTCAACGATGAGGACATTGATGGGAACGGGGTTCATGCGATGGGAGAGGGCAGGCGGGCCACCGTGAGCCAGAAGTCCTCGATCGATTTCACCACGGCGTTAAATTCGTTAAAATCCATTGGCTTGCTGATAAAGCAATTGGCGTGAAGGTCGTAGCTGCGCAACACATCATCCCGGGCGCGCGAGGTGCTCAGCACGACGACCGGGATGGTCCGGAGGGCGGCGTCAGATTTGATCTCGGCCAGCACCTGACGGCCGTCTTTGCGCGGCAGATTGAGATCGAGCAGGATGAGGTCGGGCCGGGGGGCTCCGGCGAAGGGTGGACGACGACGCAGAAAGTCGAGCGCCTCGACGCCATCCTCGACCGCGTGGATGCGATTGCGCACGCGGGTGGAGCGCAGTGCCTCGACCGTCAGACGGACGTCACCGGGTTCGTCCTCAATGAGGAGGATTTCAAACGGACGGGAGTCATGGCCGACAGCCGGCGAAGCAACAAGCGGGTTCATACGGTGGGAGTGCGCGGCAAAGTGAAGGAGAAGACGGTACCGCGGTTCTTCACAGAGTCCACCCAGATGCGGCCGCCGTGCAGTTCGACGATTTTTTTGCAGATGGACAGGCCGATGCCGGAGCCGGGATATTTGCTGCGGCCGTGGAGGCGCTGGAAGATCACGAAGATGCGTTCGTAAAATTCGGCGTCGATGCCGATGCCGTTGTCGCGCACGGCGAACTGCCAGGCTTTTTTGTCCTCGGTGGGCATGGCGCTGACGTGCACCCGGGGCGGCTCGTCGCGGTGGAATTTGAGGGCGTTGGCCACGAGGTTTTGGAAAAGCTGGCTGAGCAGGGTGGGGTCGCCGGATACCGTGGGCAACGGATCGCAGGTGACGGCGGCGTGCTGTTCGCGGATGGCGAGGCTGAGGGTTTGGACGACCTGGGCCATGATCGCACCGCAATCGACCGGGACGAAGGGGAGGTTTTCCCGGCCCACCCGCGAGTAAGCGAGCAAATCCTGGATCAGGGTCTGCATGCGCTGCGCGCCATCCACGGCGAAACCGATGAACTGATCGGCATCGGCATCGAGCCGCCCCCGGTACCGCTGGCCAAGGAGTTGTACAAAGTTGGAGACGAGGCGCAGGGGTTCCTGCAAATCGTGCGAGGCGATGTAGGCAAACTGCTCGAGGTCGCGGTTGGAGCGCTCCAGTTCGCCGAGCACGGCCTTGAGCTTCTGTTCGGCCTGCTTGCGGGGGGTGATGTCCTCCTTGACGGCGATGAAGTGGGTGATCTCGCCCGCGTTGTTCTTGAGGGGCGAGACGACGGCCTCCTCCCAGTAGAGTTCGCCGTTTTTTTTGCGGTTGTTGAACTCACCCCGCCACTCGAGCCCGGCGAGGATGGTAGTCCACATCTGGCGGAAAGTTTCGCGCGGGGTCTCGCCGGAGTTGAGCACGCGGGGATTCCGGCCGAGCACCTCCGCGGGCGTATAGCCGGTAAGGGCGGTGAAACGGGCGTTGATGTACTCGATGCGCGCTTCGCGGTCGGTGATGACGATGGAGGTGGGACTCTGTTCGACCGCCCGGGACAGCTTGCGCAGGGTTTCCTCGGTCTGCTTCCGGGTGGTGATGTCGCGCACCACGAAGACCACGAGCTTGCGGCCGCCGCCCCCGAGCAGCAGGGGCGCCGCCCGGCCCTCGAACCAGCGGGTGGCGTCGGCGGTGGGCAGCGCATATTCGATGCTTTGGCTCTCGCCGGTTTCGAGCACGCGCAGGATCACGTGATGATACGCCTCGGCGAGGCCGGTGGCGAAAAAATCGGCGAGCGGGCGGCCCTGCAGTGCGGCCGGGGCGATGCCGGGCAACGGACTCGTGGCGGTGAGAACCTCCTCGAAGCGCTCCTCGGCGTCGACGATGAACGCCGTGTCGGGCAGGGCGGCAGCGAAGGCGCGCAGGCGGCTTTCGGCGGCGGCGCGCTCGGTGACTTCGCCGATCAGCGCGTAGTTGGTGCGGTTCAGCTCGAGGGTGCGGGCCTGCACCCGTTGTTCGAGGTCGGTCTGGGCGCGCCGGAGCGCCTCCTCGGCCTGTTTGCGGTCGGTGATATCGCGGGCGACGAGCAGCAGCCGGCCGGGAGGCAGGGGCGACAGCGTGGCGGTGAACCACAGGACACGGTCGCCGAGGGGGAGGCTGTAATCGAAGAAGTGCGGCTGGTTGGCGGCCCGGGCGAGGCGGATTTGTTCGGCGAAAAAGGCGGCCAGCTCTGGCGGGAAAACCTCGGCCAGGGTCTTGCCGAGCCACCCGGGGGCGGGCCGGTAAAGCGGATCGGGATTGGTGGGCGCGATTTCCAGCAGTCGGCCGTCACCGTCGAGCACGAGCACCACGTTGCGCATGGCGGCGAAGAGCGCGCGGAATTTGTCCTCCGAAGCGCGCAGGGCGGCTTCGTTGGCGGCGCGCGCGGCGACATTGCGGGCGGCGAGATGCTGCAGTCCGAGCACAATCAGCATCATCAGGGCCAGGATCGCGCCATGGGCTTGTATCGTATGGTGCTCGGTCCCGGGCGGCAGCCACCCGGCGTATTCGGCGGCGAAAAAAACCAGGCAGGTGCCGCCGCAGAGGGCAGCCGTCCACCACGTGGCCCGGGCTCCCAGCAGAAAACCGGCGAGAAAGATCAGCACGAGATAGCCCGAGGTGATCGGTGCCAGAAGGCCGCCCCCGAGGGCGGCAAATCCGGTGACCTGCACCCAGAGCATTGCCACCAGCAGGATGCCCGCCGCGCGCACCCGGCCGCGGTTGTTCAGCTCGAGGATGGCGAGGCAGGCAGCACTGCCCAGGCCGACGGAATACACCCAATGGGACGTGTCCTCGTGCAGAATCCAAACGGCGACCAGCAGAAATCCCAAGGCCAGGGCCATGACGATCCCCACGACGGAATAAACGATGCGGGCGGTCCGGAGCTTGGCCGGATCGGTGAATTCGGGGGGAGGGCGGAACAGGCGCATGAAGTTGACGCTCGGATGAATCGGTCTGCTCGTGGCCGACTGCGAAAGAAAGTGGGGCGAAAGGTCCTCGCCGCAACACGCCCGAGCCTATGAGTCCCTCCCGGCACGTCGAGACATACCAAGCGGCAGCAACGGGCGGGGACTGAGAGCGGTTTTAATTGCACTGTAGCCGCAGGTGTCCGGCCGGGCGTCTCTCGCGCCGCGATCGGTGCGGCGGTGAACCGGGTGGCCGTAGCAGCCGAGGTTACGAGGCTGGGTTGGTCTTTCAGATATAGCGCAGGCTTCCAGCCTGCATCGATCCCGGAAGCAGGCAGGGATGCCTGCGCTACAACTGGCGTCACGCCGCTTCACGGCGCGGTGCAGGCGCCGGGGCGGAGAGAACCGGCGCGCTCCGCGATTTTTGCACGGTGATGATCGCGACCGCCGTCACGATCACCGCCGAGGCGACGAGCGTGCGCGAAGTGATCGGTTCGCGCAGGATCAGCCAGCCGAGGCATACCGCCACAATCGGATTTACATAGGCGTAGGTGGCCACGCGCGCCGGCGTGCTGTGTTTCATCAACCACACAAACGTCGAGAAACCCACGAGCGAGCCCACGCTCGTCAAATAACCGAAGGCCAGCCACGAACGGGCCGACACGGCGGCCGGCGAAAACGCCGCCACCTCGCCCCGCGCCAGCGCCACGAGCGCGAGCGCCGCGCTGCCGGCCAGCATCTGCAGGGCCGAGGCGGTGAAGGGGGCGGCCGGTTCGCGGGCGTGCCGGCTGTAGATCGAACCGTACGCCCAGAAGACGCAGGCCGCCAGCACTGCGATGAAGCCGCCGACCGGCAACGCACCGCCGGCCGCGCTTTCCCATGGCGCCGCCAGCCAGGCCACGCCGGCGAAGCCGAGCAGTAACCCGACCATCGTCAATTTACCGGGCCGCACCCCGCCCGGCCACGCCCAGGCAGTCAGCACCATCATGAGCGGCTGCGAACCGATGATCAACGCCGTGACGCCCGAAGGCAGCGACAGCTCGGCCCACGAGACGAGGCCGTTGCCGCCCAAGAGCAGAAATATGCCGGTGATGATGTTGTCGCGCCAGTGGTGTGGCCGGAGGCGCAGGGGTCCGCGCAGCCGTTGAAAGGCGAGCAGCAACGAACCGGCGACGATAAACCGCAGGCTGGCCATGAGAAACGGTGGCATCGTCTCGACGGCCACGCGGATGCCCAGGTACGTGCTGCCCCAGACCAGATAAATGGTCGCGAAGGCGATGATGAGCGCCGTTTTGGTCGGCCCCGGATTAGTTTTCACGGCGTTCATATTCGATGTAGCGGGCGGTTTCTTCGGCCGCGGCGGGACTCAGCAGACGCGCCACCACATGAAGGGCGCAGTCAATACCGGCCGACACGCCGGCCGCCGTGAGGATTTTCCCGTTGTCGTGGAAACGGGCACCACGGTCGATGATCGCCCGGGGCTCCAGGGCCCGCAGCAGGTCGAGGGCCTCGTAATGCGTGGTGACGCGCAGGCCCCCGAGCAGCCCGGCTCGCGCCAGCACCAGGGCTCCCGTGCAAACGCTCATCACGATCCCCGCCTGTTGCGCCCGGTCGCGCAGCCATTC
>DATJPQ010000222.1:0-3006 GCA_035506315.1 Opitutaceae bacterium
GTTGGGCCTGCTCACGCGCCCGGCGGGTGCTGCGCGCCCCGGCCCATCCGATCAAGCCCACAAAAACCAGACCCAGCACCGCGAATAAAACCGGGACCAGCATGTCAGTTTGCATGGGGCAACGCTCGCAGGTGCCGCCCGTCACGCCAAAGCAAAAAACGGCCGCTCCCCTCCAGCGGTTTGACCCGTAATAAGTGTCAACGGGCAGCAGTGCCAAGGCCCGCAAATCACCCGTCAAGACGAGGGTCGCGATTGTTTGTGCAGTTATGATTTTTTTGCGATCTGCTGCGGAGCGGTTTCGAGCTGGCCGCGGGTGACGCCGAGCTGGTTGATCAGTTTCATCTCGCGCCAGATGTCCGTGCCGGTGATCTCGCCCCGCAAGAGCTGCCCGTAACGCCGCACCGTGTGCGCCACCTCGTCGGCCGGCTCGTCGACGAATTCCACCCGGAACTGCCGCGCGCCCAGCGCCCGGAAGCGGTGCAGAAATTCCGCGCCGGTCTGGGCGCGGTTGTTAAAAACGGTGTTGCGGCAACCGGCGTCGGCCTTGAGCGGCAGGAGCGCACCCACGCGATCGCGGAGTTCCACCCGGCGGGTGTCGCACGGCCGGCCACAGTCGTGGTAATCGTGGCCGGTCGTGAGAAACGCGCAGAACAGGCAGTGCTCCATGTGAAAGAGCGGCATGTGCTGATGGATCGTGATATCGAACCACGCGGGCGACGCCGCCGCGAGCAACGCTTCGAGCTGCGCAACGTTGAGGTCGTAGCTCGCCGTCACGCGCTCGAGTCCATAGCGACGGAGAAAGTAGTCGGCGGCGAGAGGGTTGGCGACGTTGAGCGAGTAATCGCCGCGTTTCCGGTCGGCCGCAAAAAACCGCAAATGGTCGTAGTTGCGCACGAGGTAGCCGTCGGCGTCACTGGAGCGTACCTGCCGGAGAATCCATTCTTCGCCCGGTTTGAACACCCGCGGCGGCGCGACCCAGATCGAGGAATTTTTTATTTTGGCTTTTAGATTTTCGCTTTCGGACGGCGAATCGGCGGCTTCATCAGCCTGCAGCTCGCGGAAGCGGGCGACGGCCGCGCGATAGTGTTTCGGGTTTTCGAACTCGCAATAGAGGGTGCGCGACCCGGCGGACCAGGCGGCCTCGAGTTGCGCCAGGTTGCGGACGAGGACGATGAGTTCAGGGACAACCGAAGTGGTAGGAGCCTGCCTGCAAGCGACGGGCTGAATCGCGCGCAAGCTCGCTCCCACCGGTGCTTCGGTTATCGTCCAACGCAATGGTTGCACTCGCAGACGGTCGAGAGCCGCGACGACGTCGCGGCGCAGGCGGTTCAACTCGCTGACCGGCAGCATCACCTCGCCCTCGAGCAACGATTGAAAAGCGCCGAGCCGGAAGGGCGTGCCGCCGAGGCGGCCGAGTTGTGCGCGCAGGCGCCCGACCGTGAGCGGTTGCTTCTCGGCGACGCCGAGCGGCACCGCAGACTCCACCTGCACCACGTGGCCCGCGCCGTCGTGGGCGATCACCGTGAGCGGCGCGCCAGCCCGGCCGTGGACTTCGAGTGCGATTGGACGCCGAAAACGAATCTTGTCGCCGGCGAAGGTGGCGCGCAGTTCGCGTTCGAGCGCCGGGTCGCTCGTCTTCCATACCCGGTGACCGGCCTGCACACGGCGGAAATCGATATCGCCGTGTCCGAACCGCAGCACCGTCTCGCGCCCGCGGGGCTCGACCTGGTAAACGCGGCCGCCCTCTTCGCCGTCCTCGGGCCGGCCGGCATCGAAGACCACGCCGTCGCCGGGTTTCAGCGGCGCCACGAGGCGAAGCTGCACGGTCTCGCCGTCGACTCGCGTCACTTCGCCCAGCAGCACGCCGCGCTTGGTGCCGAAGCGGCCATGGACGAGCGCCTGGTTGTCGGTGCCGCGAAACCAGCCGGTGTAGAGTCCGCGGGAAAAGGCCATCTGCAGCTCGTACTGGGTCGAGGGTGACACCGCGGGGGAAAGCGGAGAGCGGAAAGCGAAGAGCGGAGAGGCCGGAGACAACGCACCATCCGCGGTCTGGACCTCTGGCCGTGGACTCACGGCCGGGCAAATCGCATCCAGCGCCTGGCGGTAAACGCGGGTAATGCTGGCCACATATTCGGGGCTCTTGAGGCGACCTTCGATCTTGAGCGACGCCACGCCGGCCCGCACGAGGTCGGGCAGTACTTCGACGCTTGCGAGATCCTGCGGACTGAGGAGGTACTTGCGGTCGCCGAGTTCGACCCGTTGGCCGTCGGCGATGAGGTCGTAGGGCAGGCGGCAGGCTTGCGCGCACTCGCCGCGATTGGCGGAACGTCCGCCCAGCGCTTCGCTCGTGAGACACTGACCCGAGTAAGCGACGCACAATGCACCGTGGACGAAAACTTCGAGCAACAGCGGAGCCGGGCGGGGATGCCAATCTCCGCCGTTGGCTTCGGCGGCGCCCGGCCACGCTGCCCCACCCTGTGCCGCCTGGATCGCAGCGATTTCCTGCAGCGAGTTCTCGCGCGCCAGGACGACGAGTTGCGCGCCCAGCTCACGGGCAAAATCGATGCCCGCAGTGCTCGTGATCGTCATCTGCGTGGAACAGTGAATGGGAAAATCCGGCGATAGCGCCCGGATCAAGCGCGCAATGCCCACGTCCTGGACGATGGCAGCATCGACCCCGGAAGCGATGATCGTGCGGAGGCAGTCCTCGGCCTCGGGGAGCTCGGAGGTGAAGACGAGCGTGTTGAAGGTCACATAGCCGCGCACGCCCCGCTGGTGCAGAAACGCCATCAATGCCGGCAGGTCAGCCTGCGTGATGTTTTTGGCACGCATGCGGGCATTGAACCGCTCGAGTCCGAAGTAGATCGCGTCGGCGCCATTTTCGACTGCCGCGCGAGCGCACTCCCAGTCGCCGGCCGGGGCGAGCAGTTCCGGCCGGCGCAACTGCGGTGCCGGAACAATCGCGCGGTGAAGAGGGGCGGGCTCGGTCGGCATGGGGTGATGTTA
>DATJPQ010000223.1:0-11590 GCA_035506315.1 Opitutaceae bacterium
CCAAGTCGGGAATCACGGCAGCTTCAATGGCTCTGGCAGCATTGCACAACTTTACGGACCCTACGGCTTAGCAGTGGATGCTGCCGGCTTCATTTTTGTAGCTGACTCCTTCAATGATCGAATCTGCCAGGGCGTGCCGACCACATTGGTTGTGCGCTTGGGCAGCCTCTCCGCCCGTGGACTCACCGGGAACGGCGACCAGACGCTAATCGCTGGTTTCGCCATCAGTGGTAACAGCAACAAACAATTGCTGCTGCGCGGCGTTGGGCCAGGCCTATCGTCCTTCGCCGTGAGCGGATTTCTCGCCGATCCGGCGCTCACGCTCTTCAACGTCGCCGGCACCGTGCTCCAGCAAAACAACGACTGGGGCGGCACGACGGCTCTGACCAACGTCTTCACCCAAGTTGGCGCATTCTCTCTTCCGGCGAACTCCAAGGACGCCGCGTTGCTCGCTACCCTGCCGAGTGGCGTCTACACAGCCCACCTCACCGCCCAAGGTGGTACCGGCGTGGCACTGGTCGAAGCTTACGACGCCGACCCCGGCACGCCAACCGCGCGGCTGGCCAGTCTCTCCGCGCGCGACCAGCTTGGCATCGGCGACAATATCTTGATCGCCGGTTTCGTGATCACCGGTAATGTCAGCCGCACCGTGCTCATCCGCGGCATTGGCCCGACACTCGCGCGCTACGGCGTGAGTGGCGCACTGGCGAATCCGCAGCTCCAGGTCTTTCAGAGCAACACGCTCCTCGCCCAAAACGACGACTGGGGCGGTGACACCACTGTCGCCGCCGTGGCAGCGCAGGTGTACGCCTTCGCCCTCGACGCAAACTCCAAAGATGCCGCGCTGCTTCTCACCCTGCCGCCCGGCGCCTACACCGCGCAGGTAAGCGGCGTGGGCAACACCACCGGCGTCGCCCTGGTGGAAATCTACGAAGTGCCGTGAACAAGTTAGTTGTAGGGCTGCCGCTCGTCGGCAGGCCGCGTCTCGTATTCTTGTGGCTGCGAGTTTGAGTGGAATGCTTTCCGGACGGCCCAGACACGAGGTCCGGCCCTACAATCGGAAAATCACCGCCCCGGGGCTTTTTCTTTCCTGGTAGGGCGCGTTATCCTTAACGCGCCGCCTACTAACGATCCGCGGCGGATTAAGGATAATCCGCCCTACCCGCCCCAGCCTCGTCTTCGCGAAAATCGTTTCCCTTCGCCTCGCCGCCCGTTCACATTGCCCGCCGTGAGCCGAATCCCCTGCCGCCGCCTGATTGTCGCCCTCACCCTGCCGTTTGCCGTTCCGCTTGTTTCCGCTGCGCCCACGAAGCTGGTGACGCAATCACCGCAGGCGGTGACGGAGGTTGCGCCCGGCGTATTCCTGGCCGATTTCGGCCGCGTCGCTTTTGGCAATCTCCGGCTGCTCCCGCCTGCCGGCGCCACGGGCGCCGTCACCGTGCATTTCGGCGAGGCGCTCAAAGCCGGCCGTATAGACCGCCAGCCGGGCGGCACCATCCGCTATGCCCGTGCCACCACCACCCTCGCCGGCCCGGCGCCGCTCGTTGTCGCCCCCGCCGCCGACGCCCGCAATACCAAGCAGCCCGCCGCCGTCCTCACGCCGGCCGACTGGGGCGTCGTGCTGCCATTCCGTTGGGTCGAGATCGAGGGCTGGCCCGGCCCGTTGCACCAAGCGCAGTTGGAACGCCGCGCCGCGTTCGCCCTCACCTGGCAGGACGACGCTGCAGCCTTCCACTGCGACGACGCCACGCTCAACGGCATCTGGGAGCTCTGCCGCTACTCGATCAAGGCGACCACGTTTGCCGGCGTCTATGTCGACGGCGATCGCGAGCGGATCCCTTACGAAGCCGACGCCTATCTTAACCAGCTCAGCCATTACGCCTGCGATCCCGATCCAACGATGGCGCGCGATACCTTCGACCGGCTGCTTAAATACCCCACCTGGCCGACCGAGTGGGCCGCCCACGTCATCTTCATGGCCCAGGCCGACTGGATGCAGACCGGCGACACCGCCTGGCTCGCCGCCCGTTACGACGCACTCCAGGCCAAGCTCCTCCTCGACCGGGCCCGCCCCGACGGTCTGCTCGTCAGTACGCCCGCGCAAATCAAACAGGGCGACATCGTCGACTGGCCTGTCGGCGAGCGCGACGGTTTCGTCTTCTCGCCGGTCAACTCCGTCGTCAACGCCTTCCACCTGCGCGCCGTCGCACTGCTGGCCGAACTCGCCCGCGCGTTGCACCGCAACACCGATGCCGCGGCCCTGACCGACCGCCTGCGCTCGACCGGCGCAGCCTTCCAGCGCGAATTTTTCGACCCCGTCCGCGGCGTTTATCGCGACGGCATCGGCACCGACCACGCCTCGCTTCACGCCAACCTGTTCCCGCTCGCCTTCGGCCTCGTGCCACCCGAACACCGCGCCAGTGTCGTCGCGCTCCTCCGCACGAAGGGCATGGCGTGCTCGGTCTATGCCGCGCAGTATCTGCTCGCGGCGTTGTTCGAGAACGATGCGGCCGATGCTGCGCTCGCGCTTATCGCCGCGCCTGGCGACCGCAGTTGGCGGCACATGCTGGAAAGCGGCACGACGATCACCTGGGAAGCTTGGGACAATCGCTACAAGCCCAATCAGGACTGGAACCATGCCTGGGGCACCGCGCCCGCCAATCTGCTGCCGCGTTACGTCCTCGGGGTGAGCGCTCTCGCTCCCGGCTGGATGTGCGTCCGGCTCCGTCCCCACCCCGGCGCACTCACGCGCTGCGAAGGCCGGGTGCCCACGCCCCGCGGCCCGGTCGACGTGCGTTGGCAACGCGGCGCCGCCTTCACGCTCTCCTTCACGCTGCCGCCGGGCACGACCGCCCGCCTCGAACTGCCCGCCACCGGCCAGGACACCGTGACCATCGACGGCCAGCCCGCCGCCGCCACCCGCGCCGGTCCCTGGCTGCTCGTCGCCGGCGACTGGTCCGCAATGCACACCGTCGAGGTCCGCTAGGAGTTTGTCGGATTTTGGCTATAAAGTGCGGAGGTCACTCGCTGATGCCGCTGCAGCGTAAACCGCTCCGCCCGACAAACTCCTTAATCCGCCGCGCCGCGGCGGAAAATCGGACGGAATAGTCGGCTTTCTGTAGCAGCCGAGGTCACGAGGCTGGGTTTACCCCTTTCACTTTCACTCTCACTTTTACCCTCCCTTACCCTTTCACTTTCACTGCCCCAGCCGCCCACAACCTGCGCTTGCGTTCGGGCGGGAGGCTGTTTTTTTCGCCGTCCACATTTTTTCACACTCATGAACGAAAACGAACTCAAGGACCTGAAAGGCTTCGTCGCCGACCTGAAAGCCGACCGCGAGGCGGCCAAGGAGAAGGAACGACGCGAAGCCTGGATCAAGCTCACGTCGCTCTCGATCGTGTTCATCGCCGTGCTCGCCGCGGTGGCGACCCAATGGGGCGGCAAATACTCGTCGCGCGTGCTGACCAATCTCAACGACTCCACTTTCAACCAGGCGCAGGCCTCCGACGAGTGGAGCTACTACCAGGCGAAATCCATCAAACAGAGCCTCGCCGAAATGGCGATGGAGGATCTCCAGCACAGCAGTGGCGCCACGCCCGACGCCGCCACGGTCAAGGCCATCGAAAAGGCCCGGGCCAAGGTCGACCGTTACGACAAGGAAAAGGCCGAAATCACCGAGCAGGCCAAGGCACTCGAACGCAAACGCGATGACGCCCGCGAGGCGGCGCGAAGCGCCAGCCGCAAGGGCGGGGAGATGGGGCTCGCGGTTTCGATTTTCCAGATCTCCATCGCGATCGGATCGATCTGTCTCGTGATGAAACGCAAGCAGCTCTGGTACGTGTCGCTCCTGCTCGCCGCCGCGGCCATGGTCCAGATGGCCTACGCGATGTGGCTTTGAGCCGCGAAGAAGAACTGACCCGCCTCGTTCTCGTTCTTCGTTCTCGTTCTCTCAGCCCCACGCCTTACGTGACGGCCCGGACACGAGGTCCGGCCCTACATTCGGAAATAACGGTTTCGTCGCGTCGCCGCGGCTACACCTCTGCGATGTCGTCGGGCAGTTCGTTGCGATCGCCGGCCGTGGGTGGAAAATGTTCGGCCAGCAACGCGCCCGCCCGCTCGATGCCATGCACCAGCCCCGCCGTAAATTCTCCACGTTTGAAATACCCGCTCATCGCGTCGGCAAGTTCGCGCCAAAAGGCATCGCCGCATTTTTCGTGCACGCCGGTGTCGCCGATGACGGCGAAGGTGCGCGAGCGTGGCGCCAGGAATATGAGCACGCCATTGCGGTGCTTCGTGTGCGTCATGCCCAGACGCTCGAAGTGCCGGCGCGCCGCAGCCACGGCGTCCGGGGCCTTGTGCCGCGCCAGCAGCACGCGCAGCTCGCCCGAGGTCTTTTTTTCCGCGGCCTGAATCGCAGCCACCACGCGAGCATGGTCGATGTCAGGCACTGAAAAAATGAAGAAGGACTTTTTCATGCGTTCACCAACTGCCTCCCGCCCCACCCCCGCCGAAACTGCCTCCGCCGCCGGAAAAGCTTCCGCCACCCCCGCCGCCCGAAAAGAAGCCTCCACTTCCACCGCCGCCGCCGAAATCGATCCAGGTACTCGACCCGCTACCGCCATAGACAAATCCACGGCGCGCGCGCCATACGCTGTGGATGGCGAGGGCCCCAAAGAACAGCCAGAAGATGATGCCCGGAAACAGGCTGGAAATGATCGAGGGAGATTTCTCCGCGACGATCCGACCGGTGCCATGATATTCTCCCCGCGTCGCTGCCATGAGGGCGTGCACTCCCGCCGTCACTCCGGCGGTGTAGTCGCCGGTCCGAAAGCGCGGCGTAATTTCATTGGCGATGATTTGCTTGCAGCGCGCATCGGGCAGCACCCCTTCGAGGCCATATCCAACCTGGATGTATAATTTCCGATCCTGCGAAAAAATGAACAAGACGGCGCCATTCTTTTTGTCGCGCTGGCCGACGCGCCAAGACTGTGCCACCCGCACGGTATAGTCCTCGATCGAGGAATCCGACTGCATGTACGGAAAAATCGCGACGACGATCTGGTTGGAGGTCGTGCGTTCGAACTGGGTGAGCTCGGCGTCCAGCTGGCGGGCGGCGTCGGCGCGGACGATACCAGCATAATCGTTGAAGTATTTGAGCGGCGCCGGCGGGATCACCTCAGCCCCGTGCACCGCCCCAAGGAGGAGCGCGCCGAGCAGCGGAAGGATGAGGGGCCAGCGCATCGGAGAATTCACAGCGCAGGAGACAGGCTACGGTTTGGCCGTAGCCGGCTTGGCGCCAAAATCGAATTGCACGGCCGGCGGTTTTTCCGCGCCGGTGGTCGCAGCGAAGTAGGGACGCGCGGCGTGTCCGAACATGCCGGCAAAAATCACCGCGGGAAAGCGCTTGATCGCGGTATTGTAGGCCTGCACCGCCTCGTTGAAGCGGCCGCGTTCGACGGAAATGCGGTTCTCCGTGCCCTCGAGCTGCGCCTGCAGATCGCGAAATCCGGCGGTCGCCGTGAGGTTTGGGTAGTTCTCCGCAACGACCAGCAACCGGGAAAGCGCTCCGCTGAGCTGGGCCTGGGATTTCTCAAACTCGGCAAATTTCTGCGGATCGGTCGGCGCGCCGCCGGAGGGGAGCTGCACCCGGCCGACCGACGCGCGGGCCTCGGTAATTTCGGTGAGGGTGGATTTCTCAAAATTGGCGGCGCCCGACACCGTGTTGACCAGATTGGGGACAAGATCGGCGCGGCGCTGATAGACGTTTTGCACCTGGGCCCAGGCGGCATCCGTGCCCTGCTGCAGCGTCACGAGACGGTTGAAGATGCTCGAAACCCATAGCGCGCCAATGATGGCGAGGGCGACGAAGGCACCGAGGACGGCGAGAAAAAATTTTCCTGCACTCATAAGGGGCTTAAGGAACCCAGCTTCGTCGAGTGGCGCAAGGCGTAAGGAGGTCGAACCACCGACGAGAGTTGTAATGGACAAACGCGCCAAAGCAGCCCCAAGCGTACTCGTTCTGATCCGCAGGTAGGGCGCGTTATCCCCGCCACGGCGGGCAAGCTTAACGCGCCGACTCCCGCGATCCGCGGCGGATTAGGGATAATCCGCCCTACCGATTTGGCCCACAGAGCGATTCCCTTCGGTGATTGGCACGCAGGCCCCTCACGCCCAGCTGATCCACAAACCGCAGCTGAGCGCCGGCAGAAAAAGCTCGAGCTCCACCGGCTGGGACATACCGAGCATGCCGTCGGCAAAAAAGCGTTCCTGGTCCGCCACCTGACGCCACGGGCGGGAGACCGTCTCCGCGTCGAGCGATATGGTCACATCGTCGAGCGTCGGGTTGATCGCGAACAGCAGATGTTCGGGGCCCTGCGAGCGGTCGGCATTGTAGAGCAGCGCCAGCGCGGTCGAATCCTTGGCGGCGAAGCTCCGGAAAAAACCCTCGCTCGGCCGCGACCATTGCCGCAGCAGCCGCCCGCGATCGCTCCGGCGAAACTCGATCCACTCGGCGAAATAGGCGTGCGTGCCGGGGAAGCGGTGGATGCGGCGATAATCGAGCGCGTTGAGATCGCCGCGCTGGTAGGTGTTGGTCACCCCCTGCTTCGTCCGCAAGAAATCCTGGCCGGCGGCGATCATCGGGATGCCGATCGAGGCGAACAGGATCGCCGCCATCAGCTGCGTGCGCCGGCGGTCGTTGGCCGTCGGCTGCTGGCCATTGTGGTTGGCGTTCTCCGTGATCTGGTCGATCCAGGTGCGGTCGTCGTGCGACTCGGTATAGTTGACCGTCTGCGCGGGCCACTTGGCGAAATACCACGGCGACCCCTTCAAATAGTATTCCAACTGCGCCGCCGTGCTGCCGCCGCGCACGTAGTCGCGGACGAAATCGCGGTAGCCGTCGTTCCAGGACGCCCAGCCGGTGTCGCGGAGGGCGCCCGCAATGTGGCCGCGAAAACTCCAGGGCTCGGCGATCAGGATCACGTCGTGCTTCACGCGCTTGAGGGCCGCCTCGATCTCGCGCAGGACGTCCACGCCCAGCAGCTCCGCGAGGTCGAAGCGGAATCCGTCCACGCCGTAGGTCTCGATCAGATGCCGGCAGCTGTCGATGATGAGGCGCTTCGCCATGGCGGACCGGGCCCGCACGTCGTTGCCGCAACCGCTCCAATTGGCGAGCTTCCCGGCCGGGTCGATCTCGAAGTAATAAAGCTTGTCGATGGCCATCAGGGACGGCGACACGCCCACGTGATTGAACACCACGTCGAGCAAAACGGCCAGGCCGCGCCGGTGCAGCGCGGCCACGAGCGCCTGCAACTCGGGCACACCCGACGCTCCGGTGGGCGCGAGTGAATAGCCGCTCGCCGGAGCGAACCAGTTTACCGGCATGTAGCCCCAGTGATACTCCTCGCGCGTGGCCGAGTCGTTCTCGGTCACCGGCTGAAGTTCCACGCAGTTCACCCCCAGACGGTGCAGGTAAAAATCCGGGCTTTCGACCCATTGGCGCAAACCGGTGAACCCGAGCCGCTCCCCGGCCGGGACGGTCACCGGCGCCCGGGCCATGAGATCGCGCACGTGCGCCTCCGCGATCACAAGATCCTGCCACCCCGGGGTGCGAAAATGGCGGTCGCCCTTGCCCACCCACGCGGGATCGAGCACGATGCCGGGCCCGTCGCGGTTCACGACGGCGAGCGCATAGGGATCGAGCACGCGCAGCTGCGGATGGAACGCGCCGAATTCGTCGTTCGGTCCGTCGATATGGTACCAGTAGAACCAGCCGTGGAGGTTGAGATTCAACGTGACCTCCCACACGCCCTGCCAGGAGTCGGTCGGAGAGCCCGGCCCGGAGTCCGACACCGGCTCGGTGGCAGTCCCGCCCGTGGCTGGCGGCTCGGCCCGGCGGGTGAGCGGATATCGATGCGGCGCCTTCTGCTGCTCCAGCGTGGCAGACACGCACACCTCCACCCGACTCGCCCGCGGGGCGAAGAGGCGGAAGACCGTCTCCTTTTTCCCCACGATGGCGCCAAGCGGCAACTTCGATTGGAGCTCAAAAAAATATCCATCAGGACGCAACGGGGCACCGTCGCCCCTACCCTGAAGCCACTCGACCCGCCACGGTTTCGCCAGCTCGACCGGCGCGGCCAGGGTGAAGCGGAACAGGTGGCGGCCCGTGCGCGCCGGATCGATCGCGCGGTTGATATTGCCGAGGTCGTCGCGCACGGCGTTGGGCGCGCCCGCCGGCACTTCGAGCCAACGATGCTGCCCGGTCACAAACTTGAACCGCTGCCCCTGACGGGCCAGAAACCGCTCCGCCGGCCCGGACCACAGCAGCACCCGCTCGCCGTCGAGCGAGGCCGGCAGCAACGCCCACTCCGCCTGCCCCACGGCCTTCTGCCAGTCGTTGAAATCGCCGGCGAGGTAAACGACGTCCGCCGCCGGGTCGATCTCGGGATGATGATCGAGTTGCAGGAAGAAAAAAATCTCGCCACGCGGACTGACGAAATAGCCGCTCTCGCAGCCATAGGTATGATCCGGGACCCGCGTGAGCGCAGCGAAAGCCACGCCGCCGGATAGCACCAATTCGGGTGCGGTCGGCTCCCGCCAGTCATGAGCCAGCTCGATTGCGCCCGTGGTGGGCGTGGTCAGCCAGGCTTGAACGATTTTGCGGGCGGGCGACGACATACCGGGGAGGACGCGTATTCCGTCGCCCGATTCGGGCCAGGGCAAATGAAATACTTGCGCCCATTCCGCGGATCCGCATCGGCGGGCGGGCGGCCCGAACGTGTCACGGTCAACCTGACTGTGGTCCTATAGCAGCGGACTATGACCGCCGATCCTGGCTTCTTTCGGCGGTCATAGACCGCCGCTACAACTTGCTGACCCACCAGGACCGCGCATGAGGATATTTGACAAGGCGCCGTCGCACCCGCGACGTTGGCAGCGTGGCGCAAACCGAAAAAATCCTCGTGGCGATGTCGGGCGGAGTCGACAGCTCGGTGGCCGCCCTGGTCCTCCAGCAGCAAGGTTACGAGGTCGCCGGCGCCTACATGAAAAACTGGATCAACGAGGACCAGGTGATCGGCCGTTGTCCGTGGGAGGAGGACATTGCCGACGCGCGCCGCGTGGCCGGGCAGATCGGTATCGAATTTCAGGTGGTCAACCTGATGCAGGATTACCGTGAACGCGTCGTGCAATACCTGCTCGACGGTTATGCGCGCGGCCTTACGCCGAACCCGGATGTGATGTGCAACCGGGAGATCAAATTCGGCGTCTTTCGCGCCTGGGCGAAAGAGCACGGCTATGCCGCCGTCGCCACTGGACACTACGCTCAACGCGTCGAATGCGGATTGCGGATCGCGGATGGCGGAATTGAAACAACCCGAAACCCAAAACCCGAAACCCAAAACTGCGAACTTTTCGAGGGCACCGACAAAAACAAGGACCAGACCTACTTCTTAGCTCGGCTCAGCCAGGAACAACTGCGCGATGCGCGCTTTCCCATCGGGCACCTCACCAAGCCCGAGTTGCGTCTTCTCGCCCGCGAGGCCGGCCTCGTCAATGCGGCGAAGAAGGACAGCCAGGGGATCTGCTTTATCGGCCAGGTGAAGATGCAGGATTTTCTCCGCGCCTACGTGCCCGACCGGCCGGGTCCGGTCGTGCGGGCGACCGACGGGGTTGAGCTCGGCCAGCACCGCGGGCTGCACTATTACACCATCGGCCAGCGCAAAGGCATCGGCATCCCGTCCAACAGCGATTTCCACGCGTACGTGGTGGTGGGCAAGCGCGCCGCCGACAATGCGCTGCTCGTGGCGTTCGACGGCCCCGACGCGCCCGGCCTGTGGTGCCGCGAGATTCGTGTGCACAGCCTCTCGTGGATCGGAGTGCCAGTGACGGAGCGGCGCACACTCGAAGGCCGTGTGCGCTATCGCGATCCGCGCGTGGCGCTCGAGTTCGAGCCCGAAGGCGGCGGGAGCGCGCTCATCCGTTTTGCCCAACCGCAGCGCGCATTGGCCAGCGGCCAGATCCTCGCCATCTACGACGGCGAAAAATTGCTGGGCGGCGCGGTGTATGTGTAAACGCCCCGCGGTCAGATTTTCAGCTGCTGGATGTTCGGATCGCGCAGCAATTGATCGACGATCTTGCCGTCGGAAAGGCGCTTCAACACCGGCTGGTCAGGCTGTTTTTTGCAGGACTGTTCCAGCAGTTTGCGGGCGTCGTCCTCGCGGCCGAGCAGGACAAGCATGATGATTTGCTGCTGCAAATCCATTACGTCGGCCGTGGCCGCATACCGCTTCTCGTAAAGCGCGAGGGCCTTTTTGTACGCGGAGCGGGCATCGCCGGTCTTGCCCTGGCGTTTGCACGCGGAACCCAGGCTCAACCACCAATCGGGTATGTCGGGCCGCAATTCGACCGCCCGGGCCAGGCTTTTCTCGGCGCGGGCGTAATCGCGAATCTGGATGGCAAACGACGCTTCACTCACGAGGTTGGCCGCCTCGGCCGCCACCAGCTTGGGCACTTCTTTCGGCTGGCCGGGCGCAGTTCTGTCGGCGGGTTTTTTACTGCAAGCCGCGAGGAGCAAACACGCCACGGCAAGGGTATAAATGGGGGCTGGCTTCATCGGTGATGTCGAATTGCGGCCTTCCGGTTTTCACGTTCGCGTGCCGTCGGCAAGCAGATTGCGTCAGAAAACTCCCGGCGCACAACCGAGGCAATGAAGATCGCGATGAAAAAGACCCCGCCAAAACGTTTTCCCTCCCTGAATCAGAGCGACAACCGGAGCCCGTCGCAGGCCAGCCGGACCCGGGGCGGCAGGGCCGCCTCGGTGGGACCATGATCGCTCAGGTGGGTGAGATGCGTGAGATAAGTTTGCGGCGCCGCGATCTCCTGCGCAACGGCGACGGCCTCGGCAATGCTCAAGTGCGAGGGATGCGCCATGGGGCGCAGGCCATCCAGCACCACTGCGTCCGCCCCCCGGGCGAGTTCAACCGCCTCGGGCGGCACCCGCTTGCAATCGGTGTAGTAGGCGAACCGCTTCCCACTGCTGCGTTCGGTGAAGAGCAAGCCGAGCGTCTGCACATCGCCGTGGGGCAGGAGCGTCGATCGAATGGTGCCCTGCGGCAGCTCGAGTTGCGCCGGCATGGGCAGCAACTGGAACGCCGCGTAGCCCCTCGCCACCGGCCGTTCGTGGATCGCGTACGGATAGAGGGCCTGGACGCGGGCGAGACCCTCGGCCGTCGAATACACCGGCAGCGCCTTCCCTCCCAGCAGGTCGCAGAACCGGCGCAGATCGTCCATTCCCACGATGTGGTCGGCATGTCCATGCGTGAGGATGAACTGGTCGATCCAGACGATCCGCTCCCGGAGGCATTGCAACCGGAACTCCGGCGTGGCGTCCACCTGCACGTGCAGACCGTCCATCACCACATGGACGGAGACGCGCGTGCGGCGGTTGCGTGGATCGGCCGAGGTGCAGACGGCGCAATCGCACGCAATCATGGGCACGCCTTGCGAGGTGCCGGTGCCGAGAAAAATCACTTCCATGGTGGTGCGTGACGGAAAGGCAAAGCCGCGTCCGTCGCCAGCCTACTGCAGATCC
>DATJPQ010000224.1:0-16020 GCA_035506315.1 Opitutaceae bacterium
CCATCAATACGCCCACGGCTGCGCTCCTAGCCGGTCTCGTCACCAGCCTCCACTGTGCCGGCATGTGCGGACCGCTGGCGTGCGTGCTGATGCCGGGGCGGGGCGATCGGGACGATGCGAACACGGTGAGCACCGTTTACCATCTGACGCGACTGACCAGTTACACGCTGCTCGGCGCACTGGTCGGTGGCCTGGGCCGGGTGCCGCTCAGCCTGCTTTCGCAGCCCGTGTTGCGCTGGCTGCCGTGGTTGATGGTGTTGTTTTTCGTCGGACTCGCCTTTCAATGGGACCGGTATCTGCCGAAACTCGGCGCGTTCGGTCGCTGGTCGTTGCGGTTGCACGCCTGGCTGCGCGGCCGGCCTCGTCTTGAAACCGCCGCCACCCTCGGTTTTGCCACGCCGCTGCTTCCCTGCGGGCCGCTCTATTTCATCCTCGCGGCCGCGCTGCTGGCAGGATCGGCCTTGCGCGGGGCGGAGTTCATGCTGGCGTTCGGCCTCGGCACGGTGCCGCTGCTGTGGCTGGCCCAGTCGCAGTTTCACTGGCTGCAGGCGCGGCTCTCGCCGCTCTGGCTCGGTCGCTTGCGCGTGACCCTGGCGCTGGCCACTGCGCTCGTGATCGGCTGGCGTCTGCGTGCGACGCTCGGCCTCGCCGGCCCCGCCGTCGACAACTTCATCTGCTGCTTCTGAGATGCCGACCGTCGAAACCACCGGACAAACACGAGGAGCGCGCACGCCTCCTCCGGTCTGCCGGCACTGCGGCGCGCCGCTCATCGATGCACGCATGGAACAAACCGGCTTCTGTTGCGCCGGTTGTGCCTACGTTTACCGTCTCGTGCACGAGCACGGGCTCGAGGGTTATTACCGGCTCAAGGACGCCGTCACGGTGCCGGCCGATCCGGCGGTGTTTCAACCGCGCGACTATGCGTGGCTCGAGGCGGCGCAACGCACGGCCGAGCAGGCGGCGGGCGACCGGGCACCCGAGCTCGCCTGCGAAGTGCAGGGGATTTCCTGCGCTGGCTGTGTGTGGTTGATCGAGCGGCTTTTTCAACAACAGCCCGGCGCGCGCGACCTCGTCGTCAACGCCCAGACCGGCCAGATGCGTCTGCGCTGGGTGCGCGGCGTGTTCCACGCGGAGGACTTTGCGCGCAAACTGCAGACGTTCGGTTATCTGATGGGACCGGCCGGAGAAACACCGGGCGACGCGGAAAGCCGCGCCCTGGTGAAGCGCGTCGGTCTGTGCGCGGCCTTCGCGCTCAACGTCATGCTGTTCACGCTGCCGACGTACTTCGGCATGCAGCGCACCTTCGAATATGCGCGGCTCTTTGGGACACTTTCGCTGGTGTTCGGCACGCTGAGCCTGCTCGTGGGCGGCAGCTATTTCCTGGGTCGGGCTGCGCGGGCGTTGCGCGAGGGCGTCATCCACATCGATCTGCCCATCGCGCTTGGCATCGTCGGTGCCTACCTCGGTTCGCTCTACGGCTGGATAACGGGCGAGGAGCGGTTCGTGTATTTCGATTTTGTCGCGACTTTCATCCTCCTGATGCTCGCGGGCCGTTGGGCACAGATCGTCGCCGTGGAGCGCAACCAGCGGCGCCTGCTCAGCCGGCAGCCCCAGCCCCGGCGTTTGCGCACGCTCGATCCGGCGGGCGTGCCGGACGAAGTCACGCCAGAGGCACTGCTGGCCGGCCAGGTATTTTTTCTCGAAGCCGGTCAGATTTTGCCGGTCGAGGCGCGGCTGGAGTCCGCGGAGGCGATTTTCTCCCTTGCGTCGATCAACGGGGAGGCGGAACCGCGCATTTTTCAGGCGGGGGGGAGGGTGCCGGCGGGCGCGATCAACGTGGGCCGGAGCGAGGTGCGCCTCGCCGCGCAACAGCATTGGGCGGAGTCGTTGCTTGCCCAATTGCTCCAGCCCGGCGAGCGCGCCGGCTGGCGGCACCGGTTTCTGGAGCGGATCGTCCAGGGGTACCTGATCGCCATCTTCGCCGTCGCGATTCTGGGCGGGCTCGGCTGGTGGTGGGCGACGGGCGACATGTTGCGCACCTGGTCGGTCGTCACCTCCGTCCTCGTGGTCTCGTGCCCGTGCGCGATCGGGCTGGCGTTTCCGCTGGCCGAGGAGATGGCCACGGTGGCTCTGCGCCGCCGGGGCGTGTTCGTGCGCGAAAACGATCTCTGGGCCAGGCTCGGCCGGGTGCGGAAACTCGTCTTCGACAAGACGGGCACGCTCACGCTCGAAACCCCGGTGCTGCTGAATCCCGAGGCACTGGCGAAGCTCGATGCGGACGCTCGGGCCGCCTTGCACGCCCTTGTCCGGGACAACCCGCACCCGGCGGGCCAGTGCCTGCTGGAAAACCTGCTGGCTGCCGGCGCGCCCGAACCGCTGTCCGGCGAGGTGCGGGAAACCGTGGGCTTTGGCGTCGAACTCCTCGCGATCACCGGTGGCCGATGGTCGCTAGGCCGGGCCGGCTGGCCGGCGATTGCATCCAATGTAACCCATAAGGTTACAAATCCGGTTTCTGGTAGCGCAGGCGTCCCGCCTGCTCCAGGGTCATCGGGACGCGGGACGCTTACGTTGCGTCAACCGGCACTTGTCAGCGGTGACGGCAACGCGACAAATCCGGACGCGTCCGGGAACGAGGGCGAAGTGATTTTGTTGTGCGATGGGCGGAGGGTGGCGGCGTTTCGGCTGGCGGACCGGCCGCGAGCCGATGCGGGCCGGGAGCTGGCGTTGCTGGCGGCGCGCGGTTTCGAGACGTTCATCCTGAGTGGCGACCGCCGCGAGAAGGTGACGGCGCTCGCGGCCGAGCTTCAGCTGCCGGCGGCGCACGGTCTCGGCGGGTTGACGCCGCAGGCCAAGGCCGCGTGGCTCGACCATCACGACCGCCGCGATACCCTGATGCTGGGCGATGGCGCCAACGACAGCCTCGCCTTCGACCGGGCGTTTTGCCGTGGCACCCCGGTGATTCATCGGGGGCTGCTCGAACAAAAGGCCGATTTTTACTATCTTGGCCGCGGCCTCGGCGGTATCCGCGCGCTGTTCGAGGTCAACGCGGTGCGCCGGCGAACCCAGGCTACGATCCTGGTTTTTTCCGTCCTCTACAATCTGCTGGCGGTCGGGTTCGCGCTGGCCGGCCGGATGAATCCGCTCGTGGCGGCGATCCTGATGCCCGTGAATTCTCTGCTCACGCTGGCCATCGTCACGGGCGGCATGCGCCCGGCGTTTTCACGCGGGCTGTTTCGGCGGGAAAAATAATTTTCGATTCGCTCCAACTGGTTCTTTGGGCTAGAAGTACTGTCCACATACCGATGAAGCCTACACAGGGTGACCAATCATGAGCGCGGACGTGGCGGCGGGCGTGAAGCGGCTGAAATTTTTGATCGGCATACTGGCCGTCTCCAATCTCGTGCTGGGGGTGCTGAGTTTTAATTTTCTGGTGGCACTCGACAGGGATTACAACGAACTGATCGACCGGAGTCTGCCGACCATCAATCACCTGCGGGGCATGACCAGCGAGTCCTCGGCGGTCCACCGCTCATTGACCATCGCCCTTGGTGCGCAGCAGCCGGACCGTCGGGCCGGTTACCTCAAGCTGGCGGAGCAGGCCCTGGTCAAGGAGGGCAAAGATGTCCGCGATGTCGAGCCGGTGCTCGACGCGGAGCTGGGGACGGAAACCGTCGCCCGTCTGAAAAACGCCCACGAGCTCTATGCCGCGCGAAGCTCGGCTCTCATCGCGTTGTTGCGGGAAGGCAAACGGCAGGAGGCGGGTGACCGCGTCCACGAAATGCGCGAGGCGCTCGACACCTTTATGACCACGGTCGCCGACATTGCCGACACCTTCGCCCAGCGCAGTCAGGACGAGGGCGATCTCGTGTCCGCCAACGTGCGCAAGCACGGGACGATCGTGCTGGGCCTGGGCGGCTGGCCGCTGGTGGTTGCGGCGACGCTGGCCGGGCTGATCGTGGTCGTGCTCGGCCTGATGATCAATCTGGCGCGCCAGCTCAATGCGCCGGGCGATCGCGTACCCGACCGGCTGAACGAAGGCTAGGGTTACTCTGTTAAGTCCATCGCCGGGATATCTTCGCGAGACTTCGCGTCCCTTCGCGGCAAGAAGGCCAAAGTTCCGCGTTCCGGGTTCCGAGTTTCGAGTTTCAGGCTTCGGATGCTGCATCCGTGCCCATCCGTCTGCCCTCCGCGTCCAGGGTCCTCGATAACCAATAACCAGTAACCAATAACCGATAACCGATCGTCTGCCGTCCACCTCGCCTGCGGCCCCGCTGCGGGACGAGCCGCGCCGGAAATCCCGCGACTGCGGGGCGAAGGCGGGCGCCCTCCGTCCCTCAGATATCCGCCTTTTTCTTGGCGGTCTTCCTGGGCCCGACCGGCACGATCACCACGGGACAGCGGGCTTGTTTCAGCACGCCATGCGTGGTGGTGCCGACGAGCAAGTCATAGAGAGGGGTATGACCATGCGACCCCATCACGATATAGTTGGCGCCGCAGGTTTCCGCCTCCTCAAGGATGAGCGGCGCCGGGGCGCCGGTGAGTTGCCTGGTTTCGACCGGCAAATCCGCAGCGGCATATTTTTGCTGCATGGCGGCCAGCTGCGTGGTGGCCGTCTTTTCGCTCACCGAGACCATCTCCTCGATGTTCTCCATCGCGATGCCGTAATCGCTGGTGATGACCGGTGGTTGCACCACGTGCAGCAGAATGAGTTTGGCACCGGTGCTGTGCGCAAGCGAGGCCGCCGCGTCGCAGACGCTGGCCGTCGTCGCGGAGAGATCTATGGGAACCAAGATCGTCTTCATGGCCGAGTGTCCTGAGCGTACATTTTTCCACCATCACCGCGCAAATCCAAAATGCCCCATGGCTACAGTCAGAAAAGGTCGCCCGCCCGGACGCCCGCCGGTCGTAGCCGGGTGGGGCGGGAGAGAAACCGATCCCGACGGGTGATTTCTTGGTGCTTGCAAAACGAGCATTGACACCCGGGGGACGCTTCGCTGTTTCGTTTCCCTCTTTTGGGTTACTGCCCGGTAGCTCAGTGGCAGAGCAGGTGACTGTTAATCACTTGGTCGCTGGTTCGATCCCAGCCCGGGCAGCCATTCGACGCGCTAAAGCTTGCTCATGGCAGGCCATGCGACGCGCCTCGCGCGTGTTTACCCTGAGCCTGTCGAACCACGGTTTGAGCTATTCTCTCATTTCGGCAGTTGCTCGCGAGGCGCAGCTAAGCGCTGGTCTCACGCCCCAAAGTGAGCCCTTATCAGCGGGAACCTTGGAGCGCCCCGAACTCTGAGCCCGTCCCGGGATTGAAGGTTTTTCCGCGTAACAATAACCCTATGTCGAGTTCTCTATTTAACCTTATTCGAATCCCGTAACTGTCCCTTTTAAACGACCTTGAGACGGCGCGGAAGACTGCCAGGCGTTATTCGTCACAAGGCACTCACGGACGCGTTATCGCGGCGCGAAAATTCAACTAATCGCCAAAAATCTTCGCCAGGCGCGCAGCGACAATCTCCGCCTCGCCGTCCCGCAGCATCGAGACATGAAGGTGAAGACCTTCCGTGCAGGAACATTCGATCGCCGGAGTTCCTGAACGCATGCGAGCCGCGACATCCTCCGCCGTCATGGCACGGGCGCTTTCATTCCATTTGATGGTCAAGCGGTCGCCGTCATTCTCGAACTTCAGGAAAGCGAAATGGCGAAGTCGTGATTCGATTTGTCGCCTGAGTTTTTCAAGCTGCTCGTTCCGCTCCTCATCCGGGGTGGCGAGAAGACATTCGAGCGCCGCGTAGAGCCCGACCATCTCCTCTTTTCCCACTTTCATTGGCCGTCCAATATAGCAGTGCGGCACCGACTGCATCTTCATCGCATCGATCAGTTGTTTCGTTCCGACGACCAGACCACTGCTTTGCGGCCCCCTGAGGCCCTTGCCGCCGCTGAAGATTGCAAGATCCGCGCCCATCTCCCGCGTGAACTTCCAAAGATTTTTTGCTGGTGGCAGTCCGGCGGCAGCATCCACGACCACAGGCAGGTTGTGCTCGCGTGCGATCGGCACGAGGTCGTGAATCGAAATCGTCCGCGACCCGGTCCAATCGGTGGTGAAGAGCGCGGCGGTTTTCGGACCGATCGCCGCCTTTAATGCGGCAATGCCGTGGGCACCCGCTCCATCGATCTCGACCAGGCGCGCTCCAGTGTTCCTCAAAGCGCAATCCTCGCTGAAACGCATGTGATGCTGCACGATCACCTCGTTCTTGCAGCTGTTCGTATCGGGCAGGCTCGCCATCTTCTTGCGATCATCACCGGTCATGCACGCCGCGATCGCCAGCACGATGCCGGCGGCGGCGCCGTTCGTCACCATGGCAGCCTCATTTCCCGTCATCGCAGCGATGCGCGCTCCAATCGCGTCCTGCAGCTCTGCGAGATAAACCGACGATTTGCTCGCCGTCACCATCGCGTCGATCACCTCCGGCGGCATGATCGCACCGCCCATTCGTGTCAGCGGCCCGCGCGCGTTAATGAAAGTCCGGACGCCGAGTTTTGCGTAGATGTCCACGCCGGGAGTGAACCTGCTTCCCCGCGGACGGCGATGATTTAGTAACGTGAGATACCTGGCATCGGGCTGAGGTCTCGCGTGACGGCCGCACGGGTCGCGAATTGCTTAATCCGTCACGATCTCGCGGACTTAGCGTGAAGCCAGACAGCCCCTGGCGAGGAACTGAGAGCTCAAAGCGATTTCGCCCGCCCGCCGTAGTTGCTCTGATATCTGAGATTTGAACCCAGACCCTGCACCCGCCCGGGCGGTAGTTGCCCATGGCTTGCGGCCGGCGTAGTCAATGGCCGTGAATTTCCTGGTGGAGGAAGCGCGACGTTATTTCCTTTCCCACGATACGGTCAAACAGGGTCGGGCTTGTGATCGGCTTCGCTCCACGCGTTCCGCAACCAATGGCTGCAGTCCTCTTGATGTCAGACCATGCCGGGCACGCCGCTCGTATGACACCGGCCCGTCCGCCGCCGGAGTTACGGCAATTCTCAGAGGGAATGCTACGTAATACGCAACATTGGGCCTGGGCATTTTTGGTGGGTGGAGTCGCAAGGTTTTGCTCGGAACCGGTCGGTCTGCGGCCGCGGGCTCATGGAATGACGCCGCCAGCGCAGGCTTGTCAGGCCCGCCTTCCCGTGTTCTAAGCATCCGCGTTTCCCCAGTAATCGTGCCGCCCGCAGACACCGAGCAAACCCGTTGGTTCACCGAGGAAGTGCAGCCGCACGAGCCGGCCTTGCGGGCTTATCTGCGCGGATGTTTTCCCACGTTACCGGATACCGACGATTTGGTCCAAGATGCCTACGCGCGTTTGCTGCGGGCGCACGATGCCGGCAAGGTGACCCATCCCAAGGCGTATCTTTTCGCCACCGCCCGCAACGCTGCGCTCGATTTGTTCCGGCGTAACAAGGTCGTTGCCATCGAGAGCTTAGCTGAAATCGAGCATCTATCCGTCTTAGAAGATAGGCCCGATGCCGCCGAGGCGGCCAGCCATGACCAGGAAATCTCCATTCTCTACGAAGCCATCGACTCCCTGCCGACGCGGTGCCGGGAGATTCTCATCCTGCGCAGGCTCCGCGGCCTCTCGCACAGGGATATTGCTCAATCACTTGGAATATCGGAACATACGGTCAATGCGCAACTGGCCATCGGGGTCTTGCGCTGTCGTAAATTTCTTCAAGCTCGCGGCATGCTGAAAGGAGCCTCCTCTGCAAACCAAAGACCATAAAACCGGGGACGGCGACGACCTCGTGAGTGCATCCGAACAGGCGGCGGCCGACTGGCTGATCGCGCGCGACCGGGGCCTGACGCCCACGCAGCAGGCGGAATTTACGGCCTGGCTTTGCGCGGACGCGCGGCACGCGGAAATCTTTGCCGAACTGGAGGAGACGTGGGCCCGGCTCGGCGAACTGCGCGAAACCGCACCGGCGGCGACCGAGCAGGCGCCAGCCGCAGCGGTCCGGTCGGGACGTCGCGGGAAACTCGTCTGGCTCGCCACGGGCCTGGGCATCGCGGCTGCGCTCACGTTCATGTGGGCCAACTGGTCGCGGCCGGCGCCGATGGCACCCGATTATTCACTCACGGCTGCGACCGGCATCGGGGAGTCGCGCAAGCTGACGTTGCCCGACGGTTCCAGCGTGCAGCTCAACACCCAAAGCGCGGTCATGGTGAGCTGGACCGGAACCGAGCGGCGGGTGCAGCTTGTGCGCGGTGAAGCCCATTTCCAGGTGGCGAAGAATCCGGTCCGTCCCTTCATTGTGAGTGCGGGTGAGGTGGCGGTGCGCGCCGTGGGCACAGCCTTCGATGTGCGCCTGCAGCCCGAGACGGTCGAAGTGCTGGTGACGGAGGGCCGGGTGCGCGTGAACGATGCCACGAAAGGCACGTCGCTGCTGACGACTGCCACCGCCACGGGCGACGAGCCCGTGCTGGTCGCCGGCCAACGCGCCATCGTTTCCGTGACGGCTGCGCCCGGCATCACCGCCACCGTGGTCACATTGGATCCGGCGGAGATCGGGCAGGCCACCTCCTGGCAATCCGGCCGGCTCGAGTTCGTCGCCACGCCGCTCGCCTCCATCGTGGAAGAATTTAACCGCTATAACCGGCACCAGCTCGTGATCGTCGATCCCCGGCTGGCGACCCGCCGTTTCGGCGGCACGTTTGCGGTGGGAGATCACGAGGAACTGGTGCGTTCGCTCGAGGCCAATTTCGGCGTCGTGGCCGAGCGCGGGGAAAACACCACCCGACTTCGGCTGGCGCCGTAGGAGTTTGTCGGGCGCAGGATAAAAGTTCGGAAAGAGCTCGAGATTTCGTCGCGAGGCAACCCGCCCCGGCCGACAAACTCCTTAATCCGCCGCGCGGCGGCGGTAGAGCGGTTTGAATTGAACTGTAGCCACAGGGGTTTGCCATGCGTCTCCCGCGCCGTAAGCGGCGCGGCTGCTTTCCGATCGTAGCCGCCGCGGTTACGCGGTGGAGGTTGCAGGCCGGGCAGACCAGCGTCCATTCAAGGATGCTTTGATCGTGCCGCGGAAAAAGCCGCCGGCATTTTCGTTTGGCAGCCGGCGGGGAAAGGCCCGTCGCGTTGCACCCCGGCATATTGATCCACGACGCAATTCCAGCTGTTCGGCCCGCCGGCGGCCAGGGCGCAAAGATTCCCTTAGAGCGAAGTGGGGGACCGACCGTCTTATAGCTGGTTCGTTTTTTGCGAACACCAGCCAGACGAGGCGGCGTCGCCGTCCTCACTTCCCAAACCCTATAACACCATGAACCTCCACCGTAATCGAGTCGTTCTTCCCGTTGTTCTCTTCTTGGGCGGCATCCTGAGCAGCCAAGCCCAAACTCCTGCACCGGCCCCCACGCAATCCTCCACGCCCCCAGTGTCGTCCATCGAAACCTCAGGGGAAACCGTCGAACTGCCCAGTTTCACGGTTAACTCGGAAAAAGACACCAGTTATGTCGGCAAACAAGCGCTCAGCGTGACGCGCGTCGGCATCGATCTGGCCGATCTCGCTTCATCCGTCGTCGTGTTGAACAAGGCTTTTATCGACAACGCCAGCCCGACCATCATGGCGAAATCGCTCAACTACGTCGGCGGCGCGCAGACGGGCACCATCACCTGGTCCGTGGACCGCTACATGATCCGCGGGTTCGTCGGTGAAGGCGACTACGTCGATGGCTTTCGCACGCAAACCGACAAGAACACCGACCTGAATCTCATCGACCACATCGAGATCATCAAAGGTCCGTCGGCAATCTTCATCGCCAACGCGGCCAACACGGTCGGCGGTGTCATCAACAAGGTCTCGAAGAGCCCGACCTCCTACAAGGAGGGCTCGCTCACCGTGCAATACGGCCGGTGGGACACGAACCGCGCCGACCTCGACATCGGCGGACCCATCACCGCAGACAAGAAGTTCACCTATCGTTTTCTCATGTCCGCCCAGGACTCGCAGGGCTATTTCCAGCATACCTACGAGAAACGCACCGCCATCCTACCCATGCTGGAGTACGATTTCAGCAAGGATACCCAGCTGTGGGTCAAGTTTGAGACGTTCGACAGTCACTATTCTTCCTACAACGGCATCCCGCTCGATGGTCGCACCAACCAGATTGCGGCCGTGCCCTACAACACCAACTTTGACGGCGAAGACACGCCGAATAACTGGCGCACCGATTGGTATTACCGCCTCTGGGGCCAGTTCACCACGCGGCCGGCTCCGTGGATTGCGATCCGTCTCGCTGCGTTCGACTCGAAGGACACGCAGCGCCGCGTCGAATCCATCCTCGCCACCGTCAACACCACGCAAGTCATCAATGGCGTGAGCGTCTCGGTCCCGGGCTACCAGATCCCGGCCACCTACACGCCCGGCACGCTGCTCTCTCGCGGCACCACCGCCGTGAACGGCGACTATCAGCCGCGGCGCGAAATCCAGCATGATTATGCGCTGAATTTCGATACCGGCCCGATCAGTCACAAGCTGCTCCTCGGCGCCGTCCTCGTCGATTATCCGCAGGACACGAAGACCTACAGCAACGGCGGCACCAGCACGGCGACGAGCCCTGCGATAGATCCGTTCAACCCGCAGTTTCCCACCGCGGTCTCGGTCAATTTAAACCAGCCGCCGGTGAGCTTCAACCACATCACCCAGAACTTCGCCAAGATGTTCGTCCTCGAGACGGCCAGCATCCTGAAGAATCGCGTGGTCGCAAACATCGGCGTCACGCGCAGCCGTTACGAGAGCTCTCGCGTGCAGAACAACTACAATCAGGTCACGGGTGCCGCCACCGCCGACAGCAACATCTTCCCCGATGCGGTCGCCTACAAAAATCTCGTGCAATACGGTTTGCTCGTGAAGCCGATCTCGAACGTGTCGGTGTTCTACGATAACTCGAAGAATTTCGCGTATAACGGCTTTGGCACGACCCCCGCCGGCGTCAGCGGATTGCTGCCCCCCTCGCAGGGCGAACAGAAGGAACTCGGCGTCAAGAGCAACTGGCTCGAAAACCGTCTCACGTTCAACGTCTCGTATTTCAATACGATCCAGTTTAACAACATTGTGCCGGCTTTCCCCCAGACCAATCCGCCCTCCAATGTCGTGGTCGGTGGCGAGACTTCGCGCGGGTTCGACGGCGACTTCGCCTTCAAGGTGAACAAGAACGTCGATTTCCTGGGATCGTTCGCCTATTTCAAGGCCCACATCGATCTCGCCTCGCCGTGGAATCAGATCGTCCAGCCGGGCGACGGAAAGGTGCACACCACCATTCCGGTCAACAACGTGGCCGAGCATACGCTGGCCTTGTGGGGCCGTTACAATTTCACCGATGCTCCGTTGAAAGGCCTGTCGGTCAGCCTGGGCGGCAGCTATCTGGGCAAACGGGCCATCGACGACAACTCCGGCAGCCAGGTGTTCTTCGGCTACCTGCCCGCCCGCACGGTCTTCGATGCGAGCATCAAATATGAGACCAAGATGCTCGTCTATCAGCTCAATATCGACAACCTGCTGGATAAAAAATATATCTACGCCTCGCGCAGTGAGCTTGTGCAGGTGCCCGGCGTGCCGAGGAACTTCCGGATCTCGGTTACCTACAAGTTCTGGTAATCGATCGAACCGGCACCGCTGTTTCTGGTTAGTAGCGTCACAGCCCGCCACGCCTTCGTGCGTGGCGGGCTTTCTGTTGTCCTGATTCTCCCGGATCGGGCGCCGGACCTGTGCTGGTGAAACCGCCGCTCCAGCAAACCCTGCCACTACCCCGGGTTGCCGCGTATTGACCTGATCAGATGAGGGAGTCAGTTTTTCGGCGATTGCATGACCACCCTTTCCCGCAAGCCCCGGGCGGCGGCCCCTAGCGTTCGATTTTTTCGCGCGGCGGCCGCCCTGCTTTGCGTGATGGCGCTGGCGGGTGGTCCGGTGCGGGCGGTCGAGACGGCCAGGAAAAAGTTCGATGTGCCGGCCGGCGACGCGTTTGTTACGCTCAAGCAATTTTCCGCCCAGGCTGGCGGCAGCCTGCTCTATTCGGCGGACGCCGTGGATGGGGTCAAAACCAACGCCGTGAAAGGTGAGATCAGCCCCCGCGAAGCATTGGATGGCATGCTGGCGGGCACCGGCCTCGAAGTTAAACAGGAAGGACACGGCAGCACGCTGGTGATCCGGCGGCGACCCCCGCCGCTCCCGGCGGTATCAACCCGTCAGGCCGAAGCCCCGCCCGCGCCGGCCGAGGCTGCGGACGAAACCGTGCGTCTGCCCACGTTTACCATCAGCTCGGAAAAAGATACGAGCTACGTCGGCAAAAAAGCATTGAGCAGCACGCGCATGGGCGTCGCTTTGGCCGACCTGCCGCAGTCGGTGCGGGTCTTGAACAAGATTCTGCTGGATGACATGAACCCGACGATTCTGGCCAAGGCGCTCAATTACGTCGGGGGGGCGCAATCGGGCACCATCAGCTGGTCGGTCGACCGCTACATGATCCGCGGTTTCGTGGGAGAGGGCGACTACGTGGATGGATTCCGCACGCAAACCGATCGAAATACCGACTTCAACCTGATCGATCACATCGAGATCATCAAAGGCCCTGCCGCCATCTTCATCGCCAATCAGAGCGCCACGGTTGGCGGTGTCATCAACAAGGTCTCGAAAAGCCCGACGGATTATCACGTGGGCACATTCACCGTGGAAGCCGGCCTCTGGGACTCGAATCGGGCCGATCTCGACGTCGGCGGTCCGGTCGTGCCCGGCGGCAAGCTCCTCTGGCGTCTGCTCCTCGCCGGCCAGGACGCCCCGGGCTACTACGATTTCACGTATGAAAAACGCACCTCGATCCTGCCGATGCTCGCCTACCGGTTCAGCAACGACACGGAGCTCTGGCTGAAGTTCGAGAGCTTCGACAGCCACTATTCCTCCTACAACGGCATCCCGCTCGACGGTCGGACCAACCGGATCGCCGCCCTCCCCATCAAGACGAATCTCGATGAGGATACGCCGCTGAACTGGCGGACCGACAGCTACACGCGCTTGTGGGGGCAGTTCACCACCCGGCCCACCGGCTTTCTCGCGATTCGCGTCGCCGCCTTCGATTCGCGCGATCGGCAGCGCCGGATCGAGTCGATCCTGAGCCCGGCGGGTGCCACCACGCCGACAGTGCAGCCCGACGGCACACTGGCGTTCACACCGTACCCGCAGTATGTGATTCCACCTGATTACCGGTCCGGGCAGTTGATCCCGCGCACCGTCACGGCCATCAACAGCGATTATCAGCCGCGGCGCGAGCTGCAGAACGACTACGTGTTCAACTTCACCACCGGGCCGGTCGCCCACCAGCTGTTGCTCGGCGCGGATCTGATCAATTACCCCGAATCGACCCGGACCTATTCCAGCGGAGTCAACAGCACCGCCACCACCAGCGGGATCGATCCCTACCAGCCCTCGCATCCCGGTACGGTGCTGGTGAGTTTTAACCAGCCTCCGTCGAACGTAACCGACCGCACGCAGACATTTGCCAAGGGGTACGTGCTCGAGACGGCCAGCGTGCTCCGCGACCGGGTGATCCTCAGCCTCGGCGCCACGCGCAACCGCTACGCGCTCTCCACCACCTCGACAAATTACAACCAAAACACCGGCGTTCTCCTGCCGCCGGTCGTGGTGCCGGAGACGATTCTCAACAAGAATCTCGTCCAATACGGTATCGTCGCAAAACCATTGCCGAACGTGGCGGCTTTCTATGGCTACAACACAAACTTTTCCGCCAATCCGATCCAGTTCGGCCAGTTCCTGCCCGCGCAGGAAGGCGCGCAGCGCGAGATCGGCGTCAAGTCCGAGTGGCTCGAGGGCCGCGTGAGCATCGCGTTGAACCGCTTCGAGGTCGTCCAGCTCAACAACAGCGTGCCCGCCTTTCCGCAAACGACACCGCCGTCGCAGGTCCTCGTGCCGGGCACGGCCTCGCGGGGTTGGGATGGCGACATCACGCTGTCCCTCGGCGAGCACCTCGACCTGGTCGGTTCGTTCGCCCTGATGCAGGCGCACGTGCCGCTTCCCGCGCCGTGGAATCTCACTCCGCAGCCCTACGACGGGAAAATTTACCGGGACCTGCCGGTCAACAACGTCTCCCAGCGCAATCTGGCAGTGTGGACGCGCTACAAGTTCACGTCCCCGGGCTGGAAAGGCCTCGCGATCGGCCTCGGGGTGAGCTACCTCGCGAAGCGCGCCATCACCGACAACAGCAACATGGTATTCTACGGCTATGTCCCGTCCCGCACGTTGGTCGACGCCGTGATCAATTACCGGACCAGCCGTTTCAAATTCCAGCTGAACGTGGATAATTTGTTCAACCAAAGCTATATTTACTCGGCCCGCAGCAACCAGGTGATCATCCCCGGCACGCCCCTGAACCTGCGCGCCTCGATCACCCGGCAATTCTAGGACGATTTGCTGGAAGTTTGTCATCCTGGGCGTAGCGCAGGATCCAGCTGCGCGCCGCCAGCCAGCAGCATCAAGATGAATCCTTCACCTTGTTCAAGGGGCTCCGATTAACCGTGCCGTAAATAGCGCAGGCTTCCAGGCTGCATCGGGCGATGAAGCAGGCAAGGATGCCTGCGCTACGAAACACCCGAGTTTTTAGGAGTGCCTTTCAGGGCGACAAATCGGGGCGCCGCCGCATTTTCTTGTCGCAACGGGCTTTTCCCCCGTCGGGTGCAACAGCGCCACCGAAGCCATCGCCGGCCGGAGACGATCCGGCGTCACGCGATGGGGTCGGCCTTGGCCAGAATATTGACATCGACGATCTCGTCGGCGAACGCGATCGAGATGGGAGGGCGGGCGTCTTTATCCTGCAGTTCCTTGAAGACCAGTTCGGCCATCACAAAACCCTTTTTCGTGATCAGATCAGGATACTTTCGGCGCACGATGTGATTCCAGATCAAGGTGCAGTATCCGTCCATGCCGAAGCTCACCAGGACGTCGCACCCGATCGACGGCAATTGGTCGCGGATCAAATAGGCGACCGTCGAGGTATGATTGGACGCTGGCGGCACTTGTTGGTGGAGCCCTACATGATGTTGTTTGATCACGGCCGCCCAGTATCGGCGCCGGTCCGGTTTCTCGCCGGGGCCGGTCTTTTTGCCGGTCTGGTGGTTCTCGAAAAATTCCAGATCTCCCCAGTGCTTTTGCGCTTCGCTTGAGACGAACAACGCCTTCGCCCGGTCGGAAAGGGTGACGAACTTCCGGTTGCATTTGGCGAAGTATTTCCGGCACACCACATCCAGAATTTCATTCTCCAGGGGGCCGTGATTGCGGGGAATGATCCGCCGGGCATCGGATTCGGTGTTGGTTTCAGACTGGTCGTCCAGCGGCGGGCGCATCGTTTGGACGATGACGTCCGAGGGGAGAAATGCCGGATAACCGTCGGTCAGTGCCCGGCGATCATCGGCATAGAGGTTGATCGTCATCTCATAGGAGTAGCCCGCCTGACAGAGCGCCGCGTTGATTTCGCTGAAGGCAATTCCGTCACGACATTTGAACAGCTTCGGTTCCTCCCGGGGTTGCTGGTTCGCATAGGTCAGTCGAAAGACCCGGGGGGTCGTGGCGTTCGCGCCCGCGGGGCCGGCCGCGGCGCGCAGCACCGGGTCGGGATTCGGCGCGGCGGCGGCAGGCCGGGCCCGTCTCGTCTTGGCCTTCCGGGCGGAGGCGCCTGCCGGGCTGGATCGGTTCGTCGCTTTGGTCCGTTTTCTTTTCATGGGGAGGATCGGGGTTGGAGTAGCTCTCTGCATCTTCTACGGGATTTGTTCAACAGGGATGCGGGCCTGTCGCAGACAGGCTCATCGCAGCCGATTCGATGCAACGGGGGAAACAAAAATTTCGCCGCGAAATTCAATTCCCGGCGTAGTGCGTCTCGCCGGGAAGAAATTATTGTCCTGCGTGGACGCCCGCTCCCGGTCGCGGCAACGGTACGGACAGCAAAGCCTCAGCCCTAAAAAAATCCGCCGGCGACCGTGCCCACCC
>DATJPQ010000225.1:0-14112 GCA_035506315.1 Opitutaceae bacterium
CCTACAACGCCGGCGAAGGCCGCGTGAGCCGGGCCCTCGTCGCGCAGAAGGCCACGACTTTTGCGGGGATTGCCAACACGCTCCCGGTGGAGACGCGCCTCTACGTGCCCAAGGTCTGCGCCACGGTTGCCCTGCGCACCGGCGTCTCGCCGGGCAACCTCGCCGCCCCCAAAGGGTGAGACCGTTGACCGTGATTCGGTCACCGATCAACCGTCGAGGTTTTCCGGGCGTCTCCCGCGCCGTAATCGGCGCGGCTGCTTTCCGCTCGTAGCCGCCGCGGTTACGCGGCGGAGCCCGGAGAGATCATCACGTTCGACCCAGGCTGCCGGTTAGGGAGAATGCTCTCGTACGGCGCCCGCCGGAAATCGCCTTACCCCTCTTCACGGCTCTTCCACGTAGCCGTGTTTGATCGCGTAGCGCACCAGGGCACCCGGTTCGTGGATACCGAGCTTCTCCTTGATGCCCGCCATCACGTTGTTGAGGGTTTTGATGCTGATGCCGATGCGGTCAGCGCTAACCTTGGGGTTTTCGCCGCGGGCGAAGGCGCGGAGCACCTGGCGTTCGCGCGGGGTCAGATTGCGTCCGACCGAAAGCGCCTCGCTGCGCATGGCCTCGACATAGAGCTGGGCGCTGCGCTGGCAGTAGTACGTCTCGCCGGCGAGCACGCGCGTCACCGCCTCGCGCAAGGTCGTGAGGTCGGTCCGCTTCAGCACGAAGCCATGGATGCCGAGTTCGATGGCCTCCCGCACCATGTGCTCCTGTTCGTTGGAGGTGATAAAGAGCCAGCGCGTACGCGGAAGTTTCGGTCCGGCGTTGCGGACCACGTCGAAGCCCTTGCCGTCGGGCAACGCCCAGTCCACCACCGCCAGGTCGGGTTTGGCGCGCAGGCACGCCGCGACGCCCTCGGCGACGGTGGTGCACTCGGCCACGACCGTCAGCTGGAGTTGATCGCGGAGGAGCGCGGCAAAGAACTGCCTGATCATGACATGATCTTCGATGACGACGACGCGCGCGTTGGGCATGGGAAAACGGATAAACGAGACCTGCCTAACATAAACGCAGCGGAAGGCACTCGGGAAAAAATCCCTGCCGCCACGGGAAAAATGCCCGGATGGACGAGCCTTTCTCCCGAGTTTTTCAGCTTTGCGTGGGAGTAGGATGTTGGCAGTCGATACCGGTGGAACGTTTATCCCCACCGGCATCTTCTATTTCAGCCATGATTTCCTTCCCCCATTCTACGTATGGATTCGAGCGCAATGCCAGGGCGCGCTCCGTGGACCATCCTGATGGCCGGCCGGTGGTGTCAACTCCCTGGCAGGAGGCGGACGATCTGGTCGAGCAATCCATGCTCGCACCGCAACGGCCCGACCGGGCGCTCCTGCGCGGCGCGTTGGATCCTAATGACGGAAGAATGCGCCCGGGCATGGATTTTACTTTCATCGATTATCTGGGGCTGATGTCGCACCCTGCCGTGAGGGAAGCGGCCCGGGCCGCCGGTGAAAACTTTGCTGAGCGGCCGGCTGACTGTCCGCCACCGGCACCAACACCCCAAGGAGTCACCGCATTACAGGCCGAACTCGCCGAATTTTTGCAGCTGCCGCATGTCCGGCTCTATTCCCTGGGATGGTCCGCCTGCGGTGGGGTGGTCGGTGGACTCATCCGCGCCGGGGACCACGTGGTTCTGGATTCGCTCGTCCAAGGCAGTTTCTATGAAGCGGCGGCCGCCCTCACACGCCACGTGCACCTGTGCCGCCATCTCGACGTGGAGCACTTTGACGAGGTGCTGCGGGATATTCGCACACGGGAGTCGCACCGGCCGATTCTTGTCGTCACCGAGGCGCTCTTCGCCACCGAGGCGGACACGGCGGACCTGGCAACCTTGCAGGCCGTCTGCCGGAGGTACGATGCGCTCCTGTGCGTCAGCGTGGCCAACGATCTCGGCGCCGTCGGCCCGGGCGGCACCGGCTGTCTCGGCCTGCAACACATGCTCGGCCAGGTGGACCTGGTGGTGGGCTCCTTCTTCCCGTCATTGGCCTGCCATGGCGGATTTGTGGCCACCCGCTGGCGCGAAGTGCGCGACCGGCTGAACTCTTATGCGGTCAAGAACGCGGATTCGTCCGTGCTGACATCGGTGCAGGCCGCCACGGCGCTCGCGGCCCTGCGCCTGGCCCGCTCGCCGGAAGGAGAGCGCCGCCGGCGCGCGTTGTTCACCGCTGTAGCCGCGGTACGCGCGGGACTCGCCCTCCATGGCGGCATCGTCCTGGGCCTGGCGGCTCCCATGGTCCCGTTGTTGCTCGGACGGGAGGAGGTGGGCCGCATGGTGGCGCGGCTGTGCGCGGAACGCGGGGTGCAGGTTCCTTTGCTCGAGCATCCGGAAGTTCCCATGGGTGCGGCCCGGCTGCAACTGCATCTGATGGCCACCGATAAATCCGACCAATGCCTGGCAGCCACGACGCGCATTGCGGAGGCCATCAACGAAGCCGAACGCTACGATCATGCGGATCTGGCGTATGTGATGGGAACCTAGTCTGGCATCATCGCGCACCGGGGAAGCGGGATCGCAGGGTGTGAGGGGAACTGTACTGCGCTACGAATAACCTTCCATGAATATGTGATGGCGGCGCCCCCGGTGTCCGGACGGGGCGTTTCGGACTTGGCGTACTAATGTTAAGTCCAATAACTTGTTTTCAGGCGCGATGATATCCCTGCTCCGCATTTTGGAGGAATGGACCGTCCACCAAGATTACGTTTGGTTCGTAGTCGTTCTGGCGTGGGGCGGGGTCCTGTACTCGTTGTTGTGGCTTGCGCGGGATCAGCCAGACCGGGAAGCGAGATGGGCCATGGCGGTGCTGGCGATGGCGGGCGGACTCGACGCCGGCTTTGAGCTGGTGCTGGGGTGGTGCAACGCCGGGGAAGCTTTTGTCGCAGCAGTGGATTTCTTGGACGGTTTGTCCGGCGCCATTTGGGTGGCAAGCCTGGCGGAGCTGGCCCTGGGCGCCGGAACGAAGCCCGGTGCAGTGGTCCTGCCCGCCCGTAGGCGTTGGCGGGGACAAGCAACCGTGGGTGCGATGGCGATGTGCGCTTGGGGGTTGGGAATCGTGCGGTTTTTCCACCCGGTTGCAGGCGGTGCATTGCTCGTGATCTGCGCCGGCGCCGTCGCCCTCGGGTTAGCCCGACAATTGCAATCGGGCCGGGTGCTGCCGCGGATGCCGCCACGCGCACGGATGTGGTTCGCGGCCGGGCTGTTCGCCTGCATCGCTGCGATCGGCGCGGCGGCCCTGGAGTCGCAAGTTAATTGGCTGTTGGAGGGATCGTTTCAAATGCCGCGTTTTACCCTGTTTGCCGCCCCATGCCAGTTGTTGACCGCGGCACTGTTCTGCCACGCCTGGCTGGAGTACGGCCTGCAGGGCCAGCCCGCGGAATCGTATCTGCGCACCCCGGCTTTTCGCGCGGAGCTGCAGGTCGCGAGATGGGTGCTGGCCGGCTGGTTGGTGGCTGGTCTGGCGTTGACCGTAGGGATGAGCCGCGGGGCGCGCCGGCACTTTGAAACCCAACGGCTGCGTCGGGTGGAAGCCGCCGCGGCCCTCATCGACCGCGCGGCGCTCCGAGAGACGCTCGGGCCCGGGCTTCGGCTGGCTTCATCGCCGGCGCTGGATCGATCCAGGGACCACGCCAACCTGCCATCGTCCGTGGGGTCGGCCAACCGCAGACCCTGGGAGAGCCTCCGCACCCAGTTGCGCGCCATCGAGGTGGTCAATCCTGATGTGCGATCCTGCCGGATACTCACCTTGCGCGAGGGTTGGTTGATCGTTTCCGCAACGGCCGATGATCCGGCTGAAAAGGACCGGAGCATGGTCATAATCCGCCCCGCTCGTCCTGAAGATCTGGCCGAACTCGTCGCCCGGAATCCAGTGCTCGAATCTGCTCGTCGTAATGCCGGGGAGGGTCGTGTGGTCGCCCGCGTCCCCCTGGTTGATCCACGGAGCGGAACCGCCCTCGGCTGGTTGTCTCTGGAGTATGCCACGGAAGGATGGTGGGCCAATTTCTGGCCTGTTCGTTTTCCGGCTCTCGCCTTCGTGGCGCTCGGCGTGGCTTTAGGGGCGTTGGTTTGGGTGCACCGCCTGCGGACCCTGGAACGCGCCCGCGCCCTCGAACGCACCGAGCTGGAAGCCCACGCCAACCGTGCCCGGTCCGCCTTCCTCTCCCAGGTCAGTCATGAGCTGCGCGCCCCGTTGCAGGCCTTGCTTGGGTTCGTCGAGTTGCTGGCCCTGGCGCCGCTGGCCGAGCCGCATCGCAGCCGCGCGGG
The DNA here is from genome assembly GCA_035506315.1 of Opitutaceae bacterium. Taxonomy (GTDB): domain Bacteria; phylum Verrucomicrobiota; class Verrucomicrobiia; order Opitutales; family Opitutaceae; genus MWDT01. The sequence goes on from DATJPQ010000225.1 coordinate 4,307, forward strand.
CGCCCTGCGGACCCAGGGAGCACTGCTGTTGCGTCTCGTCAATGACCTGCTCGATCTGGGTGCCATTCAAAGCGGGGTTTTCCGGCTGAGTTGCGGGCCGACCGATTTGCGCCGCGTCATGGCCGAATCGATTGACCCGCTCCGGCCGCGGGCCGAGCGCTGCGGCCTCGAACTCTGGAGTGAAGTCGATGCCGCCCTGCCGGCCTGGATCGAGACCGATGGCGCGCGCCTGCGCCAGGTGATTTTCAACCTGGTGGGCAATGCCATCAAATATACCGAGCGCAGCCGCATCGGCGCTGTCTTGCGCGCGGCGCTGCGACCCGGCCACGAACCTGAGCTGGAACTGCGGGTGACCGACACCGGGCCGGGTCTCCCGCGGGAGAAACAATCCGGGGGCATGGCGCCGCATGCCCGCCTCGACCACCGCGCCGAGGCCGAGGGCCTGGGGCTCGGACTCTCGCTCGCCCAAAGCATTTGTCATGCGCTGGGCGGAACGCTGGAGGTGGAAAACGATGGGCTCAATGGCGCCACGTTCGTCGCCCGCTGGCCGCTCCAGCCCTGTGCCGCTCCGCCGGGTATTGTTGCCGTCCAGCCGGCCGCGCCGCCGGTCGATCCCAACGCAGCCACCGCCAACCGCGCCACACCGCTCACGGGTTTGCGCGTGCTGGTGGCCGACGACAACACCGCGGTGCGCGAGATGCTCGGCGCCTTCCTGCACGATCAGGGCTGCCTCGTCGGGCTGACTGCCAACGGCCGCGAGGCGCTGACGCAGGCCCTGACGGGCGGACATGACGCGATGTTGCTCGACCTATCGATGCCGCAGCTCGATGGCTGTGCCGTGGCCCAGGCCTTGCGCCGCGACGAACCGCCCGGCCGGCACTTGCTCGTCGTGGGATTGAGCGCCCGGGCCCAGGCGGCCGATTACGAACGCGCCCTCGCCGCCGGCATGGACGGTTTTATGCCCAAGCCGGTGGAGCTGGCCCAACTCGCCGCACTGCTGGCGCGGTTGCGGCATGCCATGACGGTGGCGCCCGCGGCCTGGCAAATGCCCGCCCCGTTGCGCCGGCAGCTCTGCGCCCTTTTTGTCGGCGAGTGGCCGGAGCTCCGCCTGGCCCTGCAGGCCGCGCGCGACGCCGGCGATCGCGCCGCACTGCAAGACCGCGCTCATTACCTCAAAAACAGCGCCGATGTGCTCGGTGACGACGAACTCCGCGGACTTTGCCTCCGTTTGCAAGACGCCACGCAAGCGGGCAACGACGCCACCGCCCATGCTTTGGTCGGCGCCATCGAACGGGCGGGCGCACGGCTCGCTCGAGCCGCCCAAATCGCCGCCCATCTCCTTCCACCTGACTCCGCGGATGGTTTCAGCCCGGATCGACCATAGCCGGGTCACCCGCTCCCGGAGAGACCCGGGCAGGAGATTATAGCAGGGATGGGTATGTAGCAGCCGACGTGAGGAGGCTGAGATCCGCGGGCCACAAGACCAACCTGGACGCGCAGTTTCCGCACGGTGCGGACGATCGCCTCCGGCGATACATCCGCGCTCCACCGCGGCTTAAGGGCGTGAAAACGTGTTCGCCAGCGGCGGCCCAGTTCGTTTGCTCACGACATGGGACTGTTCGACCGATTGCTCGGCAAGAATGTCAGCGCACCTGCCACGCCCGCCCCGACGGCGGCCGAATCCGCGGCCTCACCCCCAGCGGAACTCGCGACCGTGATGCCGCGCCTCGCCGCCGCCCGCGCGTGCCTTGAAGCCAGGGACCTGCCCGGCGCGCTGGCGCTCTACGAGCCGGTGCTCGCCGAAGCCGGCGATCGGGCGGATGTGCTCGTGGCGGTTTCCGGCGACCTCGGCCAGTACGGTCACGTGCAGCAGATCGTCGAGCTCATCGCGCCGCGCTACGACGCCGAGCGCCACGGGCCCGCCACCGGCCTCAACGTCCTGCAGGCCTACCTCGTGTTGCACAACGCCGACGCCGCCCAGCACGTGCTCGACCTGCTGTTCTCGCTCAATCGGCCCGAACTCGAGGAGCGGCTCCACGGTTTTTCCAATGCCATCGCGGAATTGCTCGAAAAGCAGCAACGCGGCATGTTGGCGCCGCCCCCGGAGGGCGCGGCCGCCGGGATCGTAACCCCGCGCGTCTCGCTGATCACCGTGAGCAAACCGATCTGGTTTTACGGCCTGGAACCGCTCGCGGCGGAGATCCTGCCGCCCAAGGAGGGCCGCCTGCGCCGGATCGCCTTCGCGCCCATCGCCCTGCCCCGCTCCCTCGATCCGGGCGATGCCTCGAAAGGTCCGCCGCCCGAACTCGGCCGCCTGGCGCGCGCGCTGCCCTGCTGGTTCGCCGAGACACTTTATTTCTGCCCGCATTATGCGCCGGTCGCGGTCGCCGCCCTTCTGGACACCCAGCAGAACGGCAACCAGTATGCGTTTTTCGGCAACGAGTGGGCGGCCGACAACATCCGTCAATTGGTTGAAACGACGAAAGACGGAATCGATTTCGTGATTACCGGCGCGCTCAGCGAGGACGCCGGCCAGTACGAACTCGGGCTGCGCCTGTGGGAGGTGAAAAAGATCCGGGAGCGGAAACAGTTCACCGCGCGTTGGACCGCCGCCACCGCCGACGCCGAGCTGACCGGGTTGCACGCGACGCTCCGCCAGTTCATGGAGTGCACGCCCTACCCCGCCGGCACCGGCCTGGCCTACACGCCCCCCGCCGCGCCCCGGGCCTGGCTCGATACGCTGGACGCTTCGCTCGGCCTCTTTCTCGCCGACAAAAGCCTCCTGCCGGTCGCGCAGCTCACGCCGTTGGCCGAGGACTTCAACCGCGCGGCGGCCCAAACTGCGGGCAGCGCCTTCGCCTCGCTCGCCTGGCTGACACTCCGCGCCCGCGCCCTCCGCCTCGGCCTGATGCCCGCGGTGGCCGAAGCTCCGCTGGCCGCTAATGAAGTCGTGGACAAAGCACGCCAATTATAAATCCGAGATTTAGGCCGGCCGCAGGCCCGAACCCTCTCCCTCCTGTTTTCATGCACCAACTCACCTCCGATCTGCGCATCCGCGCCACGAAACCCCTGCTGGCGCCGGCCATCCTCGAGGAAGAACTGCCCCTCGACGATGCACGCGCCGGGCTCGTTTCACGTTCACGCCGGGCGATCGAGGCGATCATCGGCGGAGTGGACGACCGCTTGCTCGCGATCGTCGGGCCGTGCTCGATTCACGATCCGGCGGCGGCGGTCGAGTACGCCATGCGACTGCGCGACGTGGCGGCACAGTATCCGGACGATCTGTTGCTGGTGATGCGGGTCTATTTCGAAAAACCGCGCACCGTCATGGGCTGGCGCGGCCTCATCAACGACCCCGGCCTCGACGGCAGTTTCCAGATCAACAAGGGACTGCGCCTGGCCCGCAAACTCATGCTCGATGTCACCGGCCTCGGCCAGCCCGTGGCGACCGAGTTTGTCGACACCATCCTCGGACAGTACTACGCGGACCTCGTCACGTGGGCCGCCATCGGCGCGCGCACGGTCGAGAGTCAGGTGCACCGCGAACTGGCGTCAGGCCTCTCGATGCCGGTCGGATTCAAAAACCGCACCGACGGCAACGTGCAGATCGCCGTCGATGCCATCAACTCGGCGCGGCATGCCCACTGGTTCCCCTCGCTCACCCGGGAGGGCGCGCCGGCCGTCCTCGGCACGGGGGGCAACGACAAGGGTCACCTCGTGCTGCGCGGCGGCACGGACGGACCCAATTGCAGCGCCGAACACGTGCGCGCCGCCGCCGCATTGCTCCAACGCAGTGAGCTGCCGCCGTTCTTCCTCGTCGATTGCAGCCACGGCAACAGCGGCAAGGACGCCGGGCGCCAGCCCGCCGTCGCTGCCGGTCTCGCCGCGCAAATTGCCACCGGCGAACGCGCCATCTGCGGCGTGATGCTCGAGAGCAACCTCCTCGACGGAGCGCAGGATTACCGGACACGCCCGCTCGTTTACGGCCGCAGTGTCACCGACGCCTGCCTGTCCTGGGAGCAGACGCTTCCCGTGCTGGCCGCCCTCTCCGCCGCCGTGCGCTCCCGGCGGAAACGGCCGCCGATGAAATGAGCGCGTCGGGCAGGCTTGGCCGGCGCATACGACTCATGGCGCGAAACCTGAAAACCCTTGCGGCTGCTTTCGTTTCCGCCTTCGCCGCGATCAGCCTCGCATTCGCGAGTTCGGAACGCATGCCAGCGCGTCATCCGGGCATGGAGGATGCCTACACCGTCAGCGCTACCCTGCAGATTTTGCCACCCGTCAGTCCTGAGGACATGAACGATGATTTTCAGGATGTCCGGGTGCTGGCGCGGGACGCGGATTCCTGCACGATCGAGGTAACCTATTATCCACTCTTGCGACCGCCGATCGGCGAAAATCCTCAATGGCGTAAAGAGGATGCCGGCATGACCGAGTATCTCCGCCCCACGCCGACGGAGAACTGGGACGCAGCCATGCAGCGCGACCTTTTGGCCGAGCTTCGTGCGGCCGGCATCGATCCAGACCGGCTGACCGACAAGCAGCTCGTCGAACAAGTCTCGCGCTGGGCCATGAAACGGGCGCACTTCGTCGATACCTTTGGCATTTGGGCGGTCTATTTTCCAGGCGGCGTGCCCACGGTGTATCCGCCTTTGCGCGATGCATTCGATCATCAGAAGCCCGACCAAACCTGGACCGATCAGCTGATGTTCGAACAAGAGTTGCTGGGCCGGTCCATGTTCTACCACAAAGTGCACGGAGCCTGTACGTCGTCGTCGATTTATCTGGCGACCATCTTCCGTGCACTCGGCCTCCCGTCGCGCATTATCATCTGCATCCCGCCGTTCGACCCAAACGACGCGGCGCAGGCGGAGACGTTCTACAGCAATATTCATCACCACGGAGTGCGCGAGACGGTGCGGACGGCATTGAGTGGCACGAGCGGTTTTGACGACCACATGTTCAACGAGGTCTATGTCGATCACCACTGGGTCAGGCTTAATTACAGCACGCTCGGGCAGCCGATCCTCGATGCCCACTACTTCGGCCTCTTGACTCACATTTACACCTGCTCCGATCTGAGCCAGGTGCCCCTGGCAGAAACCTGGGGCATGCGTTATTTTAAATATCCCGCCGGCCAGCCAAGGCTCTCATCGCCGAACCCCTACCGCCTGATCTCCATCCATGACCACTTTGGTGCCAACGCCCGCGTGGAGAATCCCCCCGTGCCGGTGGCTGAATTGCGCACCGTGACGATCATTGGGCTGTACCGGCCCGATGCCACGAACCTGCCCAAATGGGTTATGGAGGGTTCGGACGGCAAAAAGTGGCGGGGCGACTTTCTTGCTGCGTGCAAGGAATGGCTTCCTGGAACTTACATGCAGATGCGGGCTTTTCAGAAGAGGGCCAGCCACGATTTTCTGCTGGTCGCCTCCGGGCATCCGGAGGTCAGGGCCCATCTCTCCGGGTCGTCGTTGAGCAAAGGCGATGGCAGCTTTCAGGCCTACGGTTTGGAGGTTAACGCAGAGGACAAGGACAAGCTGGCGGCTGGCGTCGCGTACGAGCTCAGGCCCATCAACACCAGCAACACCTATCGCTGGCAGGTCGCGCCCGACGTGGCCCCGCTACGATTGAGAGATTGAAATAGCGCGCGGGAGGCAGTTTCCCCTCTTTTCCGCTAGCGCCGCGGGGCGCGGTTGTCTATCACCCGCCCAATGAAAGTTCTCGTCACGGGCGCCGCCGGGTTCATCGGGTTCCACGTTTGCCAGCGTCTGGCGCAAAGCCGGAAGGCCACGGTGCTCGGCCTCGACAACCTCAACTCGTACTACGCCGTCGAGCTCAAACGCGCCCGGCTCGCCGAGCTGGAGAAATGCGAGGACTGCCGTTTCGTGCAGGCGGATTTCGCCGACGCCACCGCGTTCAACGGCATCTACAATGCCTTCAAGCCCGACTACGTGGTGCACCTGGGCGCGCAGGCCGGCGTGCGCTACAGCCTGGAGAATCCCGCGGCCTACGTGCACAGCAACCTCGTGGGCTTCGCCAACGTCCTCGAAGCCGTGCGCCGCCACCCGCCGAAACACCTGCTCTTTGCGTCTTCGAGCAGCGTTTATGGGACCGGGGCCAAGGTGCCGTTCCGCGAGGACGACGTCACCCACCAGCCGCTCTCGTTTTACGCCGCCACCAAACAGGCCAACGAGGTGATGGGTTACAGCTACTCGCGGCTCTACGGTCTCAATCTCACCGGCCTGCGCTTCTTCACCGTCTATGGCCCGTGGGGCCGCCCTGACATGACGCCGATCATTTTCTCCCGCGCCATCTGTGCCGGCGAGCCGATCAAGCTCTTCAATCACGGCAAGTACCTGCGCGATTTCACCTACATCGATGACGTCGTGAACGGTGTGCTCAAGGTGCTGCTTTATCCGCCTGCGGTGAGCCCGTCGAATCCGCCGGCGCAGCCGCCGTTCCGGATTTTCAACCTCGGGCACAACCGCCCGGTGGAGATGCGCCTCTTCGTGCAGATGCTCGAGACGCTCCTCGACCGGAAGGCCCGGATCGAGCTGCTTCCGCCCCAGCCCACCGAGATGGTCGAGACTTGTGCCGACCTCACGAAAATCCGCGCCGCGGTCGGCTACGAACCGCACGTGCCGCTCGAAGAAGGACTGCGGCGCTTCGTCGCCTGGTTCCGCGAATACTATCATCCCACGGTATGAAAACGGTCCTGCTGCTCGTCGGCTCCAATATGTTCATGACGCTCGCCTGGTACGGCCACTTGAAATTCAGGTGGCTCGACGGCCGGTCGATGCTGACCGTGATCCTCGTCTCGTGGAGCATCGCCTTCTTCGAGTATTGTCTCATGGTGCCGGCCAACCGCCTGGGCTACCTGAGCGGCACATTTACGGGCTACCAGCTCAAGATCATCCAGGAGTGCGTCACGCTGGGCGTGTTCATCGTGTTTGCTTGGTTGGTGCTCAAGGAGCGGCTGACGTGGAACTACGCAGTGAGCTTCGCCCTGATTCTGGCGGCGGTCTATTTCGCCGTCATGGTCAAGCCCGGCGGCGGGACGCCCGGCGGCCTTTGAGTGTCAGCGGCCGCCTGTCGTTCTCGGTATCCTAATTTCCGCGGCTTCACATCGCCGTCTTCCGGCGTTTTTGTAACCTTATGGGTTACACTTCACAGGTAGAATCCCCGACCAATAGCGTAACCTACTGGGTTACACTCGGACGACCCGACGTCCTAATTAGCGTGCGGTCCGGGCGCATGAGGTGGAGGCGCATGAAATTTTTTCTTCGTCAGTTGGTTCACGCCGGGCTTGCTTCCCCACCCCGGCGCGATTCAGGTTGCCCCCTGCGAAATATACCAGCTTCCAGCTCTTTGCCTTTGGCGCTGAGCTCCGTTTTTTCCACGTTTCATATTTAACATTCAACCCTACCCGTCCCGCCATGTCCAAAGCCGCACCTGCCCCCAAAACCGCCGCCGCTACTCCCGAGTCCGCTGCGCGCAAAAACGTCGATCTCGCCGTCTCCGTCATCACCAAACAATTCGGCGAGGGCACCATCATGCGGCTGGGTGACGCGCACAAGATGAAGGTCGAGACGCTCTCCACCGGTTCGCTGGCGATCGATCTCGCGCTCGGCGTCGGTGGCCTGCCCCGCGGTCGCACCATCGAGATTTTCGGACCCGAGTCGTCCGGCAAGACCACGTTTTGCCTGAGCGTCATCGCCGAGGCGCAGCGCCACGGCGGCCTCGCCGCGTTCATCGACGTGGAGCACGCGCTCGACCCGAAGTACGCCAAGACCGTCGGCGTACAACTCGACGATCTGCTCGTCTCGCAGCCCGACAGCGGCGAAGACGCGCTCAACATCACCGAGACACTCATCCGCTCCAACGCCATCGACGTAATCGTGGTCGATTCCGTCGCCGCCCTCGTCTCGAAACAGGAGCTCGACGGCCAGATGGGCGACGCCACCGTGGGTTCGCAGGCCCGCCTCATGAGCCAGGCCATGCGCCGCCTCACCGCCGTGGTCAGCAAGACCAAGTGCATCTGCATTTTCACGAACCAGATTCGCGAAAAAATCGGCGTGATGTTCGGCAACCCCGAGACCACGCCCGGCGGCCGCGCGTTGAAGTTTTTCTCCTCCATCCGCATCGACATCCGCCGCAAGGACCAGATCAAGACGCCCGATGGTCGGGTGGTGGGCAACCGCACCAAGATCAAGGTGGTGAAAAACAAGGTCGCCCCGCCGTTCACCGAGTGCGAGTTCGACATCATGTACGACGAGGGTATCTCGCGCACCGGCTCGATCATCGATCTCGGCGTCGAGCACAAGATTCTCGAGAAGAAGGGCGCCTGGATCGCCTATAACGGCGAACTCGTCGGCCAGGGCCGCGACGCCGCCAAACAGACGCTCAAGGAAAAACCCGAGCTCATGGAGAAGATCACCCAGGCCGTATTGGAAAAAGTAACGGTAGTTCCCGGCGCGGTGATCGCCGCCGGCGAGAGCGCCGGGTGAACGCGCCCTGCCGGGGTGCGGCAGCCACATGACCGGGATCAGGGCACGCCAGATAGTGGTGGGATTTGCGCTAGGAGCCGTCATGTGGGCCGGCGCGGCCGAGCGCCCTGCGCCCAAGGCCGACAGCGATAACGCGCCGCCGCAGCTGGTCTCACGCACCGGCGGCGGACCGCGCTGGACGAGCATCGCCGACGTGAAACGCGATGCCGGGAAAGGCGTGCCGGCGGCATGCTTCGAACTCGCCGGGTGCTATGAGAGCGGTCGCGATGTGCCGAAGGATATCGCCAAAGCCCTCGCCCTGTACCAGCAGGCCGCAACCGGTGGTGAAGCGAACGGTTGGTTTCGCCTTGGTAAAATCTATGCCGATGGACTCGGCGTGGAGTCCGATCTGCCCAAGGCATTCGAATATTACCGCCGGGGGGCGTTCGCCGGCGTGGTCGAGGCCCAGTATAATGTCGGCGCAATGCTGGTGAGCGCACGCGGAGTGAAGCGCGACTGGGTCGAAGGACTCGCGTGGTTGATCGTCGCGGCGAAACACGGCGCGCCGCCCGGGGGCGAGCAACAAGTCCGTGCGCAGCTGGCCAAACGTCCGGACGACATCGCCGCGGCCGAGCAGCGGGCGGGGGCTATTTTGCACCAGATTGCTTCACCCACGCTCGCGCTAGAGTCGCACCCAGTTTCACGGGACAATTTGCCGCCGGCTCAACCTACCCGGCCGAAGCTTTTGATCCCGCCTCTCCCACCCCCGGCGCCGATTAAAATCTCGCCACCGCCGTTGGCTCCGTTGCCGCCGCCGCGACCGTAGGGCGTGAAAGAACGCGCGAACTGGGCGAAACGGCGGGGTTCGGCGCCCCCCCTACATTTTCAATTGCATGAGCGTGGCTTAAGCGTTGCGCGGAACCGGCCTATGCGTTTGAAGTCACCTTCCTGCCGCATGTTTCCGTCCGATCCGATCTCCCCGATAATCACCACCGCCACCAATCCGGAAGCGCGCGAGCCCGTTTTCCATGTACGCGGGCTCACTAAAATTTACGGCACCGGCGAGGCCGCCGTCACCGCGCTGTCCGGCGTGGATCTCGATTTCTACGCGGGTGAACTCATCGTTTTTCTTGGCGCTTCCGGCAGCGGTAAATCCACCCTGCTCAATAATCTCGGCGGACTCGACACGCCGACGGCCGGCACCCTGCTTTATCGCGGCTGGAACCTGAGTGGCGACGATGAAGCGGGGCTCACCCATTACCGCCGCGACAGCGTGGGTTTCGTCTTTCAGTTCTACAACCTGATCCCCAGCCTCAC
>DATJPQ010000226.1:0-10888 GCA_035506315.1 Opitutaceae bacterium
TGATCCGTCGAGGGCGGATCGGCGGGCGGCGGGGTGGCGCCAAACCAGAAGTTACCACCCTCGCCCGGCATATTGCCGAAGCCGAACATCATCAAAACGGGCACGGGGGCCCTGGCGTTCGCGGGCGTGACGACGGCCATCTTGATGTCGACGGCAATCCCGGGGCACGCGGAGGTGTCCACGTGGCCGATCACTTCCTTCGCCACAACGGGCAGACCGCCGACCTTGGTTTCGACCTTGCGGGTGACTTTCCACGTCACGCCCGGAACATTTTTCGGCACGCGACCGACGACCTCGCGCTCGAAGTCCTCGACGATTTCCGGCCGGCGCAATTTCCACCACGTTTCCGCGGAGGTAACTTTCTGGCCGTTCTTGAGCGTGAGAGCGTCGGGATAGTCCGGATAGGGGTTGGCCTTGGCCTGATCGTAGTTGGCGGGATTGGGTGTGCCGGGGGCGGTGCTGCCGTTGCGGCCGGGCCGCAGGGTTTTAATCCCGAGCTGCGCCATCATGTCGGCATGATCCTCGTTGGTGAGCTGCTGCTGGCGCTGGCGTTCCTCCGGGCTCAGTTGGCCGGGAAAGGCCGGGCGGGTAGGCGCCGGTGCCGGATTGGTGCCGGTGGGCTGGGCCGACAGGAGTGCCCCATGGGCCGCCAAGAGCAGCGTGAGCAAAAATCTATGTGGTTTCATCCTTGGTCGGGCAGACTGTATCACTGCAGTCCTGATAGTGCAAAAGCGGCCCGGCGCACACTCGAAACTGCAACGGGAATGCTTCGCGGATAGGCCGGGGTCTTTGTGATCGGCGTCATTATACCCTGCGGCGTTCGATGTAGCATTCCGCCCTTCGCCATAAAAACGAACGCGCCGCGCTACCCCAGCGCGACGCGTCGTTGCTCGAACCATACTTTGTTCGTAACGGCCCCCAAAAGATTTCAATTCTGGTCCGCGGCGACCTTGTATTCCTGGTAAAATTCCGGATTGCCCTTCTTGAAGGGCCACATCAGCGGGTCGATCTCCTCCGTTAGCGGACGGCGTACAGCTTTCCGTCCGCACATCCGATGTAAACCGTCCCGCCCACCACCACGGGCGATGACCAGATGCTCGCCGGGAACTCAAGGGTCCACCGGGCCTTGCCGGACTTGATGTCCAGTGCGCTCAGGCTGCCCTTGCCCTTCAAATTGTAGTTGTCGTTGGTTGCCGCATAGAGCACGTCCCCCGCCAACGCTGGCGATGCGAAAGTCTCGTTGGGCGCGGAATAGACCCAGAGGGGTTTCCCCTCCGGCCCCACCGCCGTGATCTTGCAGCCGTCGGATTGCCCCACATAGGCCACGCCATCGCGCACGGCCGGCGAGCTGGGCATCCAGTTTCCGTGGTGGTTATCGCGCCAGCGAATTTCCCCCGTGGCCGCCTCGATGGCGTACAGAAAGCCGCTGCGGCTGCCCACATAGACCAAACCGCCGGCCGTCGCGCAGGAACCCTGTACGGCATGCCAGGGGATGCCTTTGGTCTTGGTGCTCACTTCCCAGATCTTATTTCCCGTTTTCGCATCCAACGCGTAAACCTTCCCGTCAAAGCTGCCGCAATACACGCGGCCATCGGCGACGGCCGGCGTCGCGCGGACCACATGCTGCGTCTGGAAATGCCAGAGCTCTTTTCCCTCCGCGGCAGACAACGCATAGATCCGGCCGTCGACACTGCCGATGTACAACATGCCGTCGACCACCACCGCGGAGGAATGGAATACGTCCCAATTGTCCACCTGGTTCAGGAACTGCGCCGGGCCGATGGTCGCCGTCCACCGCTCCAGGCCATTGGCGGCGTCCAACGCGTGAAGCTTCCCGTCGTTTGTCGGGACATACAAGATTCCACCAACCACGGCGGGACTCGCCAGCGTGCCGGCGCTCAGCTTCACATGGTATACTTCCTTTCCGGCTTCATCGACGACGAAGAGGAAAGGGCCGATGCAATAGTAGATGCGATCATCGACGACCGCGGGCGTCGTCGGAAACTTGTAGGAGCCATCCAGCCCCTCCAGCGCGGCAAACAATCCGTAGTTTACGCCTTGAAAGCTCCAGGCGATCTTCCCTGCGATCGGCTGGTCGGGCGCTGCGTAGACGCCGGTGTGGGCCGGATCACCGCGAAACATCGGCGAATTCGCGGCCATCGCGCTGGTGAGAGAAAGAGCAAGAGCGAGCAGGATGAGGTGTTTGGATTGAGGCATGGTGATTGAGGGGGAGAATTTGTCGGGCTGCCCGCACCGCGGTGATATTTCAGAACAAGGTGAAAACCGGCCGGCAGCTCGGGAGTGCCCGCGTCAATAGCAAGGGCAGTGCCAGCTCAGCGGAAAGTTTTAACCTACTGTCATACTGTAACTAACAATTTCACCCTCCGAGAGGCAGTCAGCGTGCGTTACCGATTATGGAACTGCCGAATTCCGGGTTTGGGAACGGCGATCGACGGCAAATTCGTCAACACGGGACCAATCCAAGCCAGCGAATGGTCGAATCACCGCCAGCTTGTTGTCCGTCGCGGGCTCGCGACGCCGCCGAAGCGGGCCGCCCGCGTCCTGCGTGCCTGGCCGGTCAAAGACTCGGCGGTTTGTCTCCGAACGCGGTGGCGACGATCTCGGGCTGGGGCGGCTGCGTGCACAGGCTCACCACCGGCACCACGATCAGGGGCAGGAGCATGGTGATGGCGCCGGCCAGCGGCACGCCGTCGGCTCCCCACTTCGAAAACAGGATGCAGGCACTGGCCAGGCCGACGCCGATGCCGGCATAAACCCCGGCCACCGTGGCCCGCCGCCAGAAAAGCCCGCACAGGTACGGCGCCAGAAACACGCCCAGCAGGGTGCCCCACGACATGATCATCAGGTTGACAATGAAGGTGGGCTTCTTGAGGGCGATGAACAGCGAGCAGCCCACAAAGATCGCGCAGAGGAGGCGCAACAGCCGCATCGTTTGTTTCTGGTTGGCATCCCGGTTCACGAAGGCGCCGTAGATGTCGATGGCGATGGCCGAGCTGGAAACGAGCACCAGGGACGACAGGCTCGACATCGAGGCGGAGAAAACCATCAACACGATGATCAGCACCAGCGCCACCGGCAGGCCGGAGGTCGTGATGAACTGCGGCATGATCTTGTCCCAAATCGGGCCGTTGGCCCCCATCAACTCCGGCGGCAGTTTCGGGCCGTAAAACAGGTGGGTCAGCGCGCCGCTGTAATAGGCGCCGAAGGCCATGAACAGGGCAAATACTGAGGCGATGGTCATTGCCCGCGTCACGTCAGCCCGGCTGCGGATGGAATAAAACTTCTGCACCATCTGCGGCAGCGCCCACGGCCCGAAGCTCGTGATCAGGACCAGTGACAGCAACGTCAGCCAGCCCGGCGCGCCCACGGCAAGCCAGCTGCCGGCGCCGAGCTGCTTGACCCCGGCCAGACCGGGCGCGGCGGCAGGATCGGCCAGCAGCTTGTGCGTCGCGTTCACAAAACCGCCCGTCTCCGGCCGGTGGGCCAGAAGGTACACCATGACCAGCACACCCGTGAACTCGATGACGCCCCGGATGAAATCGCTGACGGCCACGGCAAAGTAGCCGCCCATGATCAGGTACACGGCGGTCAACGCCGTCAGGAAATAAAGCGCGTGCTCGTAGGGAATGTGGAGGGTCATCTCGAAGAGATAGCTCAAACCCATCAGCACCGAGGCGGAATAGGGCACCAGGAAGACGAACACCACCAGGGCCGCGACGACCTGCAGGGATTTATTGCCATAACGGGCGCGGAGGAATTCCGGCATGGTGATGGCGTTGAGCCGCGTGGTCATGTCGCGCGTGCGGCCGGCGAGCACCAGCCAGGCCAGCAGCGTGCCCACGAAGGTGTTCCCCACCACGATCCACATGGTGTAGATGCCAAAACCCCAGCCCAGCTTCCCGGCGTAGCCGATGAAGAGCACGGCGGAGAAATACGTGGTGCCATAGGCGAACGCGCTCATCCACGGCCCGAGCGTGCGCCCCCCCAGGAAGAAATCGCCCACGGTCTTGGTGCGCTTCATGCACCAGTAGCCGACGAGCAGCATGACGACGACGTACAGAACGACGATGGAGACGTAGATGATGGGGTTCATGGGGCTGGCGGTAATACGCCGGATTATACGGGAACGAAGCAAGCAGATTTGCCAGGCCGACCGGCGTGGCGCAGGCTTCCAGCCTGCTTCGACCAAGGATGCAGGCCGGGAGGCCTGCGCTACGTTTACCCGAAGGTCGTCAGCAATCCGGCGTAGATTTTTGCCGTGGCGACGAGATCGCTGACCTTGGCCCGCTCGTCCACCGCGTGCTCGCATTCGCCGCCGGGACCGTAGCCCAGCGTGGGGATTTCCCGGTAATGGGCGAAGAAATGCATGTCGTTGAATCCGGTCGAGACGTCGAACACCGCCGGGGCGCGGCGCACGCGTGCCACGTTGTCGGCCATCGCGCGGAAGAACGGATGCGCCGGCTTCGTGAAGCAGGGATGGTTGTCGGAAATTTTCGCGATCGAAATGCGGCACTGCGGAATCTGCCGCGCCGCAGCGGTGAGGAAGGTGCGGAGTTCGCGCTCGGCGCCGGCGACCGTCTCGCGGGCCAGCACGCGGCGGTCGATGGTGAAACGGGCCAGCGCCGGCACAGTGTTGATCTTGCCGCCCGGCCCCTGCGCAAAGACGCCGCCGACGTTGATCGTGGGGCGCATCGTGGCGCCCGAGGGCGTGACCAGCGTGCGGCGCGCCAGCTTCCGCCGGTAGTCGTCGAGAGCCCGGACGAGCGCCGCCATTTTTTCGAGGGCGTTGATGCCGCGTTCGGGGCGCGAGCCGTGGGCGGCGCGACCGTGGACGGTCACCTCCAGCCAGACGACGCCGTTGTGGCCGCAGCACACGGTGCCACGTTCGCCGCCTTCCATGACCACGGCAAAATCCGGGTGGATCGGGGCGTGCTGCACGAGCCAGCCGGCGCCCAGGGCCGAGTCGGTTTCCTCGTCGGCGGTGAAGGAGACCTCGATGTTCAGGCGCGGCCGGGTACGCGTGGCCTGCAACGCCTCGAGCGCGAGCAGGAGCGCTGCGATGGAGCCCTTCATGTCGGCCGTGCCGCGGCCATAGATCCAGCCGCCGTCGACCTGGCCGCTGAACGGATCGCCATGCCGCCAGTCGCCACCGACCGGCACGACGTCGTAATGGGCATTGAAATGGATCGTGCGCAGCGCTCCGGGCACGCGCCAGGTGCCGAGGACGTTGTAGCGGGGATAGGCGAGCTGCCCGGCCGGAAGCGTATTTTTTGCCAGCGCCACCGGGATCGGAAAGCGCCGCGCCCGCAGGCCGCGCGCGGCCAGTTCGCGCACCAGCAGGGCGGTGATCGCGTCGTAATCGCAGCCGGGTGGATTGACCGTGGCGAGGCGAACGAGGCGGCGCAGCAGCGCGAGCAACTCGGCCGCGTGGGTATCGAGATAGGCGGAGGGAGTCATGGGAACGGTGGGCGGCAGGTCGAAGTTTGACGCGGACAGGTTCCCGGGACCAAGCATAAAGCCGGCCCAGGAGTTTGTCGGGCTTCGAAAACAAGTTCGGAAAGAGCTCGAGATTCCGTGGCAAGGCAATCCGCCCTGCCCGACAAACTCCTTAAACCGCCGCAAGGCGGCGGAAATTTTAAGAAGTAATCCGGCTTTCGCAGCGCGAAGTGCTGCTTAAGGAGCCTGTCGAAGCAGGTCCCTGCCAAAGCAAAAAACTCTAGCTGAAGACACGATATTCATTGGCACGTCCGACTTGCTCCTAGCGATGCAGGTTCAACCAGATCAACCGGGCCATCGCCGCGATGACCATGGCCAGGAACAGCGGCCGGACGAAGCGCGCGCCGCGTTGGACGGCGAGCCCGGCCCCGAGGCGTCCGCCCACGATCTGGCCGGCGCCCATCACGAGGCCGGTAACGTAATCGACCTCGCCACCAAGGGCGAAGAGCGCGAGCGAGGCGAGGTTGCTGGCGGCGTTCATCACCTTGGCGTGCGCGGTGGCCTGGAGAAAATTGCAGCCGAGCAGCAGCACGAGCGCGACAATCCAGAACGAGCCCGCGCCCGGGCCGAAAAATCCATCGTAGAAACCAAGGACGAGACCGAAGCCGGTGAAAAACAGCCCCGCTCCCAGGCGGGGTGGACGGCTCTGCCCGCCGACCTGCGGCCGCACGATCGTGTACACGACGATGGCGGCGAGCAGCCACGGAATGACCCGGGCGAGCACCTGCGTATCGAGGCGCTGGACCGCCCACGCCCCGCCGAGCGCGCCGAGCAGTGTCGTGACGATGCCGAACCGGCAGGCGCGCCAGTCGATCAAGCCGCTGACGGCATAGTGCTGCGTGGCGCTCACGACGCCGAAGGAAGCCTGCAGCTTGTTCGTGCCGAGCGCGAGCGTCGGGGGCAGGCCGAGATTGAGCAGCACGGGCAACGCGATGATGCCCCCGCCGCCGGCGATGGCGTCGACCATCCCCGCGATCAGGCCGGTGAGGAACAGCAGCGGATATACTCCGAGGGACATGAGGCGGGCACCCTGCCAGAAATACCGGCCCGGGCGAAGCGCAGAAACCGGGGTATCCCCCGCCCGCCCCTGCGCGGTTGATTTTTGACAGCACGCGGATTCCGTCACAGGGTGCAGTCCGATGCCTTCGTACGCCGAGATGCGCAAAGACTACAGCCTTGCCGGACTCGCCCAAAAGGACTTGGCGCGCGATCCGTTCCGCCAGTTCGAAAAGTGGTTTCAGGAAGTCGAGGCCGCGAAGGTCGCCGAGCCCAACGCCATGGTGCTCGCCACCGCCAACCGCGACGGCCGGCCCTCCACGCGCACGGTGCTCCTCAAGGCCCTCGACGGACGCGGTTTCGTTTTCTTCACCAACTACGACAGCCGCAAGGGGCGCGACCTCGCCGAAAATGCCCGGGTCTCGCTCTTGTTTCCGTGGATCGCCTACGAGCGGCAGGTGATTGTCGAAGGCGCGGTGACGAAACTGCCGCGCGAGGAAAGCGACGCGTATTTTCACAGCCGCCCCCACCCGAGCCAGCTCGCCGCGTGGGCTTCGCCGCAGAGCACGATCATCGGCAGCCGGGCCGCGCTCGACGAGGCCATGAAGACGCTGGAGAAAAAATACGCCGGCCAGGAAGTGCCGCTACCGCCGCACTGGGGCGGCTACCGCGTGACGCCGGAGAGCGTGGAATTCTGGCAGGGGCGCCGCAACCGCTTGCACGACCGCCTGCGGTACCGGCGGGAAAAGGACGGCTGGGTCGTGGAGCGCCTCGCGCCCTGAGCCGGCAACCGGACCCAGGAAGCTTTCGTCCCGCCCGCCCCTCCAGCCTTTGTGAAAAAATCCTCCACCACTGCCGCGCACGGCGCCCGGGCGCCGCGAGCTCCGCGCCCGCGCATTTCCGCTGAATTGCTCGGTGCCGCGCTGCACGGGCAGAGCGAAGGCGTGCTCATCGCCGAACGCCACGCCACGAAGGAGGGTTTCAAACTCGTTCTCGCCAACCAGAGTTTCTGTGCGATGACCGGCTACAGCGCCGCCGAGCTGACCGGCCGCCGCCACGGATTTCTGCATCCGGAAAAGGCCGAGTTCGCCCGGCTCCGCCGCTGGGCGGCCAGAGCCGCGCCGGGCCAATCCTTCACCGGTGAGGGCGATATCGTGCGCAAAGATGGCGCCAGTTTCTACGCGGCGTGGAGCTACAGCGCCGTGGCCGATGCCCGCGGCCACGTGACCCATTTCGTCGCCACCTATCGCGACATGACCGAGAAGCGCCATCTGCAGGAGGCGCTCGTGCACGCCCAGCGCCTCGACGCCGTGGGCCGGCTCGCCGGCGGTGTGGCGCACGATTTCAACAACCTCATTTCCGTCATCAACGGCTACTGCCAGATCCTCACCGGACGCCTCGCCGGCCAGGCCGATCTGCTGCATGAGATCGAGGAGATTCACAAGGCCGGCCAGAAGGCCGCCAGTCTCACGCGCCAGCTCCTCGCCTTCGGCCGGCGCCAGCCGATGGTGGCCAAGGTGCTCAACCTTAACCAGCTCGTGCGCGAGAATGCCGAGATTCTCTCCCGCATGCTGGACGCCGCCGGCCAGCTCGAGCTCAAGCTCGCGGCCGAACCCTGCCTGGTGCGGGCCGATCCCGACCAGCTCCAGCAGGTGCTCCTTAATCTCACCCTCAATGCCCGCGACGCCCTCCGCGACCACGGCCGGGTGACCATCAGCACCCAGTACAGCGACATCAAAGCCGGCCGCCTTTACGAGGCCATCGACCTTCCCCCCGGTCATTACGTGCAATTGACCGTGAGCGACAATGGCACCGGCATGGATGCCGACACGCAGGCGCACCTCTTCGAACCTTTTTTCACCACCAAGGAACCCGGCAAGGGCAGCGGACTCGGCCTCGCGCTGGTCTATGGCGTCGTGCAACAGAGCGGCGGCTTCATCCGCGTCCACAGCACGCTGCTCGTGGGTTCCACGTTCGAGATTTATCTTCCGCTGGTCCGTGGTCCGGTCGACCTGCAGCCCGAACGGTCGTTGCCGGCGCTGACCGCCACGCGCGGCCATGAGACCGTGTTGCTGGTCGAAAGCGACGAGGTGGTGGGCAAAATGGTGGCCGGCATGCTCACCGCCGACGGCTACCGGGTGGTCTCGGCGCAAAATACCGCCCAAGCGTTGCAACTGGCGCGGGACCAGGCGGACCCGGTGCAGATGCTCATCGCGGCCGTCGGCAACCCGGCCGAATGCACGCGACTCGTCAGCACGCTGCGCGAGCACCGGCCCGACTTGCGCGTGCTCTGCACCGCCACGTGCGAAGGTGCCTGCCCCACCGCCAGCCTGGCGAAAAAGCGGCTCTGCTGTTTACCCAAGCCGTTTGCCTTGAGCGAACTCCTCAAGGCGACGCGTCAGCTCCTGGATACCTGAGCCGTCGCGTAGGCTTCGCATCCCACCCTTCCCGCCCTAAATCCAATCGCCAATGGGCCGATCCCTTGATAAGTCTCCATATCATCGCATCATGAAAATCTTCCGTTACCTCACGATCCTATCGCTCGCACTGTTCGTCCCATTATCTCTGATCGGCGCCCCGAAGATCGGCGTGCTCCTCAAAGACCGCGACCTCTTTTGGGGACAGGTGGAGAAGGGCGCCGTGGAAGCAGGTAAAAACGCCAACGTTGAACTCGTGATCAAAGCGCCGCCGGGAGCCAACATGCTGGGGAGCCAGTTGAAACTGCTCGCCGCGCTGGAAAAAGAATCGTTGGACGCGCTGGTCATCGGGCCGCTGACCATGGAGGAATTCAGGCAGCCCATTGAGGCTTTGCGGGCCAAGGGAGTGAAAATCGTCGCGATCGACACTCCGCTGCCCGAAGGGCTCGCCCACACCTATTGCGGATACAACCAGAAAACGATGGCCGAAACCGCCGCGCGCCTGTTTGCCGGTTTGGTGCAAGACGACGATGAAGCCGCCATACTTCGGGCCAACAGTCTGGAAAACATCAGCATCCGGGAGAAAACCCTGCTGGCGGTCTTGCGGACCCTCCATCCGAAGGAAATCATCCACCTCGACATCATGGCCGGGGCGGAGAAGGGCGATGATTACGACAAGGCCCTGCTGTTGCTCGACAAATATCCCAAAACCAAGGCGGTCATCACGCCCTTCAGCGCCTCGAGCATGGCCATGATCCGCGCCCTCAAGGATCGGAAGCTGGCGGGCAAGGTCATCCAGGTGGGCTTCGGCAGTGGATTTCCCCCTCAAGTCGCCGAAGCGATCGAAGCCGGCGCGATGCAAGGTTGGATCGCCCAGGAGGCGAAATTGATCGGCCAGCGCGGCGTCGAGGCCGCGGTCGCCCTGGTTGAAGGCAAACCGGTGCCGGCGACGATCGAAGTGGAGTTCATCGTCGTCACCAAGGAGAACCTCAACAGTGCCAAGGTGCGGGAATTGAAAGAATAGATCGCACCAGGTTCGGGCCGGCCACCGGCGGTGGGGCGCCAGCTCTTCCGATCACCCGCGCATTTTCCGCTCTGCGCTTTTCCGATGCGCCTTTATCTCGTACGCCACGCCCACGCCGTGCCCGAGGAGGAAGACATCCGGCGTCCCCTCAGCGCGCGCGGTCGCAAAACCGTGCGACAGATCGCCGCTTTCTTTCACGCCAGCGGAGTCCTGCAGCCCTGCCAGGTGTGGCACAGTCCGCTTTGGCGGGCGCGCGAAACTGCGGAGATCCTGGCGCGGGGCCTCGGTCTTTCCCGGAAGGTGCTGGAGGAAACCTCCGGCCTGCTGCCCGATGACGATCCGACGGATATCGTCCGGCGGCTGGCGTCGGCTGGCGAAGATCTCGCGCTCGTCGGCCACGAGCCCCATCTCGGCGCCCTCGCCACGCGACTCGTATGCGGGAAGGGGAAGCCGCCGGTCTTTGCGTTCAAGAAAGGCGCCGTGCTCTGTTTGGAACATGCCGACGCCGGCTGGCAGGTCCGCTGGCATTTCAGCCCGGAGCTGCTCGCGAAGCGCGAAGGATTGATGGCCACGAAAACCACGAAAAATCCCAAGTGAACGCTGTACCCTGCGTAGCGCCTATAGGCGCGCGGAAAGTTTCATCCGAAGCCCAAACCCCTTTTTTGTGATCTTTGTGGCCAATCGGATCGGCCTTTGGTTGCGGCTCCGCCGCGCCCGGTGCATTCGTGGTTTCCTCCCGCCTGACTCCGACTTAGCGTTCTCGGCGATCTTCGTGTGAAATGAACCTCCACCTCCTCCCCACCCGCACCGGCGGCGCCGCGGAAAACATGGCGACGGATTTTTTGCTGCTACAACGCTACCCGGCGGAGGCGCACGCCCGGTTCCGGCATTACGGCTGGCATCGGCCGGCGTTCACCTTCGGCTACAGCCAGAA
>DATJPQ010000227.1:0-15000 GCA_035506315.1 Opitutaceae bacterium
GTTTGGGTTTAACGTGAATGGATGCCAGGCGTCCGGAATAGGCTCCGTGTTCAGGAAGAAGAAATAGAGGATTCCACCGATGACCACCCGGCATGTCGTCCCATCTTCAGTAGCTACGATGTCGGGTTGATGCATCCAATCGGGATAAAACTTTCCGCCGAGCGTCAGCCCGGTCAGAAAGCACGGGTATTGCCCCCAGTCTCCCGGCTGTTCATTCAAAACCATCAGACGCAGCTTTTCCTCGTGTTCGCCAAGTTGAACCATCGAGAACATGGGAACCGTCGAAGCACCCATTCTCCAAAGGAGCGACAGTAGAAATAGGCGGAATTCGGGGTATTTGACTCCCCCGAGGATGTAACCTTCGGGAACGCGCTGAACCAACTGTGCGTTGTTGCTGAAAATCACGCCGGCCGAATATCTCTCCCACACCGACAGCTTTTGCTCGCAGTTCGCGCACAGCAGTCGCTCGCGAATTCCTTTTTGGACGAACTTCGAGGTTGTTTTGGGATCGCTGGAAATCGTCGTGAAGCGGTGGAGGTTGTCGTAAAGCGGTCGGTACTGGAATTCAGGGATGATGTGCGAGTTTAGCAGCGGCTGGGTCTCCAGGCAGAGTTTGCAGATACCGATAGGGCTTGAGGCGTTGGGAGGCACGGGATGAACCTCGCGAACATGCCACTAACAGTCGATCAGTTCAACGATTCTTGGCCTGCCGCTGCCCATGAGAGCTGGCTTTGCCGTGACGCGTTTCATCGCTTCCAAATCGAGGGCAAGCGACAGATCATCGCCAATACCTTCCGCTTGGAGCCGACCCGGGAGAGCAACATCGCAGCGTACAGCGCATACGCTGATTTCATACAGCACCTGCACGGCACGTACATGGTGCTTTTTGAGATGGAGGTCTATCACGGGCATATCGTAGCGCCGAAAAAGGGGAAGGAGCATGTCTCGCAGGATAATTTCCTGCTCAATGAGGCGGACCGGCGCCAAGACAAAAATTCGAAAGTCCCCGTGCCAAAAGAGCTTGGGAATGATATCAGGGATATTCGCAATCGGACGAACCATGTCGGGCACAAACGGACTGATCCGAAGGCGGCCGGACAGATCACCCTCCAGGAATTCTATCGGAAGTACCACCATCCGTTCGTCGAGGTCTTGTACGAGCAAATTGCCTCCGGCTACTTGGATCGACACGCGGCCAACGGGAAATGGGATGCAATTGAAGGTTTCTCAGTCATTGCTGGCGACGCCGCGAAACGGCTTTCCGGCCTCGAAACCAGAATCGCATACTTCAGCGGGATCCTTGCCACGGGTACTTCTCACATCCGGCTCGGACTAATCGACGAAAGCTCCGCAGATCGGCCGTCCGCAGACCCCCCTTTCTACGACTTACCGATTCTTGGCGCACCGCCGTGGGATGCTCACGAGTCCTGGAAGAAAGGCTTCTTTGATGCCTGGAGTAAGAACCGAACCGGAGGAGCCCTTTCGTCTCGGCTTGGGCCGGCCTCGTTGCTCGAAGGGTCACAGCGCCCTGAATCAATCATCGCCCTGAGCGGGCTGGGCCTCGACGAGACGAGATATGTCCTACGCTTGGATCACCCCAACGCCACATTGGAAGCAATCATTGCAAATCGCACCGACATGGAGGCATGTGTTCGCGAAGCCGGCGACTACTGGCGAGCGAATTTGTCCGGGGCCCATCGTGCTCTGATACAAGAACAGGAAGAGCGCGCCGCCGAGCGTGAGCGCATCCGGCAGGCGAACCGGGCGTCAAGCCGCGGACCGTGACCCGCCGGTTGGTGCGAGATCGCAGCCGTCTGCCAGATTGCACTCCCAGGGCCACATATTTTGAAGCCGTTCCAGGAATTATTGGTCAGCAACCGCCATGTTCGACCGTGCGCACGACCGACTGCGGCCGCTGGTTCACGGTGAGAAACATCCGGCCGATATATTCGCCGATCAGTCCGAGCAGCACGAGCTGCGTGCCGGAGAAGACCAGCAACGCCGCCATCAGCGAACCCCAGCCGAAGAATGGCCCGATATCGCGCATCCACAGCCAGAAGACATCGCCCAGACCGGCCAGCCCCATGAGCGCCATGACCAGGCCCAACACCGTGGCGATGCGCAACGGCAATACCGAAAATCCCACCCACGAGCTCAGCCACAGCCGCAACAGACGCGGCAGGGTGTAACCGCTCCGGCCGGCGCGCCGGGCGATGTGCCGCACTTCGATCGATCCGATCCGTTGCGTGATCTGCAGCAGCAGCCCGTCGATGTACGGATACGGCCCCGCGTGCCGCGCCGCCTCCCGGGCCGCGAAGGCGCTCACGCACCGGAAGCTCGAAAGATAAAATCCTTTCGGTTTGTCGAGCACCCAGTCGGTCATGCGGTTGGTAAACCAGCTGCCGAGGTTGCGCCAGACGGAATGCCGCTTCGCCACGTAGTGGCCGTACACCACGTCGAGCCGGCCCGCCCGGGCCTCCTCCCACAACCGTACCGCCTCGGCCGGCGGCTGCTGCCCGTCGTCATCGAGGTTGATCACATAGGCGCCATTCGCATGGCGCCAGCCGGTCAGCACGGCGTTGTGCTCGCCGAAATTGCGGGCGTGCTCGACGTAGGTCATCGGCCCGCGCGCCGTGCGGAGCAGGTCGCGGCACACCTCGGCGGTGCCGTCGCGGCTGCCGTCGTTCACGAGCACGATCTCGTGGCCGCCGGCGATCGCGAGCCCTTCGATCTCGTACACCACCGCCGCAATCGTCTCCGCGCTGTTGTAGAGCGGGATGACGAACGAAAGCGCGGGTGCCGGAGTGCTCATGCCCGGCTCCAACCAAGGATGGCGGCGCACACCCTGTCAACGTCCGCCATGGCCAGATCCGGGTGACACGGCAGGCAGAGCACCTCGGCGCATGCCCGTTCGGTCGCCGGCAGCGTCACGTCGGGCTGCTCGTACGCGGGCTGGCGGTGCGCCGGCACCGGATATAGCACGCCACAGCGGATACCGGATTCGGCCAGGTGGGCCAGCAGCGCATCGCGCCGCGGGGTGCGCACCACAAATTGGTGCCAGACGGCCTGCACACCGGGGGCCACCGTTGGTGGTCGCAGGGCGGGAGCCAGCGGCGCCAATTGCTCCACGTACCGCGCAGCGAGTTCTCCCCGCCGGGTGTTCTCCACGTCGAGGTATTTCAGCTTCACGCGCAAAATCGCTGCCTGCATTTCGTCGAGCCGGCTGTTGCGCCCGGCGCTTTCCGACACATAGCGCTGCCGCCAGCCATACTGCCGCAGAAGCCGCACCCGCCCCGCCACCGCCTGGTCGCGGGTGAAGACCGCGCCGCCATCGCCGATGGCGCCGAGATTTTTGGTGGGATAAAAACTGAAGGCCGCGGCCGCGCCCCACGTGCCGATCCGGCGGCCGGCGACGGTGGCGCCGTGCGCTTGCGCACAGTCCTCCACCACGGCCGCGCCCTGACTGTTCGCCAGCGGACAAATCGCCGGCAGATCCGCCGGGTGCCCGTAAAGATGCACCGGTACCACCGCCTTGATGCGCCCGCCCGCGCCGGCCAGGGCATCCGCCAACGCCGTCGCCGACATCGTCATCGTCGCCTCGTCGATCTCCACGAAAACCGGGCGGGCACCGATCTCGGCGATGGCGGCGACCGTGGCGCTGGCGGTGTTGGCCACCGTGGCCACCGCATCGCCGCGCTGGACGCCCACGGCGCGCAATGCCAGCTCGAGCGCATCGGTGCCGTTGGCCACGCCGAGGGTGTGCCCGCCGCCGTGATAGCCGGCAAACTCGCGCTCGAACGCCTCCACCTCCGGGCCGAGAATATAGTGCCCGTCCGTCAGCACGCGTTCGATGGCGGCGCGGATCTCCCCGGCATGGGCGCGGAAATTAGCGGCCGGGTCGGCCGTCAGCAAGGGCCGGGCTCCGTCAGACATAATGGCGGAATTCCTTGCGGTAGTAGGCGAGCGTCCGCGTGAGCGCCGTGCGCAGGCTCGTGCGCGGCCGCCACCCCAGCTTTTCGGCGATGCGCCCGTAGTCGGCATAGAAATCGCCGATGTCGATTTTCTTCCGGTCGGCGGGATACGTCTTGGCCACAAACCGGCCGCCCCCGTTGAGCTCCACGAGCAGCTCCGCCAGCCCGCGCAAAGTCACCGGCGGCGGACCGCCGAGATTGAACACCTCGCCCTCCGCCTCGCGCCGGCTCGCCGCCAGCAGCAGGGCTTCCACGCAGTCGTCGACATAGGTGAAGTCGCGCACCTGGGCGCCACCCCACACCTCGAACGGCTCGCCCTCGACCAGCCGCCGGATCCACACCCCCACGAACGTCTGGCGGGCGTCCTTGATCCGCATGCGCGGGCCGATGGTGTTGGTGAGACGCAGCACCGTGCTGCGGATGTTGTACGTCCGATGGTAAAGCAGGTGATAGTGCTCGCCGGCGAGCTTGTTGATGCCGTTCACATCGACGGGGCGCAACGGATGCTTTTCGTCGACAGGCAGGTAGTCGGGCCGGCCATAGAGCTGGCGCGTGCTGGCGAAGACGACCCGGATGGCGGGGTTGTGCTCACGACACGCCTCGAGGATGGAGAGTTGCGCGCGGGCGTTGATCTCGAGGTCGGTATCGGGATCGGTCATCGAGTCGAGGTGGCTCGTCTGGCCGGCGAGGTTGAACAGGTAATGCTGCCCGCGCACGAAGACCGGCAGGCTGTGGCGGTCGCGCACATCGGAAAGGTTGATCCGGACGCGGCGCTCGCAGCCGGCGAGATTGCGCAGGTTGCCGCCGTACTCGGGGATCAGGCTGTCGACCAGCGTGACCTCGGCGCCGAGCCGCACCAGCGTACGCGCCAGGTTGGAGCCGATGAAACCGAGGCCACCGGTGATCAGGACGCGTTGGCCGGAAAAAGCGGGACGCAGCGAAGAAAGGGCCGACATGTACCCGGGTAATCAACGGTACCCACCCAACAGAGCCAACTGGAAAATCGCGCCCCGGGGGGCACCGCCGGCGGCGCCCGGGACCAAGTCCTGTCCTTAAGGGGGCTCCTATTGACCGCGCCGTAAGTAGCGCAAGCTTCCAGCCTGCCTTGGGCGATGAAGCAGGCAAGGATGTCTGCGCTACGAAACGCCGAGAGCTTCTCGGCATGTCCTCGCGTCACGGTTCCAAATCGCCCTCGTCCGGGCGCACTTCAAGATCGATGCCATACACCGCAAAGCCCAGCAGGCGCTTGTCATATCCACCCGGCGCGGTGGGTGGCACCTTGGAACGCAGCTGGAGCTGCGAATGGCCCGGCGGGATCACGATTTCGGGCACGCGCACGATCTTCTGGGCCGTGCCGATCTGCACGATCCGCACGCGGCGGCCGTTGAGCCAGACCTGGAGATCGCGGTCGACGAGGCTGCGGGCATTGAACCGGCAGACGAGACGGACCGGTTCGTTGTGTGGGTTTTCGACCTCGATCACCGCATCGCCCTTGCTCCAGCGCCAGCGCGTGAGCGGATGCAGCTCACGCTCGACGTCGTACCAGCCGTCGCTGAGGTAGGCGCGCACGAAATAGCTGCTGCCGGTGCGGACCAGGGTGTAGGTATTGTTGACGATGAGGTAGTCGCCGGGTTCGGGCAGGATGACCTGCAACAGACTGCCGTTGATATCCCACTCGCCCTTCAATTCGGTGTTGAGCCGGCCCTCGTAGGTGTGGGTGAGGAAATATTGCGGCTTGCGCAGCAGGAAAGAATTGGCCCACAGCCGGGCCCAAAAATCGGGAATACGCATGTTGACCGACGCGATCTCCGGTCGCGCTTCGAGCTGGCGCAGGTCGAGCAACGGGCGATCGACGATCAGCGGCGGCTTGTACATCTGCACGCCGAAGCGATAAACCGTCAGCGCGTTGCCGCCCGCCACGAGCAGGGCGAACCCCAGCACCAACCTTCGCGCTCCCGGCGACGCCGGCGCGAGCGTCACCCAGTAGCAGAGGGCCACGAGCAAGCCGGGAAAAAACACACTGAAGAGCTTGTACGCATCGTAGCTGGCGTTGGTCCCAAGCTGGACGCCGCGCAGATTCAGGAACCCGTAGCCGATGAGCACCGGCACCGCGAGGCACACGGCCAGAAAGACGTGCGTGCACCGCGCCTTGGACGCACGCAGCAACGACCACCCGAGCAACCAGAGCACCAGGAGCGAGCACGCCAGCCGCACCCCGTCACTCCAGCCGTTGAGTGACGGCCCGCTCACGAGGCCCAGCCATCCTTCGGGGGTGAGCGCAGGGATATGCCACCCAAAATCGTATTGCTGAAACAACCGGAATCGCTCCGCCAGGCCGGCCACGCGTTCGAAGAACAGCAAACCGGCCACCGCCAGCGGCGCCAGCATCCACCCCAACCAGCGGAGGAAGCGTCCCCATTGCTCCGTCCACGCCGCCTGCCCGCCGGCATAGGCCAGGGCCGGCACGAGGCACACCAGCACGATGAAGTTGTAGCTGCCGAGCAGCAGACCATAAGCCGCCACCAGCAGTCCGCCGAAGGCCAGCCCGCGTCGCCAGCCCCGCGCGCCAGCACGCCACAGCGCCACTCCCGCCCACGTGATCACGGCGATCGCCTGGGCGGCGAGCAATTGTCCGGGCGCCACTTGGTATACCGCGTACCACGTGACCGGACTCATGCCATAGAGCACAGTAATCGCCACCGCCCACCAACGCGGGTAACCCAGTACCGCCCGTGCCAGCCAAAAGACCAGCGGGAGCGACAGCGCAAGCAAACTCGCCGTCACGAGCCCCGTGATTTCGTAGGGCACGCAATCGAAGATGGTCCCGTCGAATGCGATCAGCGCCGAAGGCGTGAAATGATTCAACCGCAGCCAGAAGTCGTAAAAGTTGTCCACCGACTGCACCCGCACCACCTCGGTCTGGCCCATAAACCCGGTGCGGTCGCTCCGGGCAAATTCCTGCAGCACGCGCGCGCCGGCGGCATAATCGGCGGCGTCGCAACTGCCGAGCGAGGCGGTCGTGAGCCCCGGGGCCGCGTGTGACAGCGGCCAGACGAGTGCCGCGAGGCACGCCGCCATCGCGAGCCAGACCGCGCCCAACTGCCGCACCTCGGTCCACCACGCGCCGTACCGTCTCCAGATGGAGAGTACCAGCAGCACCAACGGCAACGCCTCGGTGTAGCGGGCGTAGGAATTGGTGCCCACCAGCCCGGCGTAAGCTCCCCCCCACACCACCACCGACTGCAAGGCCAGTCCGGCCAACGGCGCAAACACCGGCCAGAACCGGCGCCACCGCCGCGGCGTCAGCATCCACGCCAGCCCCGCGCCCCAAAACAGGGCGTGCAGCAGAAGCGCGAAAGCGACAACGAAGTACATGATGGGGGGCGAAAGCGGAGCCGGAATGTGCCCCACTCGCGCGCAGGCTTAAAGTCGAAATTCTCCCGGCCGGGTTAAGGCCGGACGATGAGTTGCATGCGTTGCTCGCGCCGCAGATAGCGCCGGGCAAACTCCGCCAGCGCCTCGCGTGTGACGGCCTCCACCCGAGCGTCGTAGTTTTTCCAATCGTTGACCGGCAGGCCGTAGAGCGCGTTCAGGCCGGCATTCATCGCCCGGGCCGCGTTGGTCTGCAGACTCTGGCGGCGATTGGCCTTCAGGCGTGTCTGGCAGCGGCGCAGCTCGATCTCCTCCACCCCGCCGCCGGCCACGCGCGCGATCTCGGCCTCGATCTCCGCCAGCACCTCGGCCGCGTGCTCCGGCGCGGTGCCGGCAAAAAAACCGAACAGCGCGGCGGCGAGCCCGGTGACACGAGCCGAGCGCACGAAATACGCGAGCCCCTTCTCCTCGCGCACCCGCTCGAAGAGCCGTGAAGCCATGCCGCTGAACAGTTCGTCGGCCACCTCGCCCACGTAGAAATCGTCGGCCAGCAGCGCCGGTCCGGGGAACGCCTGGAACACCACCGCCTGCTCGCGCGGTTGTTTTTCGACGAGTTCGCCCACCATGCCCGGTCCCGTAAAACGCGCGGCCGGCACGGCCAGCGGCGTTTTTGGCAGCTTCGCCAGGAAGCCCCGCAGTGGCGGGAGCACCGCGCGGGGTTCGAAATCGCCCGCGACCGCCAGCACCGCGTTCGGCGCCACGACCAGCGCACGGTGCAACGCCGCGAGGTCGGCCGGCGCGAGCGCGCGCAGCCCCGCCTCGTCGCCTTGCGCGTCGATCGCCAGCGGGTAGTCGCCGAAAAATTTCCGCCGGATGATTTTCCGGCCGAGCGTCACCACATCGTCCGCGTCTTCCAGCAGCTCGGCGAGCTGGGCCTCGCGCTCGGTGGCAAACGTCGCGGGCCGGAACGCCGGCATCAGCACCGCCTCGCTGAGCACGCCCAGGGCCCGGTCGAAATCGGTCGGCAACACCTCGACGGCCAGCCCGAAACTGTTGTTGCCCGAGAAGGGATAGAACGAGCCGCCGACCTCCTCGATGAACCGCGCCACCGCGGCGGCGCTGCGCCGGCGCGTGTCCTTCGTCAGCAGCGTGGCGAGGAGCGCGGTCGCGCCACGTTGGGCGGGCGACTCGAACATCGGGCCGCCCTGACACAGCAATCGCAGATGGAGGTTGGGCAGGTGCCGGTCGGGCTGGAGCAGGAGGCGGGCGCCATTCGGCAGGCGGATTTCCTCAAAATCGCCTGGTACGGCGGCACCCGGTGGAGGCGCCACCGCCGGTGCGACGGCCGCCTTCGGATTCAACGAAACCTCCGTGAGCCGCGCCGGCACCAGGTAGGTGCGGAGCACGCGCCGCAATCCGGCCGCCGTCGCGCGGCGCAGGCCTTCGAAGTAACTGCGCCCATAATCCAGATCGCCCACGACAACCTCGGCGGCGCCGAGACGCGAAGCCTGGCCCGACATGGTCTTGCGGGTGTTGATCTCACCCACCACGAGCTGGCGCAACGCCTTCGCCATCTGGGCGGCCGTGAAACCGCGGGTGGCGCAGCGCGCCAATTCCCGTTGGATGGCCGCCGCCGCCTGCTGTCGTTTGTCCGCCTCGCACGTGAAGGACACGTAGAAGAGACCCCCGCTGCCAGGATTCCAGCTATGCGCGTCGATCGTATGAACGAGGCGCGCTTTTTCGCGGATCGCCTGCCAGAGCACGGAGCTGTCGCCTGCGCCGAGGATGGTGGCGAGCAGGTCGAGCCGGGGAGCATCCGGATGCGTGAGGCCCGGAATCTGCCACGCGAGACCGGCCCGGGTGAGCTCCACGTCCTCGAAGCGATGGTGCGCGCGCGGCGCGAGCTGGGCCGGCTCGTCGGGCACGAACACGGGCGCCAGCCGCACCCGCGGCGCGCCGCCGAAATGGCGCTCGACTTCCGCGCGCACCGCCGCCGGATCGACCGCACCCACGATGACGACCACCAGGTTGTTGGGCACATAGCGGGCGCGATAGTAGGCGACGAGATCGTCCCGCGTGACCGCGGCGAAGACCTCGCGATGGCCGATGATCGGATGGCGATACGGATGGACGCGGAAGGCGGTGTCGAAAAGACCTTCGGAGAGACGCTGGTCGGGATCGTCGCGCGTCATGGCAATCTCGCGCAGGATGACGTCGCGCTCCCGTGCCACTTCGTCGGCCGGCAGGGTCGAGTGCAGGGTGGCGTCGGCCAGCAGGTCGATGGCCACCCCGACGTGCTCGGACGGCAGGTCGATGTAGTAAACCGTCCGGTCAAACGTGGTGTAGGCGTTGATGTAGCCGCCGTGCGCCTGCACCGTGGCGCTGATCTCGCGACCGGCGCGGCGGTCCGTGCCCTTGAAAAGCATGTGTTCGAGGAAATGCGAGAGCCCCGCCCCCAGGTTCGCGCCCTCGTGGATGCTGCCGGTCTTGACCCACACCTGCACCGAGGCGAGCGCCGCCGAATGATCGGGCTTGACGATCAGCGTGAGTCCGTTGGGCAGGACCTGCCGCTCGACGGGCTCGCGCCAGAAGGTGTCGAGCAGATGGAAATCGGCGGCACGTGGAGAGTGATCGGGCATGGAAAAGAGGGGAAGATGGCGGGAGGGCCCACGGTCGAGCCGGCAGCCAGGCATCGGCGGTCACCGGCTGCCACCGGGCAGGAGTCGTAATTTCACGAAGGATCGACCCGCGGAGTAGTGGGCGGATGCCGCCGGGTGGCGGGCAGAAAGGGGCTCACGAAGGCCTCATCGAACGTGTAGAGATTGGCAAAATCCTCGCGGCGGTCGGCCTCGGTTTTGCTAAACACATTGTACTCGATAAGATTGTAAACCATATCGCCAAAATCGGAGCACTGCTGGACTCCCCAGGAGTTGAGCACGGTCTTCGCGAGCGGCCCATACTGGTCGAGCGCATACTGGCGCAGCCCCTGGACCAGTTCCTGTCCCGTGACGTGATGCGTGCGCTCCAGCCGTTCGGCGTTGCTCTTCTTCAACTCCTTGACGGTGTGATCTAATCCGTGACGAATGAAAGCGTAAGCCTTCCGGTCGAAACGCGGATCTTCCTTGTAGATCTGATTGACGATTTCAGAAAAATCGAGGTCTTGCATGCAATTGGAGCGGTGGCCTAGCACACGTCCCGCCTGCGCGCAACTCCGACGCGCGCCCGGTGTCTGACGGCCTGGCCGCCACCGGCTGAATTTTCTCGCAAAACGTGCTATTGTCTCTCTGCCGGTTATTGATATTGCTCCGGGCTTAATCCAAAGATTGTCCCATGATCGCATCAACGCAGACCAATCATCCGCTGGCCGGAACCCAGCCGCCAGCTACGCCCCCCAAGGGCGAGAAACCCATCGAAATCGTCTGCGCGCGGCTGAAATCGGCCGGAATGCGCATCACACAACCGCGCATCGCGATCCTCTCCGCGCTGCTCGCCCGCCGCCAGCCGGCCAGCATCGAACAGATCTTCGCCGATCTCGAGGACCGGTCGTGCGATCTCGTGACCGTGTATCGCTGCCTCGCCGTATTCGAAGCGTTGGGACTCGTGCGACGTTCCTATTTTCACAACGGCACCAGCCTCTACGAAATCAAGCTCGACGAGGAGAGCCGTTACCACGTGGTCTGCAAGCAGACCAATGCGGTGGAGGAAATCGATCCGGCGCTGGCCGCCGAATTGCGGCGCGCCGTCTTCCGGATCGAGGAGTCCCTCCGCCTGCGCGGCTACGGCGAAATCTCCCATCTGGTGGAATTCTTCGGCGTGGCGCCCGCGGGTCACCCGCGGGAGACGACGACGCCCTTGCCCGTCCGCTCGCGCAATTGAACCGCCGGCGACCGCCGCGAGGACGGACTCACGCCTTCGTGGCCGCGGTGAAATTCGCCTCGACCTGCCGCCAGGCGACGACGTTCCAGATTGCGTCCACGTAATCGGCCCGGCGGTTTTGGTATTGGAGATAGTAGGCGTGCTCCCACACGTCGAGACCGAGCACGGGTGTCAGTCCTTCGCTCAGCGGCGAGTCCTGGTTGGCCGTCGAGTGCGCCACGAGCACGCCATCCGGCTTGACCGAGAGCCACGCCCAGCCGCTGCCGAAACGTTTCATCGCCATATCCGTCAGGCGCGTCTTGCAGGCATCGAACGATCCGAAGGTCAGATCGATGGCCGCGGCGAGACGGCCGGCGGGCGCCTGGCCGCCGTGCGGACCGAGATTGCGCCAGAACAACGCATGGTTGGCGTGACCGCCGACATGGTTGCGCACCGCCAGACGAATTTTTTCCGGCACCGCCCCAAGATCCTGGAGAAGTTCCTCGGCGGACTTTTTCTGGCACTCGGGAAACTCCGCCAGCGCCCGGTTGGCGTTGTCGATGTAGGCCTGATGATGCTTCGTATGGTGCAGCTCCATCGTGCGGGCGTCGATGTACGGTTCCAACGCATCGTAGGCATAGGCGAGCGGGGGCAGCGTGAAGGGCTGGAGCAAAGGCGCCCCGGCCGGGGCCTTCACCGACGGCCCGGCCGCCAGCGCGTGGGAAGCGAGCGAGCCCAGACCGAGCAACGTCGCTCCGG
The DNA here is from genome assembly GCA_035506315.1 of Opitutaceae bacterium. Taxonomy (GTDB): domain Bacteria; phylum Verrucomicrobiota; class Verrucomicrobiia; order Opitutales; family Opitutaceae; genus MWDT01. The sequence goes on from DATJPQ010000227.1 coordinate 11,958, forward strand.
CACCGAGCGTCTTGAGGACCTCGCGGCGCGTGAGGACAGGGGCGGGTTTCATCTTGAGCCCAGCCTACCCGCAAAACCGCGTTCTGCAAGCCACCGTCTTAGCGCCGGCCACCGCCGGGAAGGCAAGGTTGTAGGGCGGCATCGCCGTAGGCCGCCTTTCTGGAGGAACGGCGGGGTTCGGCGACCCCGCCCTACATCTGCAACTGCACCGTTCTCGCCTAGCGCCGGACGCCGCCGAGGCGAATTCGCGGATCGAGCCAGAGCAGGAGCAGATCGCTCACCAGCGTGCCCACCACGCCGAGCAGGCTCATCACCATGAGCATCGAGCCGGCCAGATAGACATCCTCCGTCTGCAACGCATCGACCAGCACCGGCCCCACCATCGGCAGGCTGAGCACCAACGCCACGATCGCCCCGCCCGAAATCAGTTGCGGAAACAGGCCGCCCAACCCGGAAATGAAGGGATTGAGCGCCAGGCGCAGCGGATATTTGACCAGCAGCCGGAAGGGCCGCACGCCCTTCGCCCGCGCCGTGATCACATAGGGTTTTTTCAGTTCATCGAGCAGATTGGCCCGCATCACCCGGATCATGCCGGCCGTGCCGCCGAGGCCGAGCACCACCACGGGAATCCAGATATGTTTCACGAGGTCCACCACCTTGGCCCCGCTCCAGCCCGGCATGGTGGCAAATTCCGGCGAGAACAGCCCCGCCACCTGCAGGCCGAACCAGCGGTTCGCCAGATACACCATCACCACCGCCAGCAAAAACGACGGAACCGACATGCCGAGGAAGCTCAGGAGCGTGAGCGCGTAATCGCCCGGCGAGTACTGCCGCACGGCCGAATAGATGCCCACGGGCAACGCCATGGCCCAGGTAAACAAGATCGTGGCCACCGAAACGAGCACGGTGAGCATCAGCCGGTCGCCGATCACCTGATTGACCGAGCGGTTTTGCTCCATCGACAGACCGAGGCTGCCCTGGAGCAGGCCGGTGTCGGCGTTTTGAAACGTGACAAACCACCGGAGCCCGACCCAGCGCAGGTATCGCTGGGTCATCGATTCGTCGAGGTGGAAATTTGCCCGGTAATCATCGATCTGCTGGTCCGTGGCCGAGGTGCCGCTCATCTGCAGCTCGAGAATACGGGAATTGACGAAATCGCCCGGGGGCAGTTGCACGATCGCGAACACGATCACCGATACCACCAACAGCGTGGGGATCATGAGCAGCAGCCGGCGGCCGATGAAGGGATGGTCGAGCGCCACCAGCACGAGCCCCAGGAGCCCGGCGCCGACCAGCAGGGCGCGCACGAATCCGGCCAGGGGCAGGCTGTCGCCGCCATTGGCGACCGCATTGACGTCGGCGGCCGCCGGCTCGGGCGTGACCTCCAGCATGGCGTGCCTGGTATCGGCGACCACCGCGGGCGGATCGGCGGGATCATCCCAGAAATAGGTTTCGATGCCCGTGTTGCCGGGGGTCTGGTAGATGGAGCTCCAGATCGCGTTGACCGGCACGTTGCGGAAACCGTTTTTCACCACCACGAGCTGCGGCGGCGGCGTGGCGATGCTGATGTGCCAGACCTCCTCGGCGTTGGTGTCGAAAATCCGGAAGAGCAACGCCCGCCGCTGTTGCGGATCCGTCGTCGCGTAGATTTGCTCGAGCAGCTCCATGTTGCGGCGCAACGGATGCCCCTTGGGCGGTTCGATGGCACCGGGCCGCTGCGAGAGCGGGTCGCCATAAAGGCCCGCGCTTTGATACCACAGCCCGTAGCCCGGGGCATAAAACGATTCGGTGTAGGAGGGCACGAAATTGCGGGGCGAGATGAGCGGATTGGATTCGCTCTCCCCGCTCCAAACCTCGAAATCGTGCTGATAGCCCTTCTTCTCCGTCTCGTACAGCGGCCGGGCCCGCACCCGCGGCAGGCAACGCACTCCGATCCGCGCCCAGTCGTCGACGACGAATTGCGCCGGGCCGTTGCCGGTGTAGTCGGTCATGTTGAGAAACCACACCATGCGCGAACCGTCGGGAAACGTACGATAGCCTTCGCGATCGCGCTGCGTCAGGCCCATGGCGTCGAGCAGGCGGCCAGCCCTCGCGGGGTCGTACGCGATGTAACTTTCGGCCAGCCGCGGATACTCGTAGCCGGAACCGGGGCCGGGCTGGAGCTGGGAGGGCGCGCCCTGGCCGTTGAATTCCGCATCGATGATGTCGCGCCGGTTGATGGCCAGCGAAAGCGCCTGCCGGAAGCGGCGGTCGTTGAGCAGCTCGTGCTTCCACTTTGTCTCCGGCTGATCCGGATCGACGCGGCGGTTGAGCACGGGAAAGATCGTGAAGAGCGAGCGCGTAGCCGGGTACCAATAGTAGACGCTGTAACCGTTTTTCTTGGCCTCGCTCATCAGCAACACGTGGTCTTCGTAACGGATATGCCGGTCCTGCATCGACGCCTGCCCGGTGGCCGCGGAGAGGCTGACCAGATTCGACGGCCGGATGGTGAACACCACCCGGTCAAGGTAGGGCAGCTGGTTGCCCTGCGGATCGACCGCATAATAGTACGGGTTGCGCACGAAAACCTGCGCCCCGCTGGCTTTCCACGTGCGGTACACCCAGGGCCAGAGGCGGGGATGCTCGGGATTGCTCCACTGTTTCATCCGCTTGTACACCGCCAGCGGACTGGCGAGCTTGAAGGCCGCCATGGTCATCGCGATCAGCTTCTGGTTGCCGATCGCCGGATGGTACTGCTGCAAATAATGCGCGGGCGTGATGTAGTTCTCGTAGTTCTCTTCTCCGAGCACGCTGGCGGCCAGCCGCTCGAGGAACAGCGGATTGGGCTCATCGAAGACGTAGCGAATCCGCTGGTCGTCGATCTTTTCGATGCGGCCCTGGGTGTTGCCCGCCCGCAACAGACGGGAGGGGATTTTGAAAAACAACACCTCATGGCGGTACCAGTAGACGAAGTCGTCGGCCGTGACCGGATAGCCGTCGGACCACCGCAGGCCCTTCCGCAGGGTGAACGTGTACACCCGGCTGTCCGGCGAGACCTCCCACG
>DATJPQ010000228.1:0-11585 GCA_035506315.1 Opitutaceae bacterium
TCCGTGATTCGAAAGTGTCATCCCAATGCCAATGTCGGCCTTCGAATTGAAATTACTGAGGCGATCAACACTAACCCCAACATAGGCGCGAAGTTGGCGCTTCGCCGTGTCCTCACCTCCTTCGACCAGCCGTTTAGTGGCGCCCCACAGCAGCGCCGTCGCGACGAAAAGCCCAGCGGTAAACAGAGTGAGAAGTCCGGTAAACCGCACGAGCCAAACATCGGACTTATGTTTCTCGTAGCGGTCTTCGGCCTCCTCATTCAATTCCTGTGCTGTTTTTACAGCACGTGTGTAAAGGGGCAATTCGCGAGAACCGCGCTGATTGTTATTGGGTGCCTGTGTGGCGGATTCGGATTGGCGCTGTGGAATGGGTGGGTTTGAAGTGTCACCAAACCAGACCATCAACATGACGGCGCTAACAATGCCGATAGCGGCTAGTAGCTCGCGCATTGCCACCCCCGATTGCACATGCAGCATATCGGGGCGGCTACAAGTCTTCGAGTCTGATTCCTTCCAGTTCCAGTGCCGCGATAATTGGTCCCGGGTCAAAAGGGAGCGGTAAATCTGAGTCCCGGGTGGGACAAAACGAGGGCACGATCCGTTAGTCCCGCGTGTCCCGCCACGCCTACCGGCCCCCTTAAGAAGCCCCCGGCGCCGTCCCTGAAGCGCGGCGCTAGGCCGCAGAATCGCCAGAGGCGTAGAATCTCCCACTCGCAATGGAGGCGGTCAAATGTCGAACGATGAAAGACAGGTGTACGAGGACGCACTGAGGGAGTTGCGCGCCGAACGATTGCAGATTGAGAACGGCGGTCAAGTTGGGCGCACTGGCGCCGATGGGGTTTGGCAAGATTTGAAGGTGGCTCGGCTGGCCGACATTAACGGCCGCATCGCGGAATACGAGGCCATTCTCGCCTAGGTGCGTTTGCTACCTAATACCGGAAGTAGCCGTGTCTTATGCCGAGTTAGAAAAAAGACCCGAAAAACTTGGGCCTGAGGAAAAGGTAAGCCTCGGTAGCCAACAAGCTGGCTAGGGGCACGTTTGCGGCTACTTTCTTTCTCGCGTGCCTAGCCGCGCTCGAAATAGAGCAAATCGCCCTCGAAGACCTGTAACCAGTCGCCTATCATTCGTCCGCTGTTGCGGGGGGATGGATGAAAAACATGGTGACCGCCTTGACGGTTGTCGCCGTTATGTTCGGCGGCTTGGCCGTTTGGAGCCTATATCACCCATCTTCAAGTCGAGCGCAGGCTCAAGCTGAGCGCGAGTCCGATTTCGCTAAGGAAACAAACGAAAGCCGCAGCGATGAGGGCGGCGCCGAACGCGCGACTACGATCTATTACGTTCAAACCCAAAATCAGAATTACATTGCTCCCCAATCCGAGGAGCAACGCCATTGGTACGCGAATCCAGACTGGTGGGTAGCTGGGTTCACCGCCGCGCTGTTCATAGCCACTGCAGGCCTCTGGTTCTTCACTGGGCTGTTGTGGCGCGCCACTAATGCGCTGGTTCGAAGCGAGCGCGAGATTGTCGAGAAACAAGAGCGGCCGTATCTGTACGTCTTTGACGTGATGATGCCGCGAAAATCGGGCCCAGCAGGAGAGAAGCCACCAAGCTTTATGTTCTACGACGTGGGCAATTTCGGTAAAGCGCCGGCAATAATCGACAACGTAATGACTGGAGTTGAGATTCGAGATGATGGACAGGTGCCCGATTTGCTGCGGGAAAACGAGGATTACCGATTGTTCGTTTCCTTCATCATGAAGCCGGATAAGCAGCAAGACAAAATCAGCGCACATTTTTCGGAAAGCGTTATCATTTTGGAAAAGGACTTCCGATTTGTTCCGCAGCTGCGGACTGACCAGGATTTGTTTTTCCGCATTTTGATCGAGTACCATGGTCCTTTCAGCGCCGGGCACGTAACCGAGGGTTGGTGGCGATACGACGTAGCCGCAGAAAGCTTCGTGCGGGTCAACGATCAGGAACACAACCGCGTGACATAGGGCGGTAGCCCAAATCCAGTTTTCACTCACTACCGTTTCCCCGGCAGTAAGTAGCGAACGCCCCCAAGTGTTAAACGAATTCCAGGCTAGGTGTGTTTGCTACCGAATACGGGAAGTAGCCGGTATCAGGCAGCACGCACGGCCACTAGCGGCTGACGCGTCGATCCTCGGTCGATGCCCGCGCGGTCTCTTGGGCGGCCTTATCCAGAAGACGTTCGACCTCGGCGACAAACTGGTCGCGCATCCGCGGCGATTTGTCGCCCATCCATCGTTTGGCAAAGCCTACGGCTTCGTCGTGATGTGTGACCTTTTCCATCAGTTCCATCTGGGCAGACTCCGAAACCGGCACCTGTCGCGTATATGGCGTGTGAACCGTGGCTTTTCATTGGCAGCGGGCAAAAACCCACGGTTTTGTCTCTGCGGAAGCGCCATGGCGCTCTGCGCCGTGAAAAGTCTCGCGCCGCGTTCGCGGCTAGCTCCGGGCGCCCGGCGCCTGATCGCGGCAGTCGAAATGCTGGATGTGGCCACGCAGATGGCCGGCGCCGTCGTCCACGGCTTCGTTCGCGGTTGGCCAGGCTGTTTTGCCGAACGCCGCGCAATGCTGTTTCGCCGCCGAGAGGACGTATTCGTACGGCGCGCCGTCGTACTTCAGTGAAATCCCGGTAGGGCCCGCGGACACGGTCTGCATGTGGCTGATGAAACAGCCCGTGAGCGCACAGGCCCAGCCGTGGATCAAAATACGCCGCCGGCGTGGGTAGATGTCAGCGTGGCACGACATACGGACTCAATCGGAGCTCGGCCAACAGGTTCCGCCGAGCCTTGACGGCGGCGCCAACGTGTGTTCTTGTTTTGTTCTATAACCCGGAGGTTGTGCCCATGCGCGAACTCGCCGCATCCAAGCAGTACCTCGTGCTTACCGCCGGCCTGGCTCTGTGGTCCGGCAGCGCCTTCGGCCAGGTCTATTGGGGTCAGCGCGCCCAGCCCTTGTCGAGTGCGGCCCCGCAAATCTCCCAGGGTCCGCAGCCGTTTCAGCCGAACCCGTATCTGGGCATGCAGCGGCAACCGCCGCCCGATTATTTCCGGCCGCAGCCGCAGCCTGTGCCGCAGGGCGGCTTCAATGTGCTGAACCTGGACACCGGCGATATGAAGAACTGCCGGGTTTATGGCAGCCAAGTCACCTGTTTTTGAATGCCCGCGCGGCGCGGCTCCAGGGCAGCCTTGGCGCTGGCACTTGCGGTCATGGCAGCGCTTGCGGCCTGCAAGTCGCCGGAGCAGATCCAGGCGGAGCAGGACCAAGCGGACGATCAGCGCTGCGCGCGCCTCGGCGTTGCGGTCGTTCCGGGCGATCCAGGTTACATTCAATGCCGCATGTGGGCGGCGCAGATGCGTCTTCAGGAGGATGAGGACCGCCGGCAGAACTTCCTCATCGCTCTCCAGGCTTTCGGCGCGCTGCAGCAGCAGCGGCAGGCGCCGTTTTATGACGAGCCGCCCGAGCCATGGCCACAGGTGGAATGGCCGCAGCCGCCCTGGATCAGCCCGCCGCCGGCGCCGCAGACCACGTGGTGCCGCCCGGTTGCGCGGTGGATGAGCTGCACGGCGCAATAGCTTCGATAGAGTGTAAATGCACTCTATTTTGCTGCAGGATTGCTGCAGCAAACTCTGCAGCATCGCTGCAGCACTGGCCGAAAGTTAATCGCTGGCGCGCGGACGATTACTTGCATTCGCACGCATAGGGGCCTAGCGTGGCACGGGCTGGGGAGGGCTGCTGATGGCGCGCGATCACTATTATCCGAACACGGAGCCGCTGGCGGCCGACGAGATGCGGGTGGTGGCGCTCGGCACCGGCCGGCCCTATCTGCGTCCCGCCCAGGCGAATGCCGGCTGGCTGATCGAGCTCGGCAACGGCGACAAGTTCATGTTCGATTTCGGCTTCGGCACGCAGATGAATTTCAGCGCGCTCGAGATCCCGTATCAGGACATGACCGCGTATTTCGCCACGCATCTGCACACCGACCATGTCGGCGACTTCGCGCAGATCTGGATCGGCAGCTGGGTCGGCGGGCGCGTGAAGCCGCTGGTCGTCTACGGGCCGTCGGGCCCGCAGCCCAAATACGGCATGAAGCACTTCGTCGAGAAACAGCGCGAGGCCTATGCGTGGGACACCGACACGCGGGTCGGCCTCCTGCCCGCCGTGGGCGCCGAGGTGGAGGTGCACGAGTTCGACTACTCGAAGGTGCATGTCGTCTATGAACACAACGGTGTGCGCATCACGAGCTTCCCGGCGGTGCACATCTACGACGGGCCGGTGAGCCTGCGTCTCGAGTGGAACGGGCTGTCGTTCGTCTATTCGGGCGACACGACCCCGAGCCATTTCTTCATCGACAACGCCAAAGGTGCGGATCTCGTCGTGCACGAGACGTTCAACACCGTCACCCAGCTCATGGAGCGCTCGGGCTACGACGAACGCTCGGCGCGCGGCATCGGCACTATCGCGCACTCGGACCCGGCCGAGGCCGGCTACGTGCTGGCCCAGGTCAATCCGCGCCTCGCGGTCGCGTTCCACTTCTTCAACGATTTCGACACCGGCCCGGAGATCGAGCGCGAGATCAGGAAGCACTATGCCGGGCCGCTGGCACTCGCCAAGGACCTGATGGTGTTCAACGTCACCAAGGCGCACATCACCACGCGCATGGCGGCGGTGAGCGCCCATGTGTGGCCGAACAAGGAGCGTCACGAGGGCTTCAAGACGGCGGCGCGCAAGGAGCGGCTCAAAATGTCGAGCTGGCTGGCCGAGAAGCAGGTGTTTCCGAAATTCTGAGGGCGACGATGCTGGTGTTGCGAGGGATGCGGACGATCCTGGGCCTGTTGGCGGTCATCGTGTCGAGCGCGCCGGCGCTGGCGGCGGACCCGTACCCCGCGAAGCCGATCACGATCGTCATTCCCTACGGGGCCGGCAGCCTTGCCGACCTGGTGCCGGAGGTCATCCAGCCGGCGCTCGAGGCCGATCTCGGCCAGCGCATCCTCTTCGATCACCGGCCGGGGGCTGGCGGCAATATCGGTGCGGACCTGGTGCGCGTGTCGCCGCCGGACGGCTATCACCTTCTGTTGGCCGCGACCAACAATCTCGTCATCAATCAGTTCCTCTATGCCGGCAAGATGAGCTTCGACCCGCTGACGGTGTTCGCGCCGGTGTCGATGATCGTCGACGTGCCGCTGATGATCACGGTCAATCCGGGCCTGCCGGTTGCGACGATGAAGGAGTTCGTCGCGTACGGCCAGGCGCATCCGGGCGGGCTCAATTTCGGCTCGCCGGGAGCGGGCACCATCCCGCATCTGGCGACCGAGATCCTCGGCCGCTCGCTCGGCATCAAATCGGTCCATGTCGCCTACAAGGGCGGCGGCCCTGCGCTGGCGGCGCTGCTCGCGAACGAGATCCAGTTCATGTTCATCGGCTTCGGCACCGTCGCCGATCAGGTGCGCGCCGGAACCTTGCGGCCGATCGCACTCGCGGCCGACCGGCGCCTTGCCGCCCTGCCGGATGTTCCGACCTTCGCCGAAGCGGGGTACCCCAATCTCGGCACGCCCGGAAACTGGTGGGGCCTGGTCGCTCCCAAAGGTACCGATCCCGCGATCGTGGATCGGCTGGCGGCGGCAGTGCGCAAGGCGGTGACCTCGCCCGAGGCGCAGGCGAAATACGCGCGCTTCGGGCTGCTGCCGGTGGGCTCGATGCCGAAGGACTTCGCGGCCCGGCTGCCGGGAGAGGCGGCCAAGTGGCAGAAGATCGTGGCCGAGCTCGGGCTGAGCCTCGAATGAGCACCCGCGTGTTCGAGCCCGCAGATGCCGGCCGCGCCAGCGATGCCCGGGCGCCCGAATTCGCCCTCGATCAGCACCTATTTTTCTGGTTCACCCAGGTCCTCGACCGGCGCGACCGCAACCTGGCCGACGCGCTCAAATCCTACGGCCTGCGCGCCCCGGAATGGCGGGTGCTGGCCAGCCTGCACGCGCGGCACCGGCTGTCGATGAGCGAGCTTGCCGATCTCACCAGCATCGAGCGCACGACCTTGTCGCGCACCGTCGACCGGATGGTGCGCAAGGGCTGGGTCGTGCGGCTGTCCGACACCAGCGATGCGCGGGTGACGCGCCTCGCACCCACCGCGGCCGGCGAGCGCCTGTTCGTCCGCATCTGGCCGGAGGTTCATCGCCTCAACGAAGCCGCGGTCGCCGGCATCCCCGAGCCGCTGGTGGCGACCGTGCGGCTCGTGCTCGAAGGCATGCGGCGAAATCTCGACGCCGGCCTCGCGGCACGCGGCCGGCGCTCGACTCGGAAATCGGCATGAGATCGGAAAGAACGAAGGAGGAGGTGGGACATGGGCGTTGAGATGAGACTGGACCTGCGCACAGCGGTCGAGCCGGACCGTGTGCACCGCAGCGTCTACACCGATCCCGGGATCTTCGAGCTCGAGATGGACCGCATCTTCAACCGGGTGTGGACCTATGTCGGCCACGAGAGCCAGGTGAAGAATCCGGGCGATTACTGGACCGTGCTGATCGGCCGCCAGCCGATGGTCATGGTGCGCCACTCGGACGGCGAGGTGCACGTGCTGCACAACCGCTGCCCGCACCGCGGCGCCATGCTCTACGGGAACCGCTTCGGCAATGTCGGCGATGCCATCACCTGCTCCTATCATTCCTGGCAGTTCAACACCGACGGCTCGTGCAAGGCGATCCCGCTCGACAAGGGCTATCAGGGCACGCGGCTCGCGTCAGGCGGCGCCGACTGCCAGATGCGCAACATGAAGCCGGCGGCGCGCACCGAGAGCTATCGCGGCTTCGTGTTCGCGAGCCTGGCCGCGGACGGCCCGTCGCTTCAGGAGTGGCTGGGGCCGGCCAAGATCGCGTTCGACGACATCTGCAACCGCGCGCCGGCGGGCGAGGTCGAGGTGGTGCCGACCTGCTTCCGCGTCATCCAGCAGTCGAACTGGAAGATCTTTCTCGAGAACCAGCTCGATGCGCTGCACCCGGCGGTGACGCACGAATCGACCGGGCGTGCCGCCTACGAGGTTGAGGAGGACTTCAAGAAGCGGGGCAGCAAGGCGCCGCTCGCCTACCACTTCATGTCGGCCTTCTACACCACGCCGGTGCCCAAATGGGACCAGTTCCAGACCTTGAACTACGCCAACGGCCACTGCATCCTGACCGGCTACATGGGCTTGCGCCCGCGCGATCCGGACACGCTCGCGTACGAGGCGGCCCTGACCAAGGCGTACGGGGCGAAACGGATGGAGGAGATCCTCGGGGTCAACATCCACCACGTGCTGCTCTACCCGGGCCTGTCGGTGCAGTCGCCGCTGCAGCAGCTGCGCGCGGTGCGGCCACTGTCGGTCGACAAGACCCTGACCGAGATCTGGCACTTCCGCCTCAAAGGGGCACCCGAGGCGATCTACCGCCGGGCGCTCGGGTACTACAACCTCGTCAACTCGCCCTCGACCCTGATCAACGCCGACGATCTGTGGAACTTCTGGAAGTGCCACCAGGGCCTCGCCTCGGACGGCGGCGACTGGGTGAGCTTCCACCGCAACGCGGGTCAGGACAGCGAGGCGGACGGCGTCGTGACGTCGTGCATCGGCACCAGCGAGGCGCCCATGCGCAACCAGTTCCGCGCCTGGAAAGAGTTCATGGGAGTTTGACGCAATGGCCAAAGCAAAGAAGAAGGCGCGCCCAGCCAAGCGCAGCCGCGCCGTGAAGACAGTGGCGAAAACCAAGGCGAACGGGCACGCCGATCCGATCCGCGAGATCGAGCAGTTCCTGTATCGCCAGGCGGAGTGCCTGGACGCCCGCGATTGGCAGGGCTTCATCGAGCTGTTCACCGATGACGGCATCTACTGGGTGCCGGCCGATCCCGCACAGACCACGGGCGAGGGCGTGCCCTCGATTTTCTACGAAGACCGCGACCTGATGACCGTGCGCATGCGCCGGCTCGGCCACCCGCGGGCGTGGTCGCAGAAGACCGAATGGGGCACCAACCACGTCGTGTCGAACGTGGTGGTGGAGAAGCAGGATCCCAGGACCGGCGACCTGGTGACGCGCTCGCGCTTCCACATGATGGAGTTCCGCAACGACGTGACGCGGCATTTCGCCGGCTCGTACATCCACCACCTGAAGAAGACGCGCGACGGCTACCGCATCAAGCTGCAGCGCGTCGACATGGTGAACGCGCAAGGACCTTACGACTACGTCCTGCAGGCGTGGGTGTGAGCTGGGGGGTTTGAGCTCGGGGATTTGAGCTCGGGGTCTGAGCTGGGCGGCCTGAGCGTCAGGCCGGCGGGGCTCAGACCGCGCTTACCAGGATGTTGACGGTGAGGGCCAGGATCACGGTGTTGAAGAAGAACGAGAGCACGCCGTGCACCGAGGCGAGGCGCCGCATCGGCCGCGAGGTGATTTGTACGTCGGAGACCTGGCAGGTCATGCCGATCACCAGCGAGAAATAGACGAAGTCCCAGAAATCCGGCTCCGCCGACCCGTCGGGGAACTCAAGACCGCCGACCTTCGGTCCGGCGGCGCCGCGATTGCCGTAATAGCCGTGGGCGTAATGGATGGCGAACACGGCGTGGATCAAAGTCCACGAGCAGACGACGACGCTGCCGGCGAGAATGGCCCGCAGGGCCAGGCCGGCGGCGCTTTCGTGATCGGGTTTGCCGAGCAGCGCCAGCACGGCGGCAAGGCTTACCAAGGCCGCGACCACGACCAGCACGAGGATCACCGTGTGGCTCGTATCCTGCGCCCGGATCCGCGCGCGGATGCGCTCCGGCGGCGCCTGTCCCAGCGCGTAGGCGAGCAGCAGGAAGAACACCAGGATGGCGGCGTCCCAGCTGAGCGTGCCGCGGACGGCAATCCCGAGCGCGCCCGGCAATGCGGCATAGATCAGCAGGCCGACGGCGGCCGACGCGCCGAGATGGAAGGTGGCATGGCACTCGCGGACCGCGGTCAGGGTCCGCGCGATCAGGGGCGGTCTGCGGGTGGCTGGCTGCGGCATCGGCCCTCCGTGGCGGAAGGCCGCTTTATAGCAGGTGGCTACCGCCAGCGACGGTCGATCCCGTGCCGGCGCCGCGGCGCGGCTGCCCCGTCGAGCGAGTCGGGATCGACCGAATCGGCGATGCGGCCGGCGTCCTCTTCGTACTCCTCGGCCATCGCGTAGAACTCGCGCGCGATGCCATCGGATTCGGCCCGGCGCGCCAAGTCCCGATAGTAGGCCGCGCGTTCGCGCAGATGGGTGGCGGTCGAAATCTGTGACTCGCTCATCGGCCCCTCCCGATCAAGGTGTGACAGGGAATGTGAAAGCGTCGGAATGTGCTTTTACGAAGTCGCTTTTTGCGAAGTTTAGGCCGCGCGGCGGAAATACCGCCGTAGCCAAGTCGTGTCAGCCGCTGTCATGTGTGCGTCATGATGCAAGCGGCCGCGCGATGTGGTTAGGTCGCCACGGAGCAGAACCCGCCACGCGCATTCATGAGGAGCTTTCACGGATGGACGAACAACTCGCCGGCGCTTACGGATTTGCCTCCCTGTCCTTGCAGGTGGCGCTGCTCAACCTGTTCGTCCTCAAGGGCGTGCTGACGACGCAGGAAGTTGCCGAGGTCGTCACCTTGGCCGCGGGGAGCGTGGAATCGGCGACCACGAATTCGCCGTCGCCGGAGATGATGCGCATCGCTCAGCAATGCCTGGCCGGCATCGCCGAATCCTGGGCCGCGCGCGCGAAAGGCTAGACCGCGCCGGTCCTGATCCTGGTCGGCGAGAAGGACGACTGGACGCCTGCCTTGCCGTGCGAGCGCCTGGCGGAACGGCGCAGGAGCGCGGGTACCCGGTGTCGATCAAGGTCTATCCTGGGGCGTTTCATTCCTTCGACAGCGTTGCGCCGTTGGGGTTCGATCCGCTGCGCATGAACGCGAGCTCGGCCCCGGGCCATGGTGCGACGACCGGCGGCGACCCGGCCGCCTGGGCGGACGCGAAGCAGCAGTCGCGCGGTTCTTCGGGCGGCATTTGAAGGCAAATTAAACCTATAAATTAGGTTTAAAATGCTATAAACATTGATTTTTCATCATTATTCTCCCTGTTTCACGTGAAACAGCCCCGGTTTGACCCCTGCCCATCTCGGCCGTACATTCCGCCGCCATGGGTTCGGACCAGTTCGATGTGGTGGTGATCGGCGGCGGGCACGCCGGCTGCGAGGCGGCGGCGGCCGCGGCGCGGCTTGGGAGCCGCACGCTTCTCCTCACCCATCGCCTCGAGACGATCGGGGAGATGTCGTGCAACCCTGCGATCGGCGGCTTGGCGAAAGGTCACCTGGTGCGCGAGATCGACGCGCTCGACGGCGCCATGGCGCGCGCGATCGACCGCGCCGGAATCCAGTTCCGGATGCTCAACCGGTCGAAGGGGCCGGCGGTGCGCGGCCCGCGCGCCCAGGCCGACCGCAAGCTCTACCGCCAGGCGATGCAGGCGATCCTGGCCGAGCAGCCGAACCTCACGATCCGGGCGGACGCGGCCGAGGACCTGGAGCTGGCGGGTGGCCGGGTCGAGGCCGTGATCACCGCCAGCGGCGCCCGTATTCCCTGCGGCGCCGCGGTGCTCACGACCGGTACCTTCCTGCGCGGCGTCATCCATATCGGCGAGACCAAGATCCCCGCCGGCCGCACCACCAGCGACGGTGTGCGCGAGCCCGCCTCCCTTGGCCTGTCCCGGACCTTGGAGCGCGCGGGGTTCCGGCTCGGGCGCCTCAAGACCGGCACGCCGCCGCGGCTCGATGGCCGCACGATCGATTGGGCAGGGCTCGAGGTCCAGCCGGGCGACGATCCGCCGGTCCCCTTCTCCTATCTGACCCCGAGCATCACGACCCCGCAGATCGCCTGCCACATCACCTCGACGACTCCGCCCGGCCACGATCTGATCCGCGCCAATCTGCACCGCGCGCCGATGTACTCCGGCCAGATCTCCGGTGCCGGCCCGCGCTACTGCCCGTCGATCGAGGACAAGGTGGTGCGCTTTGCCGGGCGCGAGCGCCACCAGATCTTCCTCGAGCCCGAGGGTCTCGACGACCCGACCGTCTATCCCAACGGGATCTCGACCTCCCTCCCGCACGACGTGCAGCTCGCCCTTCTCAAGACCATCCCCGGGCTCGAGCACGCCGCCATGATCCGGCCGGGCTACGCGATCGAGTACGACTACGTAGACCCCCGCGAGCTCACGCGCGCGCTCGAGACGAAGCGGGTCCCCGGGCTGTTCTTCGCCGGCCAGATCAACGGCACCACGGGCTATGAGGAAGCGGCCGCCCAGGGGCTGATGGCGGGGCTCAATGCAGCCCTCGCGGTCGGCGGCCGCAGCAACCCGTTCGTGCTCGACCGGGCCGACGCCTATCTCGGCGTGCTGATCGACGACCTGGTCACCCTGGGGGCGAGCGAGCCCTATCGCATGTTCACGAGCCGGGCCGAATATCGCCTGACCCTGCGCGCCGACAACGCCGACCAGCGCCTGACCCCCAAGGGGCTTGCCCTGGGTGCCATAGGCCCGGCCCGGCGGGCGGCCTGGTCGGCCAAGGA
>DATJPQ010000229.1:0-23741 GCA_035506315.1 Opitutaceae bacterium
CGAACGACTCCACTTTTCCGTCCACCAACCGTACCATATAGGGCTGGTCGCGACCATAAGTATAGGAGCTGTCGTTGGACAGATAATAGGTCAGATACTCGATATTTGCCTGCGCACTGGTGCTGTCGGGCTGGCCCATCACCGCGATCACCTGATCTTTCGACATCCCGATGCGGACGTTGTTGAGTTTGTCCGCCGTGGTGCAACCGGTGAACAAGGCAGCAAGCAGTAATATAAGGGCAGTGAGGATGTTTTTCATAGGTGGATGAATATTGATTTTCGACCGAAGACTTCGGAATCCAACCTAATTGCGTGGGGCATGCCAAGGCGAGCGAGATTGCTACAAGTTATTAACAGGTAGAAGATAAAATAAGATCTGAAGATCACTGGCGGATTTGCAGGACGGAGATATTGGGGGCGGGCAACCAACGCGCCCAACCAATGGCGGTGCCGGTTGGTTGCAGCCGACCAAGCCGTGATGTCAGTGACGCTCGGAGGCGGGTCGCTCCTGGTCGCCGCCCACCCGATACCGGAGAAACTCCCGGGTAACCCCGAGACGGCGTGCGGCGGCGGAGACGTTGCCCTCCGTTGCGCGGAGCGCTTCGGCGATCAAATCGGTCACCACCTGGTCGAGGTTGAACCCCGACTGCGGGAGATGCCACGCGGGATTGCGCCAGCCGGAGGCGGAAGGTGCTGCCGACGGGCTGCCGAGGTTCTTGAAATCGAGCGGGCCGCCTTCGCCGAAGATTACCGCGCGTTCGAGCTCATGCGCCAGTTCGCGCACATTACCGCGCCAGGGCTGGGCGAGCAGCCGGGCTTCGCCCTCGGGTGCGATCTTGAGATCCTTCAACCGGTGGCGCGTGCCGATCCGGGCGAGCAGATGGCGGGCCAGCGCCACGATGTCCGTGCCACGCTCGCGCAACGGCGGCAAAGTGACGCGCAGAAGATCCAGGCGCTGGAAGAGGTCTTCGCGGAAAGCGCTTTGCCGGACGAGCTCGGCCAGCGGGCGATTGCTGGCGGCGATGAGGCGTGCATCGATGGAGATTTCCTTCGTGCCGCCAACCCGGCGGATCGTGCCTTCCTCCACGGCGACGAGCACCTTGGCCTGCGTGGCGGCCGACAGCATGCCGATTTCGTCGAGGAACAGCGTGCCCCCGTCCGCCGCCTCGAACAGCCCGGTGCGCGCACGCTTCGCGTCGGTAAACGCGCCGCGTTCATGGCCGAAGAGCTCCGCCTCGGCGAGCGTCTCGGGCAATGCCGCGCAGTTGATCGTGATGAAGGGCCGGCCCGCCCGCGGCCCCTGGCGGTGCAGCCAGCGGGCGAGGGCGCTCTTGCCCGTACCGGTTTCACCCTCGATGAGCACGGGCGGCAGGTTGCGTTCGAGCCGGCGCTCGGTGGCAAGAATCGTGTCGAGCTGGGCGCGCACGGCGGCGAGGCTCTCGCCGAAAAACAGCCGGTCGGCCTCATTGCTCGTTTCCTCGGCGCGCAGTTCCTCGCGCCGGGCGGCGATGCGGTTGGCGCGGCAGCGGAGAAAGGCCAGCGGCAGCTCCTCGGTTTCGAATGGCTTGGCCAGGTAGTCGCCCGCCCCGAGCCGCATGGCTTCGACGGCTTTTTTCACCCCGCCAAAGGCGGTCATCACCACCACGCCGGTATTTTCCGAGAACGCGCCCTCGCGCAGCAGCTCCAGCGCTTCGCCGTCGGGCAGGTGCAGGTCCACCAGGGCAAAATCGAAACGCAGGTCGCCCAGCAAACGGCGCGCCTGCTCGAGGCAGGTCGCTTCGGACACCTCCGCGCCGAGCGAGCGCAGATACGCACCGAGACGTTTGCGCAGGGCGGAATCGTCCTCCAGCAACAGGATTTCGCAACCGGCGGGCAGGGCGGTTTCGGCAGGCATCGTGAGCAGCAATGCGCGCCAAGCCGGGCGAGATTTCAACTCAAATCACATGGTGCCCTGGTTCCATCGCGGCCTGGTGCGGTGGTCCGAAGAATTCTTTTGCGCCGGGCGCTTCTTTTTGCGGCCATAATTTCCTCATGTCCCGCCTCACTCAGACCTTCGCTCGCACCCGGGCGCAAAACCGTGCCGCTTTTGTGGCCTATGTGTGCGCGGGCGATCCCGACTTCGACACCTCGCTCGAGGCCTGCCGGGCATTGTTGCGCAGTGGCGTCGATATCCTCGAGCTGGGCGTGCCGTTCTCCGATCCGTTGGCCGACGGTCCCACCAACCAGCTCGCCGCGCAACGGGCACTGGGGAGCGGCATGACGACCGCACGGGTCTTCGAACAGGTAGGCCGCCTGCGCGCGGAATTCGCCGATGCCCCCATCGTTTTCTACACCTACTACAATCTGGTTTTCGCCAATGGCGTCGACGCCTACGTGCGCGCGGCCCGGGCGGCCGGCGTCGACGGAATCCTCACGCTCGATCTGCCCCCGGAAGAGGCGGGCGAGATGCTGGCCGCCGCCCGGACCCATGGCGTCGAGACGGTTTTCATCGTGGCGCCGACGACGCCCGATACGCGCCTGCCGAAAATCGCCGCCGCCGCGACCGGGTTCCTCTACTACGTCTCGCGTGAAGGCGTCACGGGCATGCGCGACCAGCTGGCCGGGGGCATCCCCGAGGCCGTGGCGCGCATCAAACGCCACACGACACTGCCCGTGGTCGTCGGCTTCGGAATTTCGCGACGCGAGCATGTGGCGCAGGTGGCGGCGCACGCCGATGGCGTCGTGGTCGGCAGCGCCCTGGTCAACGTGATCCGCGACCGCCTCGGGCGGCGCGGCGAAATCGCCCCCGCGCTCGGCGCGCTCGCAGCGGACCTCGCGGCCGGCACCCTCCGTCGCGGCTAAACACCGACTTGCGCCCATGCCACGCCGCATCCTGCTGATCGACGACGACCGCATGCAGTCCCGGATCGTGCGGGAGCAGTTCGGCGATTTTCACACCGAGCACTTCGAACTCGACTGGGCGGCCACTTTCGAGGACGGCCTCACCCGGCTGCTCAGCGGCGACTACGCCGCGTGCCTGCTCGATTACCAGCTTGGTCCGCGCAACGGCCTCGAACTGCTGCACGAGGCGAAGATCCGCGGCTGCAGCACCCCGATCGTGATCCTGACCTCCGAAACGTCGGAAGTCGTCGACATCGAGGCGATGAACGCCGGCGCGCACGACTACCTGGTGAAAAGCGACCTCACGCCACGCGCGCTCGAGCGTTCGCTGCGCTATGCCCTCAAACTCGGTGCGTCATTGAACGCCCTGCGCAATCTCGCCACACGCGATGCGCTGACCGGCCTGCTCAACCGCCGGGAGTTCGACCGCATCCTCGGCGAGGAAGTGGAGCGCGCCCTGCGTTTCAAGCGCCCGCTGGCGCTCGTGATCGCGGACATCGATCTGTTCAAGCTGGTCAATGACCGTCATGGGCACCTCTTTGGCGACAAGGTGCTGCGCATCGTGGCACATCGGTTGCAGTCGCAAGTGCGCAGTGTCGACCGGGTGATGCGTTATGGCGGGGAGGAGTTTGCCCTGCTGCTGATGGAAACCGATGGTGCCGCGGCGGCCGAGCTCGCGCGACGCCTGTGTGCGGCGATGGAGGCCGAGCCTGTGGTGGTCGGCGAGAATCCCGCCATCAAGATCCAGATCAGCGCCGGCGTGGCGGAGCTGCCCGACGACGCGGCCTCCAGCGGCGCCCTGGTGGAAGCCGCCGACCAGGCGCTGTACGCCGCGAAGGCGCGCGGCCGCAACCGCGCGGTGACGTTTGCGGAAACCCGTTAGGGCGATTGCCAGATCGCGGACCGACCGGCGCCGGTGGCAGAAACGGACAGCCTGTAGGAGCAAACTTGTTTGCGAGGGGGCGTGTGGCGGTGGCGATGATGATCGCGAATAGATTCGCGCCTACCGCGGCCAGTCCGCGCGGCGGAGCGGTCATCGCAATTGAACATTGCTCCTACGCCGGAGGTGGTCACCCCGGAGATGAATTCAGCCTGTCGCCGGCACGAGCACGCGCAGGGCGGAAGGGCGCACCGAGATTTCGATCCGAGCGACCGGCAGACTGATCTCGCCATCGGTGTGAAAGAGGCCGGGCGACGCGCGCTCGATCGTGAAACTCGGGCCGCGCAGACGGCGGACCGGCGGATGGCGGTCGAGCGTGCCCGTGAAAAGCCGCCAGACCAGCGGCAACGCATTGCCCCAGGTCGCGGGCGGCATGGCAACCAGATCGAGCAGGCCATCGTCGACGCGGGCGCCGGGGGCGATGCGGGCGTTGTTGCCGAACTGGGCGGCGTTGGCCACCGCGACGAGGAGCGCCGTCAGTTCCAACCGGGCGTCGCCGGCACGTATCACGAAGCGCTCCGGCTTCTGCCGCCACCAATGGAGTGCGCCGAGACGGAGGTAGGTGGCCAGCCCGCGTCGGGTGCATTGGTTGAAACGCTGGACAAGATCGGCATCGAAGCCGGTCCCCATCGTGCAGAAAAACGGCCGGTCGTTGGCGTAACCCACATCGATCATCCGGGGCCGGCCATGGAGCAGCACTTCCAACGCATCGGTCGTGCGCAGCGGCACGCCGAGGTCGCGGGCGAGGCCGTTGCCCGAACCGAGCGGCACCAGACCGAGCGCGGCTGGCGTGCCCACGAGTGCATGCGCGACCTCGTTGACGGTGCCGTCGCCGCCGACGGCGGCCACGACCGCGCAACCGTCGGCGAGCGCGGCGCGCGCCAGGTCGGTCGCGTGGCCGGGCGCGGCCGTGAAAACGACGGTGGCATCGAGTCCCTGGCGGGCGATAAAGGCACGCAGCCACCCGGCCAGCGCCGGGTCGCGGCGGATGTACCCGGAGCGGGAATTGAGGATGAAGCGAAGTTTCACAACGCAGGAAATGGGCTTGGAGCCAGCCCGTCGCTGGTGAAACTGGTGGCAATGTCCGCGCCATCGCAACGCGTTTTATATGTGCTCACCGGCTGCACCGCGACCGGCAAGACCGAGTGGGCACTGCGTTGGGCGGAGGCGTTCGGCGCGGAAATCGTGTCGTGCGATGCGTTGTTGTTCTACCGCGGCATGGATATCGGCACGGCCAAACCGACGCCGGCGGATCAAGTGCGTGTGCCGCACCACCTGATCGACGTGTGCGATGTGACCGACCGGATGGATGTGACACGCTACGTGGCGCTGGCGCGGGAGGCGGCGGAGCGGATCGCCGCGCGCGACCGGCGCGTGCTCGTGACCGGCGGCAGCGGCTTTTACCTGAAGGCGTTTTTTGCCCCGGTGGCGGATGAGGTGGCCGTACCATTCGCGGTGCGGGCACGGGTGGCGGAGCTCGATCCTGCTGCCGCCGTGGCCGAGCTGCGGCAACTCAATCCGGAGGGACTGGGTTCGCTCGACACGGCCAATCCCCGGCGCGTGAGCCGGGCCTTGGAGCGGTGTCTCGCCTCGGGCCGGCCGCTGGCGGAGTTGACCGCCGCGTTTGCGCGCCAGCCGGCGCCGTTTGCCGACTGGCGGGTGGAACTCACTCAGCTTGACCGTCCGCCCGTCGAGCTGGAAGCGCGCCTGGCCGGGCGTGTGCAGGCGATGCTGACGGCCGGGCTGGTCGACGAAGTGCGGCGATTGTTGCCGGCCGGATTGAAGGACAACCCGAGTGCGGCCCGGGCCATCGGATATCGTGAGACCATGGCGGTGCTCGAAGGCACGCTGCCGTCCGAAGAGCTGGCGGCCGAGATCGTCAAAAACACGCGCGCCCTGGTGAAGAAGCAGCGCACGTGGTTTCGCACGCAGCTGCCGTCGCACCGGGTGGTGGCCGCGGATGAGGCGGCGGTGGAGACGCTGTTTGGCGACGCGGTCCCGCAAGGTAAATACCGGGCGTTTCCCGCGCCGTAACCGGCGCGGCCACTTTCCGGAACCTAGAATGTGGCTGCCTACAAACGGAGCGGGCGCTGCGCCCCTACAATCAATCAAGGCGCCGTTCAGCGGGTGCGGTGGTAGGTGTCACGGTAATAAACGAGCGTGTCGCGGTTCGCGGCTTCGATCTGCCCGCCGTTGGAGACGGCGAGATATAGCTTATGGTCGCGGCGACCGAACCGGTAGGTGCCAGCCGTCTCGTGTTGCACGGCGCCGTGCGGGCCGAGTTCCTGCAGACGGACTTTGCCGCCGACGTCGATCACGATGGCGCGGTCACCTTCATCATCGCCGGTGGCAAACGCACCGGCGAGGGCCTGCTCCTGTTGGAGTATGTCGGTGGAGTCGACCGACAAGGCCAGCGGCGGGGATTGATTCACATCCTCAACGCGCCAGGCCGAACGAAGCGAGATGGCGACAAGCGTGAGGCCGGCGGCGATCAACACGATCCCGGCCACATTCGAGACCAGGCGGGATCGCGGTCCGGGGCTGGCTTGGCGGACGGCGTCATCGAGATCGTTGGTCGTGCTTTTGAACATGGCTAGGAGTTTGTCGGGCTTAGGATAAATGTCCGGAATGAGCTCGAAATTTCATCGCGAGGCAATCGGCCGCGACCGACAAACTCCTTAATCCGCCGCGTAGCGGCGGCAAATCGAAGGAATGTTCTGGTTTGGCAGCGCGGAGCGCTGCTTAAGGAGCCGGTCGAGGCAGATCCCTGCCAGCCAAAGGAAATTTCCTGAAGAAGATATGGTTTCATTGGCAAGTCCGACCGGCTCCTAGGGCTCGAGGATGAAGACCGGCTCGTTGGCAAACCCGAGGAGGAAACTGCCGGCGGCGAGGTTGCCGTCGTCGCAGCGACGGTCGATAGCCTCCAATTGAATGCGGTCGACGGTGACCCTGGCCTGGCCTTTCGACGAGATGACGATGGCGGCACGCACGGTCCGGTCATTGTGTTTCTGGTTTTTTTCCCAGCGATAGTAGCCACCGACGGGGGTAACCTTCTCCCAATTCGACTGCCGCAAATAACCCGCCATGCCGGGGGGAATCTCGCCCGCTGCGGCCAGCCCGGGGGGCCAATCGCCTTTTTCGCGCAGGTACGTCTGAAACGCCTGGGTGAACGCACGAAGGTCATCGGTCACTGCTTTGCTCCGCGCCGTGACGATCCATTTCTTTATCTGGGGCACGGCCACGACGGTCAGCAATCCGAAGAGCAAGGTCATCACGCCGATTTCCAACAGGGTGAATGCCTGGAGGCCTCGCCAGCGCGTGCATGGATTGCTCATCGCGGAATGGGGAAACGATGCGCAGCGAGGCCGGCGGCGCAAGCCTGACGGCGGGGCTGGAGGCGAGGGGGCAGAATCCCCGCGCCGTAAGCGGCGCGGCTGCTTTCCGGAATCTAGGATCTCGTAGGTCGGCGAGCTGGCTCGCGCTCAGTCGGACTCATGCAGCCGGAACGGGCGCAGCAAGACTGCGCCCCTACATTCCGAGCGTCACCGTATCTGCTCCAGCTGGATCTTGTAGAGGTCGAGCGATGTGCCCTGAAGCCGGTTGAGACTCACGATTGCCTGCCGCAGGGTGACGCGCGACTGCAGTTCGTTGAGGCGGGCCGTATCGAGGTCGTCGCGGGACTGCTGCAGTAAACGGGCCGTGCTCACGCCGGCATCGAAACGCGCCTTCTCCAGGTCGTAATTTTTTTCGCTTAGCTGCGTCGCGAGGGCGGCGATCTTCACGCTTTCGAGATTGGTCTCAACCGAGCGCACGGCCGAGCGCACCTGCACGAGGATATTCTGCTCGGTCTGGTGGAGCTGGGTCTGAAGTTGATTAAAGGTGGCCAGGGCCTGGCGGTACCGGGCCGAGTCACCGCGGAAGCCCCAGGGGACGGTGAGGGTGAGGCCCAGCGACCAGTTGTAACTTTGGCCCTTGGGAATGTCCTGGTAGACATCGCCGGCGCTGCGATCGAGTCCGTTGTAACCGAGCGAACCGGTGGCGGACAGATCGGGATTCTTCGCGTTCTTGGCCACCCGCACGTCGATGGTCGACTGGTCGAGTGCCGCCTTGGTCGAGAGATAGTCGGGCTGGTTGTCGAGCGCGCGGGCATAGACCGCATCGATGGTCGGCACCGGGCCAGTATAGTCGTCAAAGGGGGTCGTGCCGATGGGCTGGTCGAGCTCGAACCGCCCGATCAGGGCAAGCAACGAATCGGCGCTGTTTTTAGTTTGTTGCTGGGCGAGGATGAGCTGACGCCGGGCGTTCGCGACGCTGACTTCGGCGGTCAGGACGTCGATGTCGGTGGCGACACCGACGGTTTTGCGGGTCTTGGCTTCGTCCAAGGCCTGATTCGCCAGGTCAAGACTGAGCTGGCGCACGTGTTCCTGTTCCCGGGCGAAGCAATAATTGTAGTAGGCGTTCTCGGTATTCTGAACAACGTTGAGCACCTGGGCCTTGAAATCGAGATTGGCGCGCGCCACGCCGATCGTGCTGCGGTCGACGCCCGCCCGAGCGACGTTGCGTCCGCCGTTCTTGAGCAGCGGCTGGCTGACGCTAAGGGCAACGCCGCCGCTGAACGATGGGTTAAAATTGTTGTAGGCCGAGTTGCTGGAACTGCGGTTCAAACTGGTGCCAAGCGTCGCCGTACCGCCGGTGGAGAACTCCTTGCTGACCCTGGCGCTGTAGGTGCCGGAATCCGACGTGGGGTTGGGCGTGCCGGAGATGAACGACTGGGTCGTGCTGGACGACTGGCTGAAACTGCGCGAGGCGGACATCGAAAGGGTGGGGTCGAACGTGGCCTTGGAGATCTCGAGGGAGTCCTTGGCGTTGGCGAGCGTGTAGCCCTGGATCTGGACGTCGAAACCCTGCTTGAGGGCGCGCACGATGCATTCCTGGAGGGTCAGCGTGCCGGTGGCGGGGGCGGCTTGCGGGGTGCCCACGACCTCCTGGGCGTGCAGCGGTAAAGTGCCGGTGAGAGCCAGCGCGATGAGCAGGGAGGAAGCGCGAAGAAGGATGCGGGACATGACGACAGGAATTATGGTTACAAACAGACAGAGAACACGTCGGCTATCTAAAAGTTACGAATTTTTTGAGGCATTGTCGCCGGCGCGACGAAGCATTGCCGACCCGGGACGTCGGGCGGAGAGACGGATCGACGAGCGGCAAGTTTCGTCAAATTCATCCATTGCAAGTTCCACCCTCGGACACGGCGATGGCAGTGACGAGGCAAAACCGGGTGAACGGTTGCCACCCGGGATGAACGGCCAGCCGCGGGTGCGTCGGCAAAAGACCGCCCGCGGAGTCGAAAGTTGCTCTCCTCCTGCTGCGACGGTGCATGGCCACCGCAGCATCATTGCTGCATCGGCTCAGCGGACCTTCGGCTCGCTCTTCTTCATCTCCTGCGCGACCAGCTCGTTCATCATCGCACTGGCCGTGGTACTGCCGGTGACCCGGGCGAGCTGGGCCTTGACCGCGACATATTGCGGGTTGGCTTCGCTGAGCTCGGGCGTCTTCTTTTCCACCGCATACACGAGAAAACCCTTGGTGGCGGAGATCGTCATGTCGGCCAACTGGCCCTTGTCGAGGTGTTCGAGCGTTCCGTAAACCGCGTAGTCCAGATCCTGGGGCGGCTGGCGCAGCGTAAAGGGTTCGAGTGTCCTGGCCTCGATCTTCACCGAGGAGGCCGCGGCGGCGGTCTCGACGGCCTTGGCAAACGAATCGCCGGCCTTGAGGCGCGCTTCGAGGGTCGCCTTCAGGGTCCGGCCGAGATCGACGAAGCGCTTGCGCTTCTCGTTTTCGTTGTAGTCGGTGGCGACCTTGGCGCGGACTTCGGCAAAGAGCGGTTTCCGTGAGGGAATCGTCTCCTTCCAGAAGAGCACAACCGCGCTGGCGGGCGCGGGGAGCGCGTCGGAGAAGAAATGGTCCGGGGCCAGTTTGAACGCTTGGGCGCCGATTTCGGGCGAGCCGCCGAACTCGGCGGGACCTTCGCCGCGGGGGAACGGCGTGAGGGGCTTGAGCGTGAGTTTGCGCGCGGCGAGATCCGCCACGACGGACTCGGGCGTAACCTTGCTTTCAAAGAGCGCCAGGGTCAGATCGGAGGCGGCTTTCAGCGCGAGGCGACGGGCCCGCTCGAGTTTCAGCGTGGTGGCGACCTGCGATTGCACGGCGGCAAAATCGGCCGCGGGATCGGACTTGACGTCCTTGGCCTTGGCGTCGGTTTTGCCCGGGGCGGGGAACCGCGCCGGATTGGCGTCATAAAAAGCCTTCACTTCCTGGTCCGTCACGCTGACCTGCACCAGATAATTGACGTAGGGAAACTCCACGTAGCTCCCGCTGAAACGCGGTGGAATCTCGTAGCGAAAGGCATTGTCCTCGAAATATTTTGTCAGCTCGGCGTCGGTGGGGGCGAGGGTGGGTTTGAAGCTGTCGTAATCGACGGTGGCGACGGCGAGCTTCCAGCTGGTGTCGGCCCGGGTGAGTTGCCGGGCGATGTCGCCCGGCAGCACGTAGCCGGGGCCGGCGAAGAGTTTTTGCACGCGGTCAACCCGGTAGTCGTCGGCGACGACGCGGCTCACGTCGATTTCGCGCATCCGGGGATTGGCTTTAAGGTTGGCGCGGAAGCTCGCATAGGCCTGCGGGTCGAACTCGCCGTTCTGGCCGGCGAAAACGCGCATGGTTTTGAGAAAATCGGTGAGCTCCTGCGGCGTGGGAGCGGGGAGGTGGAGCTGGGCGGCAAAGGAGAGCGCGGCCTGGCGTTGCAGGGCGTATTGCTGCAACTGCTCATTGTCGACGCCGGAGTAGCCCAGGTTCAACAGCGCGCTGAGGCTGGCGTCGCCGAGCATGCGTTGGGAATCTTCCGCCGAGCTGAGATTGATCCCGAAATAGGGACGATCCACGGTGCGGCGCTCGGCCCGGCCGATGCCGCTGGACGCGCTGTACACGAATACGAACGAGATGATCGTGATCGCCAGCAGAACCGCGAAGACGGTGCGGAAGTGATGTTGAAAATACTTCTGAATCCAAGTGATCATGGAAATCGGCGACGCTAGGTGGCGGGCCGCGGCTGGCAAGGGCGAATTGCGGTCCTTCGGACGGAAATCTCCGGCGCGCCAGGGGGCGGCGCTCCCGCCCGTTACCGTCCCTGCAAGGTCGCAAAAGGCGGCTGGGATTCGTCGAAGGGGTGTTCGCCCAGCAGCTGGTCGAGGGGCGTGGTGAAGAAGCTGGAGGCGGTCGCCTGATCGAGCTCGGTTTCGTAATGGCGCAGCACGGGATCGAGCCGCATGAGCGTGTCGCCGGTGGGATCTTCGCCGTAGGAATCGTCGAGCCGCTTGAATTCCTGCAGGGTGATGCGATTTAGCGGCCGGGCCGGTTGGAAACGATAGTCCGCCGCCGACGCGCCGGGTGCGGGCGGGGTGGGGGTGACCAGTCGCATGTCGACGAGCCGGTTTAGGCTCTCGTTGATGATCTGGGTTGGCACGCGCAGCATGTCACCGAGCTGCGATGCCGTGCAGGGCGGCAGGCAGTCCTGGAAGCGCCGGCAGATCGTGAGCAGCACCACGAGGGAGAGGCGCTCCCGCATCGTCTCGGCGAGCTGGCTCCAGGCCGCCTGGCTGTTGCGGAAATGCATGTTCTGCACCGCATAGCTCACCTGGCCGCCGACGAGCACGAACAACCAGAAGACATAGAGCCCGAGCATGAGGATGGGCACGATGCTGACGGAGCCATAAAGACTCCGCGATTGCAGCACGCGGCGGAGATAAAAAAACGCCATCAGGTTGTTGAGAAAGATCAGTGCCGTCACGACGACCGCTCCCGCCAGCGCGGCGCGCCAGAAGACATGTGTGTTTGGCACCAGGCGGTAGAAGAGCGTCAACACGAGCACGAGGGTCACCACCGACAGGACGGGCAGGGCCCAGCGTAGGGCCTGAAGCAGCTCGGCGCCGTGAGGGAGCCGGGCGATGAAGACGTTGAAGACATTGACGAAGGCGCCCGCGCCCAACGCGGTAATTGAGGCGAAAAACAGCACCGCACCCAGCGTGACGATCGTCCAGTAGAAGACCACACGGGTCAGCCAGCTCCGGCCGCGCCGCACGCCCCAGATTTCGTTGAAGGCATTTTCGACCGAGGTGAAGAGCATCAGGACGATGAAAATCAGCGAGAAGGCCCCCAGCGTACCGGCCGCGCCGGAACGCGAACCGGCGACGATACCGTTGATGAGGTCGACGAGTTCGGGATTAACCTGGACCGGACTGGCGGGTTGGGCCGCGGGTTTCGTCGCGGCGGGGAAGTCGCGGTCGTCGGTCGACTGGTCGGAAATCCGTTCGTACTGGGTCACCTGCGGGGCGACGAACTTGATGACGCGATTGAGCGTATTAACCGCGAGATGCGGATCCTTCGTGTCGAGCACAAAGCCGGCGACCAAAATGGCGATGGCGACCAACGGACCCAGGCCGAGGAGCGAACTGTAACTGAGCGCGGCGGCGCGGCTGGCGGCCTTGGTCTCGTTAAAGCCCGTCCACGTGATCGAGAGCACGCGCAGGCCGGCGTAAACCCAGCTGCGCGGCGAACGATCGCGCATGACGGCCGGCTGCCAGATCTCCTTTTCGTAGAGCCGGGCGAACTGCTGCCAACGTTCGGCGATCCGGGCCATGGGGGGTACGAAAACTGGTAACCGGACGGCGATTCTCTTTACGCGATGAAATAGTAGGCGAGGCCGCCCATGCCGCCGAGTCCGAGCGCGAGCCCGATGGCGATCGGGATGTAGCTCATGAAGATCGTGCACATGTAAAGCCCCACCGAACCCGCCAGGGCGGCCAGCAACGGGGTGTGTTCACCCCGCGTCCAGAAAATGAACCCGAGAAAGCCGAGGCCGAGCATGGCCCGGAAGCGGATGAAGGGATACAAACTCACAACGCCGAGGAGCAGCATGATGGCGAGGAAAACATCCAGCACGCCGAGAATGACCAGCGGAGCGCGCAGCAGTCCCGCGGTGGTGAAATTCGTCAGTATGTCGATCGACGGCAGGATTTCGGCCGCGGCGGCAATGATCAGCATCAATATACAACCCCAGAGGCCGAACTTCGCGCACCGGTCGACCATGACCAGGCCGGCGCTCTTGTCCCGGGTGTCTTCGGTCCTCCCCTCGGCGGCGGCCAGCATGTCATGCACCGAGATGGGCGCCCGCTCGTCGGACTCCTTGTTGAGCGTGGCGACCTGGGGGTCTTTCTTGATCGCGAGCTTCTTTTTTTCGGGGAACACCAGGGCGTGCACCTCGGCGTCTTCGCGAATCACAATCCACTTTTCGGCATTGGCATCGTAGTAGAGCGTCTCGGGGGTCACCTGGCCGGTTTCGGCGAGGGAAATGAGTTGCTCGACGGAGAACGGGCCGCGCGCTTCGGTTTCGGACGCGCTGCGGATGTAGAATTCCTGCGTGGCCATGGGTCCGGGATGCTGCGGCGGGGGTGGTGGGGCGGCAAGCGTGTTTTGCAGGGGCGGCGTTGTGCGCGCCCCCTGGCCGCGCCTACATCCTTTGCAGGGTGCGCAAACCGAGCAGGGTCAGGCCGGTTTCCAGCACCAGCAGGGTGCGGGCGCAGAGCTGCAGACGGCGGGCCCGCACCGGCGCGTCCTCCACCGCGACCTTGTCGGCGGTGTAGAAGGAACTGAACTCGCCCGCCAGTTCGTAGAGATACGTGCAGAGAAAATGGGGGCGGAACTGCGCGGTGGCGAGTTGCACGGCATCGGCGAACTGGAGGAGTTTGCGCGCGAGGGCGATCTCCGCGGGGGTTTCCAGCAGCGAGGCGCCGGTTTCGCCCGCGCCGGCTTCGAGGCCGATCTTGCGGAAAATCGAGCGGATGCGTGCCACGGCATAGAGCAGGTAGGCTGCGGTATTGCCATCGAGGGAGATCATCTTGTCCCACGCGAACACGTAGTCAGTGGAGCGATTCTGCGAGAGATCGGCGTACTGCACCGAACCCACCCCGACGACGGCGGAGATGGCGGCGCGTTCCGCCCCGGGCAGCTCGTTGCTCTTGCCGTCGACGAGACGCCGGGCGCGCTCGGTGGCCTCGGCCAGCAGGTCCTTGAGCCGGATATTGTCGCCGCTGCGCGTCTTGAGCGGTTTGTTGTTTTCACCCAGGACCGTGCCGAAATCGACGTGCTCGAGCTGCGGCAGCGGGCGGCCCGATTTTTCGAACCATTTCTGCGCCGTCAGAAAGAGTTGTTCGAAATGGTCGCTCTGGCGCTTGTCGACCACGTAGAGGGTGCCGGCGGCGTGAAAATGCCCGGCGCGGTAGAGAATCGTGGCGAGATCGGTCGAGGCGTAGTTGGCCGCGCCGTCGGATTTCCGGATGATGAAGGGCTGGGTTTTGTAGCGGGGATGCTCCCGGTGAAACACCACCAGCGCGCCCAGGCTTTCCTCGGCCAGGCCACAGTCGGTCAGCTCCCGGTAGATCTGCTCGACCTTGTCGTTGTAAAAACTCTCGCCGAGCGTGACGTCGAAACGGATGCCGAGCTGGTCATAGATCACCTGGAAGGCGGCCAGCGAGACTTCGTTGATGCGTTTCCAGATCGCGAGGTTCTCGGCGTCGCCGGCCTGCAGCTTCACGAGTTCCTGCTGGGCTTCCTTGAGCACGGCGGGGTCGGCGTCGCTGGCGTTGTTGCCCACCTTGTAAAGGCGTTCGAATTCCTCGAGCGGGTCGCGGGCGAATGCGTCGTTGTCGAGCTGGCGTTTGTAGGCCCAGATCAATTTGCCGAATTGCGTGCCCCAGTCGCCAATGTGGTTGTCGCGCACGACGTGGGCGCCGCTGAAGGCAAGCAGGCGGCAGATCGCCTCGCCGATCACGGCCGAACGCAGATGGCCGACGTGCATCTGCTTCGCGGTGTTGGGCGAGCTGTAATCGACCACCCAGGTCTGGCCGCGCTTGGCCGAAGCGGCGGCCGCGCCAGCCGCGAGCGTCTCGCGACTCGCGTGGGCCGCCAGCCACGCCGCGAGGGTGGCGGGCTTGGCGGTGAAATTGATGAAACCCGGTCCGGCGATCACCACGTCGAAGGCTGCCATGACATCGGCCGGCAAGGCACCCACCAGCTTCTCGGCCAAGGCACGTGGATTCTGCCTTCGGCTCTTGGCGTAGGCGAGGACTCCATTGGCCTGAAAATCGCCATGACGCGCGTCGGCGGTGCGCACCTCGGGCGCAAAGGTCGCGTCATCAATGCCTGCGGCAGGGGCGGCGATTTTCAGCACCGCGTCGAGCGCCGCGGCGAGGTTGAAAGAGATATCCATCAGGTCAATCAACCAACCTGTTGCGCCCGCCTGCAAGCGTGATTTGCGATGCGTAAACTTGGCACTCTCACGGCGTAAGCTACGAATGGGTGGTTACCTAACCCGCTGGGGTGGGTAATTTTGACTCGACAAGTGGACTGGAAAAGCGTAACAGTAATCTCTTACGGATCAGCGGTCTGATTTATCTTTACCTAAAAACTACTCATGACGAAACGCGGAATGCCTCATCGGAAATTCATCAAGCCTACATTTGTATCGCTGATCGAAAAAAAGCGCGACGGCGGCGAGTTCAGCCAGGAAGAAATCCGTTACATCATTGACAGCACGCTGGATGGAGAAATGCCGCAACACCAGCTCTCGGCGTTGCTCATGGCGATCTATTTTGCCAACATGTCCGCACAGGAAACGGCGGATCTGACCGAAGAAATGATGCTTTCGGGCGAGGTGATCGACCTCTCGCACATCGCGAAACCGAAGATCGACAAGTACTCCACCGGTGGCATTGGCGACAAGACCTCGCTAGTCCTGGTGCCCTTGGCCATGGCGGCCGGCGTGGTGGTACCCATGATGTGCGGAGTCGAGCACGATCACGTGATCAACACGTTGGAAAAGCTTTGTGCGATCCCGGGGTTCAAGCCCCACCTCACCAACGAGCACTTCGCCCTGCAACTGGCCAAGATCAACGGCGCAATCTGCACGCAGAACGCCGACCTGGCCCCGGCTGACGCCCGGTTTTATGCCCTCCGCAAGGAGACCGGCACCATCCCCAGTCTGCCGCTCATCACCGGGTCCGTGCTTTCCAAGAAACTCGCCGAAGGCGCCGAGGGCCTCGTGATCGACGTGAAATGGGGCAATGGATCTTTCATCAAGGATCTCGAACAGGCCAAGCAGCTCGCCCGCTCGATGACGCGGGTCGGCCGCTCCATGAAGCGGCGTTGCGTGGCGCTGGTCACCGACATGAACCAGCCTTTGGGCGATACCGTCGGCACCTCGCTCGAAATCAAGGAGGCGATCAATCTGCTCAAGGGGCAGGGCCCGGAGGACATGAAGGAACTCGTGCTGAAGCTCGGCATGGAGATCGTGCGGCTGGCCGGCGTCGCGGGTTCCACGCTCTCCGCCAAGCAGACCGTGCAGCGCCATCTTACCGACGGCTCCGCGCTGGAGCGCTTCAAGAAACTGGTCGAAGCCCAGGGCGGCGACACCAGCTACATCGACCATCCGGAAAAATTCCCGATGGCGAAACACATCCGCAAGCTGCCCGCCCCCAAGCGCGGCTACGTGCATACCATCAATGCGGCCATGATTGCACGCGGCGTGCATCTCCTCGGCGCCGGGCGCGATGCTCACGGCAAGGTCGATCACGCCGTGGGTGTCTCCGAAATCAAGAAAGTCGGCACCCAGGTGAAACAGGGCGAGCCGCTCATGATGATTCACTACAACGACGAGGCGAAGCTCGAGCAGGCCCTCAACTACTTCAAGGACGCCTACCGGCTCGCGCCCAAACGCCCGACGCCGCCCCCGCTCGTCGTCGAGCGCGTGGCGTAAGCCCGGCGCTGATCTCTTCTCCCAGGCCGACCGGACTCCGGTCGGCCTTTTTTTTTGGGCGGCGACCGGGCATTTCATAATAATGTCCCTTCAGGTTTGGATTCTGTAGGGCCGCCGCTGGTCGGCGGGCCGTGGCCCGGGCACGAGGGCCGGCCCTACGTTCAACGGCGCCGATAAAAATTGCCGACCGGCCGGCGGCGCGCCCAATTTTGTTTCCATGCCCGACTCCTCGCCCACCGCAAAATCTGCCGCCGCGCCGGTCGACCGCCGCGCCTGGCCGCGCCCGTGGGCGCAGCTCAAGTTTTTCACGTTCCAGCCGGCGATCTTTCCGCGCATGCTCGGCGAGGTGTCGTCCGACGCGCGGCCGGGCGACCTGGTGACTGTGTACGACAAGGCCGGGCTACGCATGGGTGCCGGCCTCTACAATCCCCGGGCGAAAATTCAACTGCGCGTCGTTTGTCACTCGGCCGAGCCGGTCGGCGAGGAGTATTTCGAGGCGGCGATCCGTCGCGCCGTCGCCCTCCGGCGCGAGCTCTGCCAGCTCGATGCGCAGTCCGACGCGTACCGGCTCATCAACTCCGACGGCGACGGGCTCAGCGGGCTCACCATCGATCGCTATGGCGACGTGCTGTTTTGCGAGGTGTACAGCCTCGGGATGTTCCAGCGCCTGCCCGGCTGGCTGCCGTTGTTGCATGAACTCGCGGGCACGAAGCACGCGCACATCCATGTCGATCACGACCTCGGCAGCCTCGAGGGCATGAAACCGTCGCTGGTGAAGGAGATCGTGGCGTCGGCCCCGGACAAGGTCCGCATCAAGGAAAATGGCGTTAAATTCGAGGTCGATTTCACCGCGGGGCACAAAACCGGTTTTTTCTGCGACCAGCGCGAGAACCGCCGGCGTTTCGGCCAGCTCGTCCGGGGGGCGCGGGTACTCGATTTGTGCAGCTATACCGGCGGCTTTGCCATCAACGCCCTGCTCGGGGGCGCGGGTGAGGTGACGGCCGTGGATCTCGACGAGACCGCCGTCGCGCAGGGCCGGCGCAACGCCAACCTCAATCAAGTGTCGCCCAACCAGCTCAAATGGGTGCATGCCGATGCCTTCGCCTACGCCCGGCAGATGCAGAAAAACGGCGAACAGTGGGACGCCGTGCTCTGCGATCCGCCAAAATTCGTGCTCACGCGCGAGCCGGCCGGGTCCGCCGAGGGGCGGCGAAAATACGAGGATCTCAACCAGCTCGGCGTCAGCCTGGTAAGGCCCGGCGGGCTGTTTGTCACGTGTTCGTGCTCCGGTTTGGTAAGCTTGGAGGAGTTCGAGGCGCACGTGATCAAGGCCGCGCACCGGCTCAACCGCCGGCTGCAATTCTTCGACCGCACCGGTGCGGGCCCCGACCATCCGGTTTACTCGAACTGCCCCGAAAGTCGCTACCTGAAGGTGCTCTGGGCCAGGGTAATGTAAGCTGGCGGTGGCATCTCCCGTATTCCGGGTTTTTGTAGCGCAGGCCTCCCGGCCTGCTTGCTGGGCCGAAGCAGGCTGGAAGCCTGCGCTGCTTCCCGTGACTGAGAATACGAGTATCCTTAAGACATTGGCCAGTAGTTGGAAATATTTCTGAGAAGGAAATAGTTTGAGCTGCGCCACACGCGTGTCGTTAGATGCGATCCATCCATGAATGTTACGTTACGATCGGTTTTGCTTTACATAACGATGCTGGGCGCCGCTTCCGTTTATGCGGCCAGCGATGCGCCGGATACGAAACCGACGCCGATTCGCACGCCGCAGCCGGAATATCCGGCCGAACTGCGCGAGCTCCATGTGGAAGGCACGGTGCTTTTGGCCGTATCGATCGACGAGAAGGGTGGAGTGACCACCTGTGAGGTCACCAAATCGACCGACAAGCGTTTCGAAGCCGCCGCCATCGAAGCCGTGCGCAAATGGCAATTCCGTCCGGCGACCAAGAACAACGCGCCGGTATCGTGCCACGTCGTGCTGCCGCTGCACTTTTCGGCGGAGTCCTGATGATCCCCGGACATGGGCGGGACGCCCATGCCACGCTGGTCCGTTGTGATGGGTGGCACGGGCGTCCCGCCCGTGGCCTTGGTCTGACGCGAAGCGACGTGGGCGTGGCTCCCGGAATAACCTCCATCAGGAAAGTCTTGTCATCCTGAGCGCAGCGAAGGATCCATCAGCGCGTTGCCGGCCAACAGAATCCGGATGGATTCTTCGCTGCGCTCAGAATGACAAAGGTGGACGGTGGCGATCTGAGCAGGGTGAGATCGGCCACCTCCACATTGAAAATGCACCAATAAAAAGCCCGCGGCATGAACCGCGGGTTCTTAAATCGGAAATGGAATCGGGGGGCCGGCCGGCCGGTCAGGCTCGGCCGAGGTAGCTGCCGTCGACCGTGTTGATCTTGATGACGTCGCCTTCCTTGATGAAAAGCGGCACCTGCACCTGGAGACCCGTCTCGAGTTTGGCCGGTTTCTGCACGTTGCTGGCGGTGTCGCCTTTGATGCCCTCGGGGCTTTCCACGATTTTAAGCGCCACGGTCGAGGGCAGGTCGACGGTGACGGGCTGGTCGTTGACGAAAAGCACGTCGACTTTGCCGCCCGGGGTCAGGTAGAACTTGGCATCGCCGATGAGGGTTGCCGAAAGCTCGACCTGGTCGAAGGTCTCGGGATCGATGAACGCGAAATTCTCGCGATCCGAATAACTGTATTCGAGCGTGCGCTTGTCGGTGGACATCACTTCGATCGTATCGGTCGAGGCGAACCGCTGGTCGAGTGATTTGCCGTAACGCAGATTGCGCATTTTCACCTGCACAAAGGCGCGCAGGTTGCCCGGCGTACGATGCTGGGTTTCCATGACGAGATGGGGCTCGCCATTGAATTTGATCACTTGGCCTTTGCGGATATCATTGGCAGCGGGCATGACGGGAAGAGGGATTCTTTGTTGATAAAGGGTGGGTGAGTAAGGGATCGCCTCAAGGCGTGTCAAGCTGGGCCTCGCTGCCGCGCTGGAATGCTTGGCGCGCTTGGCTTTGGCCCACCCGTCGATCGGGCCGGATGGCCGGCGGGGCCCATCTCCACGCTTGCGCTTTGAGGCGTAGGTTGCCGACACTCCCGATCAAACTATATGAAACAACGTACCCTCGCGCGCGAGGTTTCGATCAACGGCCACGGTCTGCATACCGGCGAACTGGTCACCTTGACGATGAAACCCGCGCCAGCGGACCACGGCATCGTCTTTCAGCGGACCGATCTGCCCGGCGCCCCGGAAATCAGACCTCACATCAGCCTGATCGGCGACCTCGTTCGCAACACCGGGATTTCCTCGGGCCACGTCAAAATCCAGCTGGTCGAACACGTGCTCAGCGCGCTGCATGGTTGCGGCGTGGACAACGTGCTTATCACCATGAACGCCTCCGAGCCGCCGATCATGGACGGCTCGGCCAAGCCGTTCGTCAACGCGATCCTGCAGGGCGAGCCGGTCGAGCAGGAGAAGGAACGCGAGTATTTCGTGCTCGATGCGCCGGTTTCTGTAACCAACGGCGCCTCGTCGGTCATCGCGCTGCCGTGCGACGACTTCAAGATCTCCTGCACCTCCTCCGACGATCGTGGCATCCATACCCAGCACCTCTCGCTGACGATCGATCCCGACACGTACATTACGCAGATCGCCGCGGCGCGCACTTTCACGATTTACGAGGACATCGAGGAACTCGTCAAACTGGGCAAGATCAAGGGCGGTTCGCTGGATTGCGCCATCGTCATCAAGGGCGACAAGATCATCTCGAAGGACCCGCTCCGTTTCAAAGACGAGTTCGTGCGGCACAAGATGCTCGATATCATCGGCGACGTGCGGCTGCTTGGCCTGCCGCTCAAGGCGCACATCATCGCCATGCGGCCGGGGCACGCGATCAACGCCGCGCTGACCAAGGCGCTCTACACCCGGATCGAGGAGCTCAAGAAAAGCGGGAAGAAAAAAGCGGCGCGAATGTCGGTGGCGCCGTCGGAGACGGCGCTCGACATCCGTCGCATCCTCGAGATGATCCCGCATCGCTATCCCTTCGTGATGATCGACCGCGTGGTGGAGTTCATCGGCACCGACGAGCTGGTGGCGGTGAAGAACGTGACCATCAACGAACCGTTCTTTCAGGGGCATTTCCCGGAAAATCCGGTGATGCCCGGCGTGCTCCAGCTCGAGTCCATGGCCCAGGCCGCCGGCATCCTCATGTTGCGCCGCACGACCAATGACGGCCGCACGCCGTTTTTCCTGAGCGCCGACAAGGTGAAATTCCGCAAGCCGGTGCGACCGGGCGACCAGATGATCATCAACGCCAAGATCACCCGGGTGCGCGGCGACAAGCTCGGCGCCGCCGAATGCACCTGCACCGTGGACGGGCAGGTGGTTTCTTCGTCCGAGCTGATGTTCGCCTTCGTCAACGAGAATGGCGAGTAGCCCCATGGCCGGCCGCATTCATCCCACCGCCATCGTCGAGACCGGCGCGCAGCTCGGAGCCGACATCGAACTGGGCGCCTACGCCTATGTGGGTGCCGATGTGACGCTCGGCGACGGCTGCCGGCTCCACCATCACGCCTGTGTCGAGGGCCGCACCGTCCTCGGGCGGCAGTGCGAGGTTTTCCCGTTCGCCTGTCTCGGCGGCAAAACCCAGGATTTGAAATACCGCGGGGGCCATCCCGGAGTGCGTATCGGCGACCGCAATGTGTTCCGCGAGTACGTCACGGTGCATGCCGCGACCAACGACGGCGACTTCACCGTCGTCGGTTCGGACAACACCCTGCTCGCCTACACGCACATCGCCCACGATTGCGTGGTGGGCGACCGCGTGATCATGAGCAACTATGCCGGGCTGGCCGGCCACGTGAAGGTGGAGGATCATGTGTTGATCGCCGCTTACGGCGGCGTGCATCAATTCTGCCGGTTGGGCATCCACTCGATGGTAGGCGGCCGTGCCAAGGTCGTGCAGGACGTGCCGCCGTATTTGATCGTCGATGGCGAACCCGCCACGGTCCGCACGTTCAACAAGGTGGGGTTGGAGCGTTGCGGTTTTACGGTCGAGCAGATCGAACGCGTGAAGCAGCTTTATCGCCTCCTCTATCGCGACGGGCTCAACCGGTCGCAGGCGCTGGAAAAAATCGCCGCGCACCCCGACGCCGCCACCCCGGAATTCCAGCGCATGCTGAAATTCGCCCGGGAAAACCAGCGCGGCCTGGCCCCGGGCAGCTGACCAAAACAAGTTCCGGGTTTCGCGTTTTGGTACCGGAGTCTTTTTTACAGGAGGCCGCAGAGGTAGCAGAGTGGGCTCTGATATTTCCGCGGATGTCGCAGATGTTCGCGGATTATGTAGCATCCAATCCGCGCTTATCCGCGTAATCAGCGGATAAATCAGTTCCTCTGCGCTCTCTGCGACCTCCTGTAAAAATGTCTGGTCGGATCGGATTGGATCGTCGGATTAAGCCCGACTCCGTTCTCTCCGTTGCCTCCTGTAAAATCCCCTCCGCGACCTATTTCTTCTTGTATACGGTCGCCGGGTCGAACAGGCGCTCGGCGGTGTAGGTCAGTGCGAAAGCGGGATCGTCGAGATCCGCCAGCCGGCGGTAGAAGCACGATTTGTAGCCGTTGTGGCACGAGGCGTTGGCGGCGCCGGTCTGCTCAACCTTGATGAGCAGCACGTCCTGGTCGCAGTCGGTGAAGAGCTCCTTTACGACTTGCACGTTGCCGGATTCCTCGCCTTTCACCCAAAGCTTGTTGCGCGAACGGCTCCAATAGGTGGCCTTTTTGGTGCGGAGCGTGAGGGCAAGCGACTCGGCGTTCATGAACGCGAACATGAGCACCTGGCCGGTGGCGATGTCCTGCGTGATGCAGGGGATCAGGCCGTCGGAGCCGAATTTTGGTTGCAGCGTTTTACCGAGTTCGATCTCGGCGTTGGTGGTGCGGGCGGGAAACGACATGGGAGGGAAAGGAAAAGTGAAAGTGAGAGTGAGAGTGAAGGTGAAGAGGAGGCGGCCGGATGCAGGTCGGACGGAATGGCATTCCGTCCTACGAATGTCGAGCCAGGTTGCGCAGGTAGTCGTAGGAATAAAGTCCGGTGCGATGGCCGTCGCTGAAATCGAAACAGATCGCGTAGTTGCCGATCTTTTTCCAGCCGAGCACCCGCACGTCCTCGAACCGGCGGGGGCCCTCGTGCCCGCCGTGTTTCACGCCCAGCACATCGCGCTCGCCCTGCATCTCGGCGCTGGGCGAGGCGGCCCGGAGTTGCTCGAAGGTGAAATAACTCTCCGCGCCATCGCTCCAGGCGATGGCGACCTCATTGCCCACGATCTGAATATTCTGTGGCGAGATCACGGTGTGGTCGGGTGGTGGTATTCAGCAAAAAACAGTAAGAAACCAACTTCCTTAACGGCACAAGCACCGAGCATGTTTTACCGGGTCGCTAGCCGTGAACTCGATGAATTGGCCGAATCCCGCCGCCGTCTACAGGCCCGGCCGCTGGTCGGGCCGGTCATCGATCCCTGGCCTCATGGGCATAGCATGAAATGGGAATTGCCGGGTCTTGTCTGCTTGGGGCCGATATATATTTTCCCAGGATCGCCGTCGCCGTCGATGCGCAGGTCAAATTCCAGGCATTCGCTGCGACTGGCCTTAAAATCCAATCCGTCCTCTTCCCCCTTCGTGGTGAAATCCAGCGCGATATCTCCGTCCACCATCCCAAGACCATCGGCCCGCCGTCGGCCGCCTTCCAGGCTGACTCCCACCAGCTCTGAAATCGTGCCAGGCGGGACCGGATGAATTCTCCCTTGGAAATGGTGGGCCTTGCGGGCCGAGGTGGTGCGCAGGTGCCACGTATCATCGCTGTCCCGCCAGAGCCAATAGGCAAATCTGTCTCCGGAATGCAGCTTGGGTGACCGTCCGTCGGCCACGCTGACGTTTAATTGGGCCGGGATTGAATGCGACATTGGGATCGCATTCACGCACCCGGAAACGAGCAGGACGCACGTGCCGATGGCCCCGGCGATCGTGAACCAACCCAGCATGCCGGC
>DATJPQ010000230.1:0-13012 GCA_035506315.1 Opitutaceae bacterium
GCGGCGGTCTATGCCCGCCGGGGCGCACCGCGAGACGAACCGGCGGTCATAGACCGCCGCTACAGGTCGGGCTTGCCGGCAGGAGTTCATTGGCGACGCGATGAACTGACCACCAGCGACGCGCTGCTCACTCATCGAACATTTCATCGCTGGGATGACAGGGGGCGGACTCATGCCGCGCCGTGCTGCGGGGATTGTCCTCCGCCCGCGCCCCGCCCTTGGGTTTGCCGATCAGTTCGAAATGAATCGGACAGCCCTTGAGGTCGAACTCCTCGACAAGCCCGGCCTCGAGGTAGCGGCGGTAGCTCTCGGTGAGCTTCTCCTCGCGATTGCAAAACATCCGGATGCGGAAGGGGCGGTTGCCGGTCTGCACCGAGTAGTAAACGCGGAATCGTTTGCCGGCGACGGCGGGCGGCGGCATGCGCTCGGTCAGGCGGGAGAGCGTGTCGTTGAGGCGTCCGGTAGGCAGCCGTTTGTCGAGCGTGCGGTGCAATTTCACCGCGGCGTTGAGCATCCGGTCGATCTCGTAGCCGCTCAGGGCCGACACGAAGATGAGCGGAGCGCCCGGCGTGAAGAAGAGCCGGTCGAAGACGGCCTGCGAGAATTTCTCGCGGTATTCCCGCTCGCTCTCATAGCCCTTCACGCCCTCCGCCTTGGCGAATTCCCGGTGGACAAGGTCCCATTTGTTGACAACCACGACAATGGGTTTCCGCTCCTTGTTGGCCTCGCCGGCGACCGCCTTGTCCTGCTGGGTCACGCCTTCCAGCGCGTCGAGCACCATGAACACGACGTCGGCCCGCTGGATCGCGTCGAGCGAACGCAGCCGGGCGAAGTACTCCACCGGCGAGGCGAGCTTCGTCGCGGCCTTGATGCCCGCGGTATCGATGAGACGAAACGGATAGAAATGACCATCGCGCCCCTTGAAATCGAAGGGCAGCTCCACCGCATCGCGCGTGGTGCCGGGGACCGCACTCACCACCAACCGATCACTCTGGAGCAGCCGGTTGCCGAGCGACGATTTGCCGACATTGGGCCGCCCGATGAAACAGAAGCACAGCGGGTCCGCCGCGCTTTTTGCCGGCCCTTCATCCTCGGCCGGCAGCGGCCCGAGCGCATCGAGAATGGCCGCGCGCAATCTGTCCTCGCCGCGGCCATGCTCGGCGGAGACGAGGATCGGTTCGCCCATGCCGAGCTGGTAAATCGGGGCCAGGTCGATGTTGCCTTCGTCGAAATCGACCTTGTTGACGACCACGCGGACGATTTTCCCGCTACGGCGCAACATGCGGGCAATACGGTCGTCGAGTGCGGTCAGACCCTCGCGGCCATCGAGCAGGAACAGGATGAGCGACGAGGCCGCGATGGCGAAGTCGACCTGCTGTTCGGAAGCCGCGATCAGCTGCCGGGACGATTCGCCGCCCTTGAGCCCGATGCCGCCGGTGTCGAAAAGCGTGTAGCTTCCCTCCTTGATCTCAGCCGAGATGACGTCGCGGGTGACGCCCGGCTGGTCGTGCACGATGGAAATGCGCTTCCGCGCCAGCCGGTTGAAGAGGCGGCTTTTGCCCACATTGGGGCGTCCGACGATGGCGACGGTGCGTGGCGGCATTGGGTTCAGGTTATAGGTTGAAGTCTAGGTGACGGGCCGCCCGACGAACTTCAACCTAAACCTTCCACCTCAACGCAGAGTTTGCCGCGTCACCGCCGCAAGCCCTGTACGTACCGTTCGATGCGGTTGGTGGCCTCGATGAGCTGTTCGTAGCTCGTGGCAAAGCACGCGCGTACAAAGCCGACGCCGTTGGCGCCGAACGCCGTGCCGGGCACGACCGCCACCTGCTCGGCCTTGAGCAGACCAAGGGCGAATTCCTTTTCGCCCAACTTGGTGACGGCGACCGAGGGAAAGGCATAGAACGAACCGCGCGGCAGGTGGCAGGTGAGACCAATTTCGTTGAAGCGGCGCACGATGAAATCGCGCCGGCGGTGGTACTGGTCGCGCATCGCCTTCATGCCATCTTCGCCGCGCAGCAACGCCTCGATGGCGCCCTCCTGGCTGATGATTGAGGCACACATCATCGAATACTGGTGCACCTTCATCATCGCCTCGATGAGCACGGCCGGGCCGCAGGCGTAGCCGATGCGCCAGCCGGTCATCGCAAAAGCCTTGGAGAAACCGTGCAGGAAGATCGTGCGCTCCTTCATCCCCGGCAGGCTGGCGATGCTGGTGTGTTCGCCCTCGAACGTGAGCTCCGAGTAAATCTCATCGCTCAGGACGAGCAGGTCCTTTTTGACCGCAAATTTCGCGATCGCCTCGATCTGCGCACGGCTGCAGGTGCCGCCGGTTGGATTGCACGGCAGGTTCAGCACGAGCAGCTTGCAGCCCGGCTGCCACGCCGCGGCGAGCGCCTCGGCCGTAAGCGCGAAATTATCCTTCGCGTAGGTCGGCACGGGCACGCCCATGCCGTGGGTGAGCGTCACGCTCGGGTGGTAGCTCACGTAACACGGCTGGTGAAACAGCACCTTCTCGCCGGGATTGAGGAGTGCGCGGAACGCCAGATCGAGCGCCTCGGACACGCCGACTGTGACGAGGATTTCGTCCTCCGGCCGGTAACTGACGGCGAAATTCTTCCCGACGTACTTGCTGATGGCGCGGCGCAGCTCGATGAGGCCGAGATTGGAAGTGTAATGCGTCTTGCCCTTTTCGAGGGCGTAGATCGCCGCCTCGCGGATGTGCCAGGGCGTGTCGAAGTCCGGTTCGCCGATGCCGAGCGAGATCACGTCCTTCATTTTCGCGACGATCTCGAAGAAATCGCGGATACCCGACTTGGGCAGGTCGACGACGTGGCGGGCGATGAATTTTTTCTGGTCCATGGTGGGTGGGAGCGGTCGGCGAGATCGCCTTTCGGCTCAGTCGACTGCGACTATCCGCAATCCGAAATCCGCCATCCGCAATTGCCGTTACGGCCCGACCTTCAGCCGGCCGTTCTCCTCGGCCGGCACGTCGATCAGGTAGCCGCCCTCCTTGTAGGACCGCAGCATGAAATGCGTGCTGGTGGACAACACGCCCTCGATGGTGGAAAGCTTTTGCGAGACGAATCCCGCCACCTTTTGCAGGCTGGGCCCCGTCACAAAAATCAGCAGATCGTAGGCGCCCGACATGAGGTAGCAGGCCTCGACCTCGTCGAACCGGCTGATCCGGTCGGCCAGGCGGTTGAAGCCGCCCCCGCGCTCCGGGGTGATCTTCACCTCGATGACGGCGCGCACCGCAGCGTCGGCGGCGGCCTCGCGCGACAGATCGAGCACTGGACGCCAGCCGAGGAAGATTTTCTCTTTCTTCAACTGTTCCAGATGCCGCTTAACCTCCGCTTCGGACAGGCCCGCGACTTGCGCCATTTGCTTGGTCGAGAGTTGGCCGCCTTCGATCAACAGCTTGAGAACAGGGTTCATAAGGGACACCGGTTATCCGGAAATCCCGGCGCGTTGACCAGTATTAAAATGGCGGTTGCGTGGACCGACCGGAACAGCGATACGTTTTCCCGACCGGTACGGCTGGCGGAACGCCCTCAAGGACGCACCGCATCAAGCCGATAAATAGCTGCCCATCCATGCACATACTTGTAGCCGACGACGACAAGGTCTCCCGGGAGTTGCTGCGCCGCATCCTCGAATCGACGGGCAGCCACACAGTGACGCTGGCCACTGACGGAGAGGAGGCCTGGTGGCTCCTGCGCGACATCGCCCGGCATTTCGACCTGTGCGTCCTCGACATCATGATGCCCCGGGCCGACGGGCTCGATCTCGTGGAGCGCATGCGCACAACCGAATGGCTGAAAGAGACGCCGGTGATCCTCTGCTCTTCGGCCAACGACCGTCCCACGGTTGAGCGGGCCGCGCTGCTTTCGGTCAATCATTACATCGTCAAGCCCTACACCAGGGCGATTGTCCTCGAAAAAGTGCACCTGGTCGAAAGGGAACTCACCACCCAGGACGCCCTGGAGGATCGCACGGTGATCTGTGAACGCCTCGGGGTCGACGCCGAGACCTGTCGGACCCTGCTCGAATCGCTGGTGGCCGACGTGCAGGACTGGCTCGCCAATGCCCGCCGGGCACCCAGCCCGAACGAACTGCAAAAGCTCGCCGTGCGCGCCAATGGCCTCAAGGGCGCCTGTCTCAGCCTGGGAGCGCTGCGGATCGCCCACCAGTTGCGCGAAGTGGAGACCGCCGTCACCACACCTACGAAATTGGGGTTGCCGGATTCATTTGCCCCAACGCAGTCCGAATTGATCGAACAGCTCGACGCCTTGGACCGGGAGATCGGCCGGGTGGTAGAGCAGCTGCATCCTCCGGCCTGAGATGCTCCACGAAAGCCTGTGTCTGTGGTGGGTCCCGAGAATTAACTCCGCAGGAGAGTCTGTCATCCTGAACGCAGTGAAGGATCCAGTAACGCTTTGCTGACCGGCAGGATCCTGATGGATCCTTCGCTTTGTTCAGGATAACAAACCAGTGGGCTGTTTGTTGGCGGGTGAGTCTTTGCGTTTGCCGGACGTAGCTCCGCGGACTCGTGCAATAATACCGCTAGGTTTTTGCATTAAAGAAGCCTAATGCTGTGCCGATAAACTTACTTCCAGTTTATTCCACAAGCGCCATGAACATCATAGTGGTCGACGACGACGATGGTTGTAGCCAACTTTTACGTGAGCTCCTGGCGAAGGAACCCGATCATACTTCTACATTTGCCGTGAATGGCGCCGAGGCGTGGTGGTTGCTCAGCGATCCCGAACGGCATTTTGACCTGGGTATTTTTGACATCAAGATGCCCATTGTGGATGGACTCAGCCTGCTTAAGCGCATCCGCATGACGCCCAAGTTGAAAGATTTGGCGGTCATCCTTTGTACAGGACTCAACGAACGTCGGACGGTTCAGGAGGCCGCGCAGTACGTCGTTCAGCACTACATCGTAAAGCCATACACCGCCAATGCGATGCTGGAGAAGATCCACCAGGTTGCCCAAGTCACGCCCCAGCCTCGCAAGGCGGGGATCAATCTGGTCATGACTTGAGGCCGCACCGGATCAGGAGCGCGTTGAGATCCGGTTCGCGACCCATGAAACGCCGGTAGAGCTCCATCGGCTCGGCCGAGTTTCCCCGGCTCAGGATGTGCTCGACGAACTCGGCGCCGACCTGCGGATTGAACAACCCTTCGCGCCGGAAGCGCGTGAACGCGTCGGCATCGAGCACCTCGGCCCATTTGTACGAATAGTATCCCGCCGCATAACCCACCGGATCGCCAAAAATGTGGGTGAAGCGCTTCACGAGGGTGCGGGCCGGCGGCTCGGTCGGCAGCATGGTGTCGGCGACAACGGCGCGCGCCCGGGCCTCGATGTCGCCCTCGAGAAACTCGCCGGTGCGCAGATGCAGCAGCAAATCCATCTTCGCCAGCTGGACCTGGCGCATGATCGCGCAGGCCGAGCGGAAATTTTTCGCCGCGTTCATTTTCGCGAACAGCTCCGCGGGGATCGCCTCCCCGGTCGCATGGTGCCGGGCGAACAGGTCGAGGCTCTCGCGCTCCCAGCACCAGTTCTCCATGATCTGCGACGGCAGCTCCACGAAATCCCACGCCACGTTCACGCCGTTGAGCGACTTGATCTCCACCTCGCCCAGCAGGTGGTGCAACAAGTGGCCGAACTCGTGGAAAATCGTCTCCACCTCGCGATGGGTAAGGAGCGCCGGCCGCCCGTCGAGGGGCGGGGTCAGGTTGCCGCAGATCACCCCGAGGTGCGGTGCCCGCGTGCCGTCGGACTGCGGTCCGCCGGTGATGAGATAGTTCATCCAGGCGCCGCCGCGTTTCGCCTCGCGCGGGTGCCAGTCGGCATAAAACGAGCCGACGTGCCGGCCGCGCGTATCGTGCATGTCGTAGAATTTCACCTCCGGATGCCAGACCTCGACGCTGCCGGCCGGGCGTTCCGCAATGCGCAACCCGAACACGCGGTGCGCCAGTTCGAACATGCCGGCAATCACGCGCTCCATCGGGAAATAGGGCCGCAGCGCTTCCTCGTCGAAATCGTACCGGGCCTGGCGGAGCCGCTCGGCCCAGTAGGCCACTTCCCACGCCTTGAGCAGGCCTTCCGCCCCACCCGATCGTTGCGCCTTGAATTCCTCGAGTTCGCGACATTCGCGGGCAAAGGCCGCCTGCGCCCGCTGCTGCAAGTCCTCGATGAACCCGAGCGCCCGGGCGCCGTTCCTGGCCATGCGTCGTTCGAGCACCAGATCCGCAAAGTGCGGCTTGCCCAATAATGCCGCCTTCTCCGCCCGCCGCGCGAGAATGCGCTGAATCAGGCTGGCGTTGGCA
The DNA here is from genome assembly GCA_035506315.1 of Opitutaceae bacterium. Lineage (GTDB taxonomy): Bacteria > Verrucomicrobiota > Verrucomicrobiia > Opitutales > Opitutaceae > MWDT01. The sequence continues at coordinate 6,340 of DATJPQ010000230.1, forward strand.
TAGGGTTCGAGACTGCCGACGGACACCACCGCCGACCACATCCACCGGCGGAGGTCTTCGTCCTCGGCATAGGTGATCACCGCTTCCTGCGACGGCGCCTGCAACGTGAAACGCCAGGCCGGTTTTTCGGTCGAGCCATAGCCCTTGCGTTCGGCGTTTTGCCGGGCTGCGGCGCAGGCCCGTGCCGGCAGTCCGCGCAGGCGGGTCTCGTCCTCGATGACCAGCTGCCAGGCGTTGGTGGCATCGAGCACGTTCTCGGCATATTTCTGGGTGAGTTGGGCGAGTTCACTCTGCAGCGCTTCGAGGCGGGCGCGCTGCTCCGGCGGCAAATCCGCCCCGGCCTGCCGGAAATCGGCCACGGTTTCATCGAGAAACCGGCGATGGATGCCACGCAGCTCCGCGGCCGCCGGCGAACCGGCGAAGGTTTTCAACCGGCACCACAGCTCGGCGTTGAGCGGGATCTTCGCGTAAAAAGCCGAGACCGCCGGCAGCATCCGGTTGTGGGCTTCCCGCAACGGCGGCGAATCGGCGACCGACTGCAGGTGGGCCACCTTGCCCCAGGCGACGTTCAACTCCTCCGTGGCCCGCTCGAGCGCCAGGAACGTGTTTTCATAGGTCAGCGTTCCGAGGTCGCGGGCTGAGATGGCGTCGACCGCCGCCTGCGCCTGGGCCAGCGCGGTCGCGATGGCGGGTTCGATCAACTCCGGGCGGAGCTGCGTCCAGCGGATTTCGAACGAGGGATCGAGAAAAGGATTGGCGGCCATGCGTCTGCGCAAAGGACGCAGGTCCGGCGCCTACGTCAACCGCGGAACGAAAGCAGCGGGGGCGCCGCCATCCGGGCAGTCATAAAAACCCGGTGTTTGTAGCGCAGGCATCCTTGCCTGCTCCATCGCTCGATGCAGGCTGGAAGCCTGAGCAACTTATGGCGCGATGAACAGGAACGCACCCTCGGCGCGGGGTCCGGCTACCACACGTATTCCACCCCCGCGGTCGCCTGGCGGCGTGGGGCCGGCACGGCGGGGACTTCCTCGAATTCCGTGTTCCAGAGATTGTCGACCTGGAGCGAGAAGCCGAGCTGCGGCAGCGTGGCCGGCCGGTAGGATAGACTGGCTGCACTGGTCAGCGCTTCGTTGCTGGCGTTCACGCCCCGCAGTACATTGGCGGCTTGCACCCGCGCTTCGTTATCGAGGCGCAGTTCGAACCCGCCGCCCAGGCGGGCCACGACCGCGGCGGTGAGACGCTGCCGGGGATAATTGAGCGCGTAGAAACTCGCATCGATCGTCGCGCTGCCGTAGTTCGCGTGCTTCGTCAGGGCCGTGTAGCCGAACACCAGGTCGAGGTTCGACCAGGAGCGCCGCAGCATCGCTTCGAAACCGGTGGTCGCGATATCGACCGGGTTGGCCGTGCGCGCAATCTTTCCGCCTGCCGCGGCGTAATCGCCGTTCCGGAAGGTCCAATCAACCAGGCGATCGTCGTAGCGCCAGAAGACCGCGGTCTGCACCTGCCAGCCATCGAGCGGCGTGCTCGCCCCGAGTTCGAGGTTGTGGCTCGCCGTGCGGCCAAGCGTGGGATTGCCGCGGAAGAGGCCGGACGTCGCGCTGGAGTTGAGCGCCGTGTAGGTGGGCACCTCGCTGCAGCGCGAGTAGCTCGCGTAGAGCCGGCGCGTGCCGCCGCCCGGCAGGGTCGTTTCCCGGGAAATTTCCACCAGCGGCGAGAGCGAAGCGCGGTCGCGGTTGGTGTCGTCGTACGTCGCCCCGCCTTTCAGCACCAGGCGGTCGGCGGCATCGATGGTCCAGGTCTTCTCCGGCACCAGGCCCAGCTTGTAATAGCGGCGCGTCATGAACGGCCCATAGATGAGCGAGGTCGACTTCAGGCTGTCGCCCATTGTCTCCGCACTGAAGCTGACCGCCAGACCGTCGGCGCCGAGCGCACGGCGGCCGTCCAGCGCTGCACCCTGGACCCAGGTGGTATGTTGAAATGGATGCACCGGCCCCACCGGGGCAAAACGGTTGAAAGCATAATCGTCCTTGTTGCGCCGCCAGAAAACTCCCGCCTGCACCCATTCGTCGGGACCGAACTTCACCCGGTGATTCAAGGCCACCAGGACCGTTTCCAGATTCTCCGATTCGTCGGAATTGTACGGCGTGTAAAGATTCGGCCAGCCGAAAAACTTGCCCTGGTAACCTGCAAAAAAATCGGTCTGCGCCCGCGCGCTCGCGAGCTGGAGCCGCGCATTGTAGCGATAGAAGCTGTGATCGCCATAGGGAATGGAGCCGTCCGACCGCGAATGGGCAAAGGCGACATCCGCCCCCAGCCGCTCTCCGCCGCTTCCCAGCTCCTGCACCAGTCCTTGATAAAACTCCTGGCGGTTGGTGTCGTATTCGCCCGCCGCCAGGGTCAGCGCGCCGGTCTGCCGCACCGGCCGCCAGTCATAGCTGATCGTACCGACGCTGTCATTGAATCCCGCGGTGGCGTTGTCGGCGCCGGTCAGGACCGTCGGGGCGCCGAGCATGGCCGGCGCCACCGGTATCTCCGCGGTATAATGCCCGGTTTGCGGATCAAAGAGCGGAACGGCCCCGATCCGGAAACCCGTGTTTTCGAAAGTCCCTCCGCGAATGGAGATATCGGCCTGTCCTTCGGCGAGATTCCTCGCCTGCACATCCACCAGGGGTTCGAAACGCAGCGCCGAGATCGGCATCGCAAATGTACCCACCGGGTCCTGGTTGGCCACATGGGACGAATATACCATGACCTTGGGCAGGGTCGTCACCGGTTCGGCCACAGTCTGGGCCTGCAATCCATGAGCCATGCCCAGCACGAGAAGGGGCAGCAAAGTTCGTTTCATCTTTGCTTAGCGCTAGCAAACGCGCCGACGAAAACAAGCTTTTGTTAATCCAGGAGCCTGTCGGCCTTGCCAATAATACCATGTCTTCTTCAGGAAAAGTTCTTTGGCTAGCGGGGGACCTGGCGAAGCAGGCTCCTTAAGCAGCGCTCCACGCTGCCGCACCACTGCCACAAGAAATCTCCTTCGATTTGCCGCCGCGACGCGGCGGATCAAGGAGTTTGTCGGTCGGGACGGTTTTGCCTTGCGGCGGAGATTACGAACGAGCTCCGCACATCAAGCCAAAGTCCGACAAACTCCTCAGGCGTCGCCGTCGTTTCCGATCGCCTCGACCGGGCAGCCCTCCAGCGCCTCCATGCACTGCGCCACCTCCTCGTCGGTGAGTGGCTGCTTGGCGACATACGTGAAACCACCTTCGTCGCTACGCGTAAAGAAAGCCGGCGCGGTCTCCCGGCAGAGATCGCAGTCGATGCACTGCTGATCGACATAGAATTTGCCCGCGGCATTATTCGGGAACTTTTCAGCTTTATTGGCCATAAGTGGGGCCGAAGGAAGCGGCTTCGTCCGCCCTCTGTCAAGTAGGCACACAACAATTATTGTCGTGCACCGGGATGCAGCGGAAAAATCTCTCGCCCGCCGCCGGTTTTTCCGCCTCGCGGCTTGAGTTTGCCTCCGCGGTACCTACCCTCGGCGGGAGATGCTATCCGACCGCCCATACATGCGTGACGACTACCAGCAGGATAAAACCTCGGTGGTGGTGTGGCTGATCTGCGCCATGGTCGCGGCGTTCCTGGTGCAAAACATCCTTGGCCGCTGGTTCGGGAGCGAATCCGTCCTGGAGCATTATCTCGCCCTGAGCGTTCCGCATTTGCTGGCAGGACACGTCTGGACCCTGCTCACCTATTGTTTCCTCCACAGTCCCTCCAATCTGCTGGATCTCCTCTTCACGTTGATCGGTTTGTTTTTCCTCGGACGCGAGGTGTTGGCGCAAACCGGTCCGCGCCGTTTTCTCGGGCTGTTTGCCGCGATGACGATCGGTGGCGGACTATGCTGGGCGGCGACCCATTGGCGGGGCGACGGAATACTCTTCGGCGCGGCGGCTGCAGTCTATGGCCTGCTGGTGGTCTTTGCCTGTTTCCAGCCCAACCGCCCCCTCACCCTGCTGCTGTTCTTCATCCTGCCGGTTTCCATCAAACCCAAATATCTCGCGTTCGCCGCCGTATTCATCGACCTGTGCGGCTTTCTTTTCTACGAGGTATTGCAACAGACCTCGCCATTCGGGCTGGCCCACTCGGCGCATCTCGGCGGCATGGCGGTCGGCTGGATTTATTATCGATTCGTGCACAACGCCCAATGGCGGCAGCTTCTCCCCCGCCGCCGCACTGAGATCGAACTGCCCGGCTGGGTGAAAAAGCAGCAATCCTCTGCCGCCCCCGCGCCGTATCAGGTCAACCTCACCCACCGCGACAACCTGCGCGCGGAGGTGGACCGCATTCTCGACAAGATCAACAGCCGGGGCTTTGGCGCGCTCACGCCCGAGGAAAAGCGCACCCTCGACGAAGCGCGCGATCTCTTGAGCAGGCACTGAAGGCCGGGACGCGCCCCAGGGCGCGTCCCAATGTTTGGGTTACCGCCTGCCGTGCCGAGTGGCACGGGCGTCCCGCCCGTGAGTTTGAATGGCCTCACCCATGTTCCTAAATTCCGCTGACCGATCTCTTCACAGAGTCCACGGAGCACAGACGGGAGTTCACGGAGAAAGACTTGAGACCATGCTCTCGGTGAGTTTGGATTCACCTGATGCGCAAAAACTGCGGTCGCGTTTGCTCCGATGTATCGCTCTGTGTCCCTCCTGCTGGCCTCTGCGCCCTCTGTGTCAAACCGCGTTTTCTGAGATCATGGGAGACGCTCCTTTCGCCCCGGCCCGGCAAACTTTGCTCTTGAACTCCCTGCGGCGGGCTGTGTCTTTTGCCGGTCCGCTTCACGCCCTCATCGTCTAGCGGCTAGGACGGGGCCCTCTCAAGGCCCAAACCGGGGTTCAATTCCCCGTGAGGGCGCCAATTTCAGGGTCTTCAGTCCCGCAAAATCACTTCAGGGTGCAAGATTTGGACTGGATGCAAATCGAAGGACTTTAACACCTCGTTCAAACTTTCGTTGGATGCATCGAGCAAGTGTTTATCCCAGGTCAGCAGCATCGCGACAGCCAAAAACCCGCACTCGATCAGAATATAGGCATCATTCCGCTCCGTTTCGGGCAAAAGCTCGCGCGATAAAATGACATTGGCGGCGACTTCACAGATCCCATTGCCTACTGGCTTGAGGCCGCTCGGTTGGATACCCCAACTGCGCATCGATACCAGCGCACACGTAGCCGCCGCACGTTTCTTCGCTGAGTCCCCGTCAGTAGCAAAAAAACCCAACTCCTGAACTACGGTTTGCGTTACGATCGGAGTGAAACCACTCCGCACCAGACGCCTCACCAAATTATGCGCCGGCGCGTAATTCTCGGCCAGATGGAAAAGGATGTTGGTATCAAGGGCGGCCAGCTTTGGCCGCGACACAATTTGAGCCGCCATAGATCAACCGCATGCCAAGGTTGAACGACTCCTCGCGCTTCTGATCGCTCATGGCGTTGGCCTTCGACCGAGCTTCGTTGGCCATCTTCATGACATCAGATTTGGGGTTAGCTACCCCAGGAACGTGTTTTTTGTCGGACATATGGACAGGTGGTGATGGCAGGTTTTTCTTTTTCATCACGGTAAGCAAGCGCTCTGATTGTAAAAAATTCAACTAGCCCGGTGCCTGCCTCGTGGACCTGCATTTCAGTAATCGGTTCATGGGGAGCATCACTTAAAGCAATTCCATAACCAGATCTTAAACCCTCTGTCTCAATGCCGCAACTGGAACCGAATTAGATTTGCTAAAGACGAGGTAGTTACGAACTTATCTACCTACAACATTGGCCAATCATTTGGCCGCGCGAGTCTCGGGTTGCATTGCGGGAGGCGTCGCGACCGCCGGCGGCGGCTGGTCGAGGCGGGCCAATAATTCCTGCGCGAGGCGTTTTGCCGTTCTTCCGCTCAAAACCGACGCAGAAATCCGTTCGGCGAGCGTGCGCGCGTCGGCCATATTCCCCATCCGCCACTGCGCGATGGCCAGCGCGGTGTACACGTTGTCCGTTCTCGCGTTGCCATCGAGCGCACGGCAGATGCTGGCAATCGTCTCGAGATTCCGCTGCTCCACGGTGGGCGCGAAGGCCTCGGCCCACGCCAGCGATTCATTCGGTATGAGATACAGCGGCGCCAGTTCACAGGCCTTCTGGCTCCAGGTGCGTACTTCGGCCAAATCCTCGCCGTCCAGACGCGAGTCGGGGGTAAGATGGCCCAGCCGGCGCGAGCACAGGATATACGCGGCACGAGCGTACACCGCGGGATTCGAGGATCGCGCAGCGATCAGGGCGCGTAGCTCTTTCAACTCCGCGTCGGTGCGGTCCCACTGCCCGCAGGCATCGGCGAGGAGCTCGCGCAAAGAGTTGGTTTTCAACCCGCGCGCGAGCAGAGCTTCGAGCGAGACTTCGCTTGCCTTGGTGCGTTGATTGTCGATTTGGGCGAGGATGAAGAGCTCGCGCATTTCGCGCACAGACGGCTGCTCTACCTCGACTGAAATTTGCAGCGCGGCTGGTGGAAAGTGAACCGTACCGCTCTGATACGTGCCGGCCTGCTCCGGGCTATTCCTGCTGCCGTACAATGATTGCGCGATCAGGTTCCCCCAGACCCTCCAGCCGAATCCGAAATACTGTTTGAAGTTCTCTTCAGTGGGAGGGTTGCCTGCCTC
>DATJPQ010000231.1:0-11431 GCA_035506315.1 Opitutaceae bacterium
CAGGCGACCGCCGCCGCCACCTGGTTTTGCAACGATTCGCGCGGATCGAGCCATTGCCGCCAGCGATAACAGGCGAAGACCGCCCGCGTGACGGCGCGCCGCTCGTCCGGCCGGAGGCGGCGGTTGGCGGCGAGTTCGGCGCGGAGCGCAGCGTCGGCCGGCATGTCCCCGGTGACGCGGCGCAGCACATGGGCCGCGCGGTTGAGCGTAGCGGAATCGATCATCGGCCAACACGTACCGGGTGGAGCGACATCAGACAACACACGAAATCCGGGGCGGAACGGCTGCTAAAAATTCCAAAACTCCAACCTCCAGACTCAAGCGGTGAATGCTGAACGTCGAACTTCGAACGCGCAACACCTGACACCAGACACCAAAATCGAGAATCCAGAGGCCAAACATCAAACCCAAAACTCAGAATCCAAAACTCAAAACTAACGGCGCGGTTCAGCCTGTGGCGGATGCATCCAGCACTTCCCGGATGGTCTCGGTGATTTTCTCGTGGGTGAAGGGTTTCATGAGCATGCGGATGCTCTTGAGCTGCTCGGCGTTGGCATCCAGCAATTCTTGGCTGTAGCCCGAAATCAGAATCGCCTTGAGTTGGGGATTATGGATGCGCAGGCGCTCGGCCAGTTGCGCGCCCGACAGACCGTTGGGCATGACCATATCGGTGATCAGCAGATCGAACTGGCCCTGGGCGGCCGTCCAGGCTTCGAGTGCGCTCGGCCCATCCATCGCCGCGGTGAGGCGATAACCTTCGCGTTGCAAGAACCGGGTGAGCATCGAGCGGATAAAGGGATCGTCCTCGACGAGGAGCACACGTTCATGGCCGCGGTGCACGGCACCGGCGGTTGCGACCACGGCGGGCGTACCGAGGGCGGACGCCGCGGCCTCCTCCTCCAGGGCGGGGAGGAAAAGGGTGAAGATCGAGCCGTGCCCGACGGTACTCTCCACCTCAATCCAGCCGTGAAGCTGGTGGACAATGGCGTAGGCGGTGGAAAGCCCCAGGCCGGTGCCTTTCCCGACGGATTTGGTCGTGAAGAAAGGGTCGAACAGCCGTTCCATGACGGCGGCCGTCATGCCGCAGCCGTTGTCCGATACGGCCAGGCTCACGTAGCGGCCGGGCCGGGCCTCGGGGTGACGGCGGGCGCCGTCGGCATCCAGCTGAACACTACGCAGACGGACGTAAATGCGGCCACCCTGCGGCAGGGCGTCGCGGGCATTGACCATCAGGTTCATGACGACCTGTTCGAGATCGGCGTTGTCGGCGAGGATGCGCGGCAGCCCCTTCGGGCAATCCCACGCGATCTCGATATTTTCGCCGATGAGGCGGCCGAGCATCTCGCGCAAGCCGAACAACACGGCGTCGACTTCGAGCGGTTGCATCTGCGAGGCCTGCTGATGGCTGAACACCAGCAACTGGCGGGTGAGTGCGGCGGCCCGCTCGGCCGCGGACCGGACCTGTCCGAGGTTGTCGCGCAGGGCGGGCGGCAGCGTGGCCTCCCGCACGGCGTCTGCGGTGTAGCCAAGGATGACGGTGAGCAGATTGTTGAAATCGTGCGCGATGCCGGCGGCAAGCTGGCCGATGGCCTCCATCTTTTGCGCCTGCCGGAGCTGGCCTTCGAGGCGGAGCTGGTCGGTGACATCCTGCAGCACGGTCAAGGCGCAGGCTTGCGTACCGATGCGCAGCGGCTGGGCGGAGAGCAGAATCTCGCGCGGGGCACCGGTGCGGGGCCGGAGTTGCAGGCGGTGTTCGCGGACCGGGTGATGGGCACGGAGCTCATTGAGGACTTCAGTCCACGCTTCGGGACTGACCCAGAGACCCAATTCGGCCGGCGAGCGGTACAGCAGGTTCTCGCGAGGATGTCCGCTCAACTGGATGAACGCGATGTTGAGGTCGAGAAAGCTGCTGTCGCCGAGGTTTTGCAGGGCGGACGGCATGGGCGAGGCTTGAAAGGCCAGGATGAAACGTTCCTCGGAACTGCGCAATTCCGCGGTGCGTTGGCGCACGGCTTCGTCGAGATCGGCCATCCGGGCCTCGGCGGCCCGGGTGGCGGCCCATTTTTGCGTGAGGGCGTGGGCGAGCTGGAGAACTTCGATGTTGTCGAAGGGTTTCTTCAGGATGACCAGGTTGTCGGTGTCGCCGAGAGCCTGGACAGTCTGATTCCAGGAATAGTCGGAGTAGGCGGTGCAGATCACGGTCTGCAGGGCGGGATCTTCGGCCCAGAGATGGCGGATCGTTTCAATGCCATCCCAGCCGGGCGGGATGCGCATATCGACGAAGGCGAGGGCATAGGGCCGCTGCTCGGCCCGGGCCTGCCGCAGCAGCGCGAGGCCCTCCTGGCCCTGCAAAGCGCAATCGACCTCGAAGATTTTACGTGAGGCGGCGTTCTCCCGCGGCCCGAGGACGGCGGAGAGCGCGGCGCGCAGCCGGGGAGGGGCCGTCATCTCGGGGTGGAGGATCTTGCGAAAATCGTCATGAATCGCCGCGGTGTCGTCGATGACAAGGACACGAAAGTGGGAGGCGGAAGTAGCGTCGGACATGGTGAAAAGGGGTCAGGCGGGGGCGGCGGGCAGGTCGAGGGTAAACGTGGCGCCGCAGCCGGGGCCGTCGCTGTGGACCGCCAGGCTGCCGCCGAGTTCGCGGGCGGCGAGTGCGCCGGTATGCAGGCCGAAGCCATGCCCGTCGCGCCGCGTGGTGAAGCCGAGGGAAAAGATGCGATTGAGATTCTCGGACGGAATACCCACGCCATTGTCGGAGACGATAAACTGCACCCGGCCGGAGGCGGGTGATACGAGCTGCAGCCGGATGCGGCGGTCCGTGGGGGATTGTTCCGCCACCGCATATTTGGCATTGCGCACGAGGTTGACGAGGATCTGGAGCACCTTGTGCTTGTCCACCTCGACGAGCGGGACGGGTTGGTAATCGCGTTCGAGGGCGATGCTGTGGCGGGCCAGGGCCCGTTCGTTCATGTGCACGGCGTCTTCGAACAAGTCGCGCGGGGCCAGCCGCTCGATTACGCCGGCGACACGGGCGTAGCTCTGCTGCATGGCGACGATCTCCTTGATATGCTCGATATTGTTGGCGACGCTCTGCACCTCCCGGCGCCAGTTGCGGTGCTCGGTGTCGAGGTGCTCGGCCAACTGGATGACCAGTTCGGGGAGTTGCTGGCCGCGCGGATCGCGGGCGATGAATTCCGCGATGTCGGCGGCATGCGTCTGGAGCAGGGTGGCGACATCGCGCAGGTCGCGGAGGCAGGAATTGGCGAGTTGATCGTCGAGCACGGAGGCGGAGACGTTGACGCTGTTGAGGACGTTGCCGACGTTGTGCAAAACACCGGTGGCGACCTCGGCCATGCCAGTGGTGCGGGAAAGGTCCATGAGCGACTGTTGGGCCTGGGCCAGCTTGGCCATGGCCTGTTCCTTGGCCTCGATCTGCTCCTGCAATTCGCGGGTGCGCTGCTGGACACGGATCTCGAGGGTGTTCCTGGCCTCGAGGAGCGAATCGCGGACCTGTTGCCGCTCCATGGCGGTGCCCAACATGTGGGCGACGGCGCGAAAACTGTCGCGTTCGGCGTCGGTCCACTCGCGTTCGTTCGTGCAGTCGTCAAAGCCGAGGAATCCCCACCACTCGTCGTGAACGGCGATCGGAACCAAGAGCAGTGCGCGAACCGAGGGGTCGATGACGGCCTGTTCGGGTGCCGGCAGTTCGCGCCAAAGCGCGGCGACGATTTCGCGGCGTTGCAGGGCGGCGGCGAGACGGTCGAGTCCGGCATCGTGCCAGCGGACATTTTGCTGCCGGGCGGTCTGAATCTGAGGCGCGATGCCGGGCGCGACCCATTCGTAACGCTCGGTGCAAAGCAATTCGCCACGCTCGTCCCGGTGATTCTCGAAGAGGTAGGCGCGACTGGTGCCAGCCGATTCCCCCAAGCGCTCCAAAACCGCCTGGATGATGCTGTGCCAGTCGTCGCTGGTCAGGAAACGTTCGGCAGCGAAGCGCACGCTGTGCAAGATCCGGTCCCGCCGGAGCAGGGCCTCGGTCATCGAATTGACGGAGACGGCCAGGCTGCCCAGCTCGTCGTCGCTTTCGACCACGGCGCGGGCGGAAAGGTCGCCGCCGGCAACCTGCTGCACGACGGTGCGGAGGCGCAGAATGGGCCGGACCAGCCGCTTGGCATAAACGACGGAGGCCAGGAGGCTGAGCAGGATGCAGACGACCGCGAGCAGGCCGGTCCGCCGGTATACCATGGCGACATTCTCATCGTAGCTGGCGAGGGAGAGTCCGACATGAATCCATCCCCATTGGATGCCTGAATAGTCGAACGGCTGGGAGTAGTGGAACACGCGCTGGCTGAGCGGGGGCACGCTTCCGAGGCCGCTGGCCGGTTCGCGTTTATCGGGCCGCCACTCCTTGGAAACATTGGTGGCCGAACGCCAGCCGGCCTGGTCGTAGATCAGGGAGAAACCGTCGTTCTTGGTGACGACGAGGTAAGCGAGCGAGCGATCGCCCTCGAGCATCTCCCGGCAGTGGTCCACCACGCTGCTGTAGTCCTCGTTGATGGCGGCGCCCGCGGTAACGTCGCGCAAAGAGGCCACGACGCCCCGCGCCTTCGATTCCAGATTCTCCAAAAACGTCCGCTTCTGCAGCGGGATGATCACGGCGACGAAGATCAGCAGCGTCGCCATGGCGATCAGCCACGACAACAAGGCCGTGCGAAGCGCGATGCCCATGCCGTGGGTGGTGGGGGGGTGGAGTTTCATCGTTCGTCCTCCAGTGCCAACCTGGCGTTGACCGCCTGTAGTTGGCGGATGGTATCCAGGTATTCGTCCCGGAACGGGACCATTTGATCGATCTTGAACAAGGTGAGAATCTGGTGTCCGGCGGGATCCTGCGGCAGGTCGGCGAGCGCCTGGATGGTCTCGGCTTTGACGGCATCGCTCGGCCAGCCGCTATTGCCGATGCAGATCACGACGTCGGCGAATTTCTCGGAGCTGGCCACCACCTGCAGCGCCATGCCGACCTGGGGGTTGAGCTCCTTCATGATCTTGAAGCTCGATTCATCGACCACACAGGCGGACTTCTTGCCGAAGAACACCGACAGGACTGCGGCCGACGGTTTGCCCACGATCTCGAGGCTGCCAAAGAATCGTTCCTGGGGCCCCAGCCGGTTGGTCGCCAGGAGAGTATCGAGCCAGCCCTGAGCCGCGCCCAGGGCCGCATAATCCAGTTTGAGAATGTTTTTCCCGCGCAAGTCAGCCAGGGCGTTGAGCCCGCTGTCGCGCCGCGTCAGCACGATATAGCGTCGCCCAATCTGCCCGTTTTCCACGATGACAAACTGCGGCTTGGCCACATCGTCGATATGCATCGAAAGATAATCCCAGGCGCCCACCACGCTGACGTGAAACGAGCCGCTCCGAATCGCCGCCTCGTACACCCGCGGATCGTCGAAGATCTGGGTGGTGGCTTTGAAATGCCGGCCATGGCGGCGACCGATGGTTTCGAGGACCGCCATGTAAGCTGCAGCCGCGTCATTGGGATTGATGTTGCGAAAGGCCGCACGGGTGATGCCGACATTGAAGAATTCGGCGATGGGTTTGTCGGCCGTCCGTCTGGTTGAATCAGCGGATACCTGCGCCACTCCCGCCGTCCCAGCCGCGGTCGACGCCAACGGAGGGAAACCCAGCACAGCCAGCCAAAATACGCCTGTCGAAAGCAACCGGCCCGGGGGGCCTGAGCGGAACCGCCGCGGGCGTGGGCTGAGAGTGAAGACGAGGTTCATGTCTCAGTTTCTCCCGGAAGTGCCGGGCCCCGGAGGGCTGGCGGAATCGCCGGGCGGGGCGTTGAGTGCTGCCGCGCGCAGCTGGCGGTGCAGATCCAACAACGCAAAGGCGCTGGCGAGCGCCGCGGGATCGCCCGGAAACAACCGGTCGGTCTGGAAAAGCGCCAGGGTCTGCTGCCCGGCCGTGGTCTCGCCAACCCGGGAGATCTCCTGGAGGATCCTTTCCCGGTTGGGCGACACGTAATCGCCGCGAAAACAGAACAAGTTTGGCACCATCGCCCCAGACTTGGCCAGAATCTGCAGCTGCCGGCCGATCTGCGGATTGAGTTCGGCCATGGTCTCGAACCCTTTCAGCGTGACCAGACAGGCATCGGCCTGGTGGAAGAACACCGGCAGGATGGTTCGCAGCAACTTGGCGGAATTCGAAACGCGTCCCCAAAACTGCTCCGTCAGGCCGAGCTGGTGCTGGAGCAGCTCGGTCTCGAGCCAGGCCGGCGCCAGGCTGGTAAGCGGGTTTTGGAAAACAACGAGACTGTGTCCGCGCAGGTCGGCCAGGCGCCGGATGCCACTGTCGCCGCGGACCAGCAGCACATATTGCGCCGTGCTCTGGCCGTCCTTGCTCCCGATGATGATCGAACCGAGCGGGACTTCGTCGCGCAGCGCCCAGTATTCGTCGGTCGGCAGCGTGATGGCATCGATGAGCTTGCCGCGAATCGCTGCGGCGATGGCCTTCGTACCATCGAAGATCTGGAACACGGGTTCCAAGGGGATGCCGCGTTCCGTCGAAATCGTCTGGCCCCAGGCTTTCATCGCGGCCCGGGCATCGTTCTCATTGACCTCGGAAAACATGCGCGAGGAAAACGCGAACCGGACCGGCGCCGTCGGACTCCGCTCTTCCACGGATGTGGCCGCGGCCGAAGCGGACGGACGGACTCCCAGCGTGGCCAGGCATAACACGCCCGCCGACAGCAAACGGCCGAGGGGCCCCGGGATGAGCCGCCACGTTCGTTTTTGCCGGGTGCAGGCGTAGATCATGGAGCAGTTTTCCCGGAGACGGCCGGCACCGGTGGGAGGGCGGAAACGCCGGTCCGGGCGTCGGGGGACGCCGCGCACAGCCGGCGGTGCCTGGCCAGCAAAGCCAGGCTGCTGTCCAGGCCGGAAAACGGTTGTTCGTCGATGCGTTGGGCTTGTAGTAGCGTGAGGATCTGCTGGCCGGCAGGCGATTCGCTCAAGCGGTGCATCTCCTGGAACAAGCGCTCGCGATACGACGGATGGAAATCCGTACGAAACACGAAGACCGACGAGACCAGATCCGGTGATTGGGCCAGCACGCGCAGTTGTTTGCCGAGTTGGGGATTGAGCTCCTGCATCGCCAGGAAGCTCTTGAGGGTCGTCAGGCACGCCGCGGCCTTGCGGAAGAACACCGGCAGCGCCACGCGGGAAGGCTTGTTCTGCTCCTCGATGTGACCGAAAAACGCGGCCGCGGTCCCCAGCCCTTTTTCGAGGAGCACCGTGTCAAGCCACACGGAGGCCAGGCTCATGCGGGGATTTTGCAGTACCAGCAGATCGTGCCCCCGCAAATCCGCGAGATCCGCCCAGGCACTGTCCTGGCGAACGAGTATGACGTAATTCTCCTGAAAACCATCCATGCGCGTGGCGATTGCCAGGCGGTCGAAGGCAAGATGCGCACTGAGCAGGCTGAATTCCTCCAAGGTGGCGCCATATGCATCGATCCGGTCGGTCTCCGCCGCGCGCAAAGCCGCCTTCGCGTCGTTGTACACAATCAGTTCCGAATCGACGGGAATCCCGTGCTCCTTCGCCACCGTCATGATCCACACCCGCATCGCCGCGCGGGCTTCGTTTTCGTTGACTTCGGTGAACATGCTGGCGGTAACGGCGATCTTGAACGGCCGTTCGGTTCCGGTCGCCGGCGTCTCCGCGCCCGGCGAACCCGCCGCGCCAGCCAGCGCAACGGTCGCGATCAACCCGAGCGCCGCGGCGAAAATCCTTGGAGCCGGCAGGAGCGCAGTCTTGCTGCGCCCAGGCAAAAGGGCGCAGCGAGACTGCGCCCCTACGGGCAGACCGTTATCGCCAGGTTCGTTCATTCGAAAATAGGCATTACTCTCGATCGCATCCGGCCGGGACCCCGTACCGTCGTACACGGCCGCAGGGGCCCAGGCTGGTCATTTTCCTTCCAACTGTTTCCAGACTTCGGTTCCCACCACGGTCGCGAGCTGTGACTGCAGGGCGACGTGGTCATAGCAGGTCTTGTAGTGCTGGGCCTTCATCAGTGCCTCGACCAGTTGCGCCCGGATCACTTTCTCGGTTTCCACCAGTTCGTTCTGATAGGCGCGGGTGTTGAGGTCGCGGTTCTCCTCCGCCGCTTTCATCGCGTCAAGGGTGGCCTGGTAGGCCTGTTGCGCGGCGTTCAAGCTGAGGACCGTATCCTTGATCTGCAGGCCGATGCCCTCGCGCAGCAAAATTTTCTGTTCCCCGAGCTCGCCCGCCCTGGCCTGGGCGGCCCGTACCTTGTGCCGGGTGAGAAATCCTTCGAAGAGCGGGAACTCAATCCCGACGCCCCCGATCCACCCTTCCTTGTTGCGGGTCGTGGCGACGCCCGCGTCGTAGTCGTTCCACCACTTGTGGACTTCGCCGGTCAGCGCGATCTTCGGATAGTACCCGCTCTGGGCGGCGGTCACCGCGCCGGCGGCCGCCCGCAGGCCCGCCTCCAGCCGCGCCCAGTCCGGGCTGAACTGATAGGCGGTGCCCACCAGCTCGTCGAGGTTGGTCGCCAGCGGCCGGTAGGCAATTTCCTGGTCGGCCGGGACGACGCTCTCACGCCAGGACAACCCCATGGTGTTGGCCAGTGCCGCCTGTGCCATCGCCTCGTTTTTCTCCAACAGGGCGACCATGGCGCGCAGCGTTTCAACCATCACCTTGTTGTCGAGGAAATCGGTTTTCTTCACCTTGCCCGATCCTTCCTTGTACATGGTTTCGGTGAGGTTCAGGGTCGCTTCCATGCGGGCGAGGGTGTCGGTCCCCAGGGTGTGCAACTGGCGCGCCAGCACCGCACCCCAGTACAGGCGTCTGACGCTGTCGGCGACTTCCAGATCCGTGCGCCGGGAGGCGGCGCGCGCGGCGTCGAGGCCTGCCTGGGCTTGTTCGGTGTAGCCACGGCGCATGCCGCCGTCAAAGATCAGCCAGGTGGCATCGATCGAGCCGAGGAGGGAATTCCGATCCATGAGTTTGATGTCCTGCTGCGGGATGGACATCTGCTGCGCGGCGGTGGTGACGGTCTGGCCGGGGACACTCACCGGCAGCTGTATGGCATTCGGGCCGAGGACACCGGCCGGGATGGTGATCAGCGCCACACTGGCGGGCACGGTCGTGCTTTGGGCCGGGACGGGAAAACTGGAGGCGGGAAAAATAAAGTCGGGCGTCTGGTCCATCCGCTGATAAGCGCCTTTGAAGCCGATCTGGGGCCAATAGCCCGCGAGCGCCTGCTGATGCTGCGCCTCGGCCGCGGCCACGGCGAAGCGGGAGGCCGGCCGCCGGTGATTGTTTTCCCACGCCTGATTAAGGCATCGTTCCAACGTCCAGTCGGTGACGACCGGGCTGGCCGCGGGCGGAGGCGTGGCGGGGACAGCAGCCGGAACATCCGGAGTCGTGGCGCGCACAGTTCCGCAACATCCGAGAGCCATCAGGTTCAAGACGACCAGGGGCCAACCACATCGACCCAAGGTCAGTCCGGGCAGTTTTCTGTCGGACTTCCTCCCAAAACCTACAACGCAATGCAAACCGCTGACGTTAGGCGAAGTCATGGGATTTCCTTTCGGTGTAGAAATAACAGCTGTATATCGACACAACCGCTCCCCGGCTTGAGATCAAATGCCGGTAAATCGTCCGCCAGGGGCGGGGGCAGCGACACCGAACAGGACGCGGGAAGACAGCCGCATCGGTTCAAAAGTTGGGGAGAGGCGTGGAGGCTAGAGGAGCAACTACGGAAGTAACTGAAGTAAGAAGGCCACTACATTGCCCGGCACCCGCCCATACCTCAAGCTCTACCTTGCCGGCAAAGGCTACGGGAGGCGGAACGGAAGCCGTTCCGCTACTGAAAGGCAAAACGCCAAAAACCAAACTCCAAACGCCAAAAACCAAACGCCAAAGGCCAAAGGTCAAAGGCAAACCCAGAAACCAGCCGGCAAATCCAGACATCAGACGGCAGACATCAGACGGCAGACGCCAGACGGCAAAGGCCACATGGCGAATCCCAAGACCAACCCGCCCGGCGGAAGCCATGGCGAAGCTGGAAACCCAAAACCCAGAACTCAGAATTCAGAACTCAGAACTGAAGCGCGGCCTAGCCGCGCTTCCCCCAGCGGCGGTCGGGCCGGAGTTCGAGCCGCTTGGCCTCGATCAGGACGCCGGCCACGGCGGGATGGCGGCGGAGTTCCTGGAAGGCCTTGCCGGAGACCTTCCACGTGAGCGCTGCGCTGGCCTCCGCCACCGGCGCAGTGCGGTCGTCGAACACGAAGGCGAACTCCATGCGGGTGTCGCCCGGCGCCAGGTTGACCGTCTTGCGCAGGAGCCGGAGAAAGGCCGGCAGCTCGGGGTGCGCCGGCCGTACGAGCCAGGTGATCTTTTTGACCAGGCTCGCGACGGCGGCCTCGAGCGGGTAGCACTCCTTCACGTTGATGCGCGCGCCGTCGTTGCCGAGGATGACGTTGCCCTGCACCAAAAGCGGCGCGTTTTCCGCGAGGTGCTTGCCGTACGCCTCGTAGGCATCGGCAAACATGTTGAGCGCGATGGCGGCGCGCCGCGTGGACAGCGTGAAGGGTGTCCAGGGACGGTTGTCCTTCTTGGAATATTTTTTGACAATGTTGCCGGCGATGCCGCACAGACGGAATTCGACGCGGTCGGACGACTGCTGCAGCAGCTCCTCGGGGGGGAAGGTGTCGATCGACTCGACCAGCCCGGTGTAGGCGTCCATCGGGTGGCCGGAAACGTAGAAACCGAGCAGCTCCTTTTCGTATTGGAGCGTGGTGGCGTCGTTGACGACGCGGGTGTCGGTCTTGGCGGCGACGACCGCCGGGCGCGCGGCGGCGGCAACCGTCATGCCGAGGTCGAGCAAGTCGCGCGAGCTTTGGACCGGCGCGGTGGTTTCGGTCGCGGCGGTCTTGCGCATGACGCTGACGCGCATGATCTGCGCGAATTCGGCGGCGAGCGTTTCGCGCGGCGGCAGGGTGGGGGCCGGGGTCGCGAGGTCGAAGAGCAGGGCACCCTCGTCGGCGGGCGGGACGGCACCCGCGGTGCCGTTGGCGGGCTCCTTGCGCAGCGCGGGATACTTGCGCTGCATTTCGCCGAGCGCGGCGAGGGCGGCGTCGATCTGGTTGTAGAGTTCCTCGCGCGGCGCTCCCGAGAAATCGAAGGCACCGGTCAGCACCAGACACTCCAGCACGCGCTTGTTGATCGCACGCAGATCGACGCGCAGGAGAAAGTCGGCAAAGTCGCGATACGGGCCGGCGGCCTCGCGTTCCTCGAGGATCTTCTTCGAGGCGGCCTCGCCCACGCCCTTGATGCCGGCCAGGCCGAAACGGATCGCGCCGGCGGCCGGCGCACCGGTTCCGGGTTCCGGGTTTCGGGTTTCGGGT
>DATJPQ010000232.1:0-9075 GCA_035506315.1 Opitutaceae bacterium
ACATGCTCTTCAGCTTTCCCGGCATCTACAGCACCAATCTCTGGACCGATCTCCCCACGCCCACCCTCGCCAACGCCACGCACTGGTTCTCGCTCCTCCCGCCCACCCGGCAGCAGGAGATCATCGACCGCCTCGCGGCCACACCCCGCGCCGTCCTGGTCGTCCAGCGCGACGTGCTCGACTACCTGGCGAAATACGGTTTCGCGACGCGTGGACCGCTGTACGAGTGGCTCAATGCGAATTTTGCACCTGCCTTCACGCTCGACGGCTATGAGTTCTGGGTGCATCGCGGCCGGACGATCGCCGCGCTCTCCACCGCCCGCCACCTCCCGACTGTCGACGGCCGCGGCGGACTCGCGCTCATCCTGACCGCACTCCCGCGCCCCGTCGCCAGGATCGAATGGTGCGAGGTCAACGCCCCCCAGTTGCCGCTGCTGGTACTCGACGGGCAGAATGCCGCCGCCACCGCGGAACCCATCGATCTGGCCGGGCACTCCCTCGCCGCCGCCACGCCCAGCCACTTTCCCCTCGCCGGCTCCGGATTGACCCGGATCACGCTGCGTTTTCCCGCCGCCGCCGTCACCATCGCCTACGGGCGCGGCCTGCTCCGGTTGCGCGACGCCACCGGCGCCATCGTGGCCGAGGCCCGCGTGCTTGACTGAGGCAGATTCCACCGCCGTTTGCCGCAACCGATGCGGCCCCCGCCGGATTCAGCGGGCCGGGGCGGGCGTGTCGGCTCCCCCACGCCGGCGCGCGACCAGCAGCAGGCTCACGCCGAACGGGAATGGCAGCCTCGTCTTCGCCAGACCGACGAACAGCCGCCGCAGCAGCGCGTTGAGCCAGGGGGGCGGCAGGCGGTCCTCGGTGCGGGCGGTCGCAGGCCGTGCGCCCAGCCGGGCCAGCAGCACCCTGGTCTTGCGCACGAGCCAGACTGCGGGAAAGACCGCCACGTTGGTGTAGTTGAGGTACAAAATTTCCCACGCCGCCGGATCGAACAACGCCGCCAGCTGCCGCCGGTGGTACCGGCGGTAGTGATGCAACGCGACATCCCAATCGCTCCACAGGGCCATGCTCGCGGGCACCGTGATCGCTGCGATCCCCCCGGGCCGCACGAGCCGCGCGAAGCCGCGCACCACCGCGGCGTCGTCCGGCACGTGTTCGAGCACGTCGAGCGCCGTCACGTAGTCGAGCGACGCCTCGGGCAGCGGTATGGCGTCGCCCGCCAGCGTGAGGATTTGCTCCGGTTGAAAATGCCGCCGCAGCAACCGCAGGGCCTCCTCGTGATCGTCGAGCACCAGCACGCGGCATTCGGCGGCCATCTCGGCGGCGAAACGGCCCGTACCCGCGCCGCAGTCGAGCAGCACCTGGTCCCGGCGCGGCGGCCCGCAACGCCGCAACCACCAGCGCACCAGTTCGCGCTTGCCGGCGTAATACCAATGCTGGCCTTCGACCGCATCGAGGTTAGCGTATTCCGAGGCGTTCATGGGCGCTAGATTCCTTGAATTCCGAAAAAGCGTTGTTTGCAGACCGAGTTTTGCCAGCGGAATTCAAGGAATCTATAAACACAGCAGGAGAGAAATCGATCTCGATCTTTACCATCTACAGGGCGGATTGAGCGCACCGCCAACCGGCAGATGGGCCCTGTTCCGGCATTCCACATTGAACTCGCCTTCTGCCTGCTGTCCGCGCAGCGGACATTACAGTGAGGCGCGTGCCGCCACTCCCGGTTCGCTCACCTCGAACTTCCGTTCGCGAACACAACGTGGAATGGTCTGAGGCCGCGCCTCGCTGGAGGGAAGGTTCTTCCTTGAGGACAGCGTCGTTCCGCGGCGATAGTGTGTCCACTTTTTATTGCCCGAGGAGCCTGTCCGACCTGCCGATGAATAGCGCAACTTCGACCAATGCTTTCTTGCCGATGCCGGGAATCTGCCTCGACAGGCTCCCTAAGCAGCGCTCGGCGCTGCGAAAACCGAGGTTGTTCTCCAAACTTCCGCCGCCACGCGGCGGATTAAGGAGTTTGTCGGGCGGGCCGGTTGGCCGGGCGGCTGATTTAGCGGATCCCTTCCCCTACGTTCAGCGAGAGCCGACAAACTCCTAGCATGAACCGCCCGCGATCCCTTCCGCCCGTTTTGGTCACCACGCTGGTGACCTTGCTGCTGGCTCTGCACTGGTGGCTCGGCGTTTCGGCCACGCGGGAGATCTGCACGACCTCGGACGAACTCGCCCATCTCACCGGCGGCTTCTCCTACTGGCGGTTCAACGACTACCGGCTGCATCCGGAAAACGGCAACCTGCCGCAGCGACTGGCCGCC
This sequence comes from Opitutaceae bacterium, assembly GCA_035506315.1. GTDB lineage: Bacteria > Verrucomicrobiota > Verrucomicrobiia > Opitutales > Opitutaceae > MWDT01. Next base: position 2,313 of record DATJPQ010000232.1, read on the forward strand.
CTGCCCTGGGTGGCGGCCGGGGCGCGCATGGACACCACGGATCCCGCCTGGGCCAAGTCCAACGTCTGGCTTATCGGCCAGAGTTTCTTCTTCCGCAGCGGCAACAACACCGATTACCTCTTGCTGCTGACCCGCGCGACGATGGCGACCCTGGGCGTCGTGCTCGGGTGGCTGATTTTCGCCTGGTCGCGACGGTTGTGGGGCGATGCCGGCGGGCTTTTCTCGCTCGGGCTCTATGCGCTGTGTCCGAACTTTCTCGCCCACGGGCCGCTCGCCACCTCGGACGTGGCGATGACATTGGTGCTGCTGGCCGCGGCCGGCGCCTTCTGGCGGCAGACGCGCCGGCTCGATCTGAAAACGTGGGCGTTGAGCGCCGGCCTGCTCGCCGTGGCGAGCGTGACCAAATTTTCCTGGGTGCTGCTGCTGCCGATTGGCGCGCTGCTGATCGGCGTGCGCCTGGTTGCGACCGAGCCGCTGACGCTCGCGCTTGGCCCGATCCGCATGGTGACGACCTGCCGCGGCAAACTCGCGGTGCTCGTGCCCGCGGCATTGGCGCAAGGTCTGGTTGCATGGGCGGCCATCTGGATTTGTTTCGGCGGCCGGTTCTCCGCCGTCGGTCCCGGGATGCCGGCGCAGGCGGAGTTCTTCGCGCCGTGGGCGCAGATCATGCCGGCCCACGGTTTCTGGCATGCGTTTTTCCATACGACCCAGAGCTGGCACCTGTTGCCCGATGCCTATCTGCAGGGGTTCGCGTACGTGCTCTTCGCAGCCGCTGAACGCGGGGCATTCTTCAATGGGGAATACTCCAGCACGGGCTGGGCAGCATTTTTCCCGTACGCCTTTCTGGTGAAAACGCCCCTGCCGCAACTCGCGGCTTTCGCGCTCGCCGGAGGTGCCGCGATCATTGCTTGGGTTCGCGCCGGCCGGGGGCATGCCTGGATGGATCGCGTCCGCCACGATCTTTATCGGGTGGCGCCGCTGGCGGTCCTGTTCGCGGTTTACTGGACCTTTTCGGTGACCAGCCACCTCAACATCGGGCACCGCCACATCCTGCCGACTTATCCGGCGCTGTTCATCGTCGCGGGCCTCCTGGTGCGCCCGGGCGTGTCGCGGCGGCTGATGGCGACAGCCGCGGCCCTGTTCGTTTGGAACGCGGCCGAATCGGCGCACATCCGGCCGCATTACCTCGCGTATTTCAACCCGATCGCCGGCGGGCCGGAGAACGGCTGGCGGCACCTGGTCGACAGCTCGCTCGACTGGGGACAGGACCTGCCCGGGCTGGCCGCCTGGCTGCGCCGTGAGGCGCGCCCGGGCGAGCAAGTGTATGTGTCGTACTTCGGCAGCGGCGATTACGAATACGAAGGCATCCGCGCCCGCGAACTCGCCCCGGTGTACAATTTCGACAAGCCGCGCCGCTGGTACGAGCTGGAGCCCGGCCTGTACTGCCTGGGCGCCACGGCGCTGCAGGATGTTTACAGCGGCTGGCGCGGACCGTGGACCCTGGCGAAGGAACGGCAATACCGGCTGCTGTGGGCCGAACTCATGCCGCCGCCGCCCGTCCTAACCCCCGAGATACGCCAGCAGCGCTCCCAGAAGCTCTATGACCTCGACCGGCTGCGGTTCGCGCGGTTGTGCCACTACCTGCGGTTGCGCCGGCCCGACGCGGTCGTGGGTTACAGCGTTTTCATCTACCGGCTCGATGCCGGGGAAACCCGCACCGTTGCCCATGGCTCGCTGACCGAACTGGCCGCGCTGATGGAGCAGGCGCTGCAAGCGCGCGGCGAGTAGGAGCCTCGCGAAATAGGGTGACGCGGTTCGACCGTAGGTCGGGGTTTATCCCCGACAGGTTTCCCGGGGTGTCGGGCATAAAGCCCGACCTACAAAACCGACAGCCAACGTCACGGTATTTCGCAAAGTTCCTTAAGCAGCGCTCCGCGCTGCGAGAATCGGATTTCCCCGCGCTTTCCGCCGCTTCGCGGCGGTTTAAGGAGTTTGTCGGTCAGGGCAGATTGCATCGCGACGCAACCCCGAGCCCTTTCCGGACATTTAGCCCAAGCCCGACAAACTCCTAGGGCAGCATCTTAAACCAGCGGTCGACCGCCGCGGCGTCGCTCTTGCCGATGATCGCCTTGACCTCGGGCGTGAGCTGCACCGCCTTGGCGCGGCGCTGGGCCCAGGCCTTGACCTTGGCCTCGTCCACGCCCACCACGCGGCTGATGCGGATGTGGTAGACGGGGGAAAACGACTTCTCCGCGACCGTCTCGAGCTGGAAACCGTCCCCGAGATCGTCATCCATCGTGGGAAAGCGCGTGCCATTGTCGAAATCCGCGCCCATCCGCTGCACCACCAGGAACGGGTTGAAACTATGGTTTTTGAAATGAAACAGATAGGCTTCGGGACGTTGCGCGACCGCGTCGACCGCAATGCTGGACTGGCGGTGGATCAGCCATTGCAGGGCGGAGCCATTGTCGATCGCCAGCGCAGGTTTGCCGCCCAGGCGGTCGATAAAATCGGACAGCCAGGCATTGGTCCGTGCGGCGAAATTTTCCTGGGCATAGCGATGCATCGCCGTCACGGGAATGGTGCAGGCGAAGGTATACGCCACCGTGACCACCATCAGTCCCGCCCAGCGCGCCCGATGCGCCACGAGGCGCGGGTAGATGTAGAGAAACGACAGCACGAACAGCAGATGCGCCGGCAGGCTCAGCCGCCGGATGATCGGATCGTCGAAGTGCCCCCAAAAATAGCACAACATGAAAACGCCGTGGGCCATCAGCCCCAGGGTGAAGAGACAGAACACCGCCTCCGCCGGACGGGTCTGGAAAATGTCGCGATGTTCTCGATACAACACGAGCCCGAAGAAACCCACCCCGGCCGCGCCCACCAGCGAGACCAGCAGCGAATTCGGCTGATAGCCGTCGGTGCTCAGGAAAAAGTTCAGCGCGTGGCCGACATTTTCGTAGAAATACCCCGGGCTGAACGGCACCGCGGCGCCCGGGACATCGTTGAGCTGCCACGTAGCCTGCACGACCTTGAACACGTTGAAATGCAGCGGCAGGATCACCAGGAAGAGCGGCGCCACCAGGACCGGCCAGGCCAGGTCGACCGCCCGTTGCCGCCACCAGACGTAGAGGATGACCAGGCCCGTCGGCACGACGAAGAGCGCGGACTCGTAGCGCGTCTGCGCGAGCAGAATGCCCGCCAGCACGAACGCGCCGAGCCGGTCGGTGTCGGGCCGCTCCACCCAGCGCATGCCCAGCCAGAGCGCGGCGAGAATCATCACGAGATTGAGCAGCTCAAAACCGCCGCCGGTGACGTTCTGATGCACCAGCGGAATCGTGGCGATCAGCAACACCCCGGCATAACCGGCGGGGGCGCCGCCGAGCCGGCGTCCCACCAGAAAAACCAGGCCGGTGAATGCCACTGAAAGCAGCGCGTTGAGCACAAATACGTTTCCCACCCGGTAGCCGGTAAGATCATGCGTCAGCGACAACAGGAACGGGAAGAACAGCGGACGCTTGTCGACAAAGGCCTGCAGCGCCGAGAAATTGCCCGCCAAATCGTAGCCGCGCATCATCGCATCGGCCTGTCGCGCGAAGTGCATGCGCATCGCGGTGTCGGCCAGCACGATCTCGTCCATCGCGATTTTGAATTCGTGCCGTTCCTGCACATGCAGGAATGCCGTCACTGCCAGCACCACCGCGACCGGCACCGCCCAGATGCGCCAGCCCGCCCAGGCGGCGCGAAGATCGCTCCGCAAACTTCGCCAAAGGCAAAACGCGAACAACCCGGCCACCAGGAGCACCTGCCAGTACCCCGCCCATTGCACGAGGCCGATGGCATCGAACGGCAGCTGGCGGAAGCTCACAAAACCGAGCATCACCGCCAGCGCGACGATCAACCCGAAAAGTGTGGCTTTCTTGCCCATAAAAAAACCGCCCGCTTTTGGACGGGCGGTTCCTTTGCTGAATTCTTGAGCCTACTGCAGGTAAGTAAGCGTACGGGCTCCCGCGATACCGGATACGATGATCGGGTTGCCCTGGGTGAAGTTGAGCGGATAAGCCTCATTGGCCACCGTGCTCAACGCCTTGACATAAGCCGAGGAGCCGACGAGCGAGGTGATCTGCGCCGAAGAGACGCCCTGTTCCAGGAAGTACTGGTCGGCCGCCGCACCAAGCTGACGCATATTGTTCGTCACCGCCTTGTCCTGGGAGGAAACGCGCACCTTCTGGAACGCGGGAATCGCCATGGCGGCCAGTAAGCCGATGATGACGACGACGATCATGATTTCAACGAGGGTGAAGCCTTTTTTGGATGTATGCATGTTTTCGGGGGATTAATCTATCTTTGGATTATGGATGATATAAGAGCTGCCTCAAGGCAGCGAGGGATTGCGAGAAGATTGCAAAAGAGGCTAAGCCGCAAGTCTAAACTCAGGGTTGGCCTTGTGAAGAATACGTAAAGAACCCTCCCCTACCCTCGTCTGGGTTAATCCGGCTAATCCAAGTGCTTCGGGAGACGTTCTGCTATGCCCGCTGCAAATCAAGACTGCCTGGCACGCGGTCGTCGGGAAGTGCCGCGGGCCACCCTGCTCGGGGCCGCTCCCCGTTTTTTCGGCGCGGTTTCGGCGAGCAGTTTTGGCACCGACAGCTCGGTTGCATCCTTCCAGAGATTTTCCAGCCGGTAGTGGTCGCGCATCGCCGGCGTGAAAATGTGCACCATCACCTCGAAGGCATCGACCACCAACCAGCCACTGTCGCGATCGGTATCGATGCCGACAATGCGCACCTTTGCTGCATCCAGCACCTTTTCCAGTTCGACACGCAACGCCCGTAAATGCGGCTCCGAGGTGCCATTGGCCAGGATCAGGAAATCGGTGATGGAGGATTGGACGCTCACGTCGAGCACCCGCAGGTCCTCGGCCTTCTTTGCGTCCAACGCCCGGCAGACAAGCTTGACCAACGCCAGGGTGGAGGGCTTCGAACGGGTGGATGTCATCATCTAGGGGCGATAAAGGGCTTTCTCCGCGATGAAGACAACCGTCTTGTGCGGCATGAAATAGTCGAGCGACAAACCGCGCTTCACCCGTTCCCGCAGCTCGGTGGAGCTGATTTCGAGCCGGTGACCGGCGCACCGGTGCAGCTTGAGCCCGGCGATTTCGGGCGGCGTCTTCACCGGGTGCCCCGGCCGCTCGAGCACGATGAACTCGATTGATCGCACCAGCTCCCCGACACTTTTCCACTGGGGCATCTTGAGCAGCTGGTCGCCGCCAATGACCCAGAACAGCCGGTCGTGCGGATGAAGCTGCCGGAAATGCCGCACCGAATTGATCGTGTAACTGACCCCGCCCTGCCGCAGTTCGTAATCGGAGATGTCGAAACGCTGGTCCCCGTCGATCGCCAGGCGCAGCAACGCCAGGCGGTCCCCGGCCGGGGCCAGCGTCTCGTGGGGCTTGAGCGGCGCCTGCGCCGCCGGCACGAAGACGAGCCGGTCGAGCTGGCACTGCTCGAACGCATCCTGCGCCGCGCAGAGGTGGCCGAAATGTACGGGATCGAAACTCCCGCCGAGAAAACCGATATTCACGACTGGGCCAGCTTGGCCACGCCCGTCTCCGCGTCGCAAGTCCCATTTCCCCGCCGCGCAAAGTTGGCTCGCATTTCCGCGCCGCACTCGAAAACTCGCCCGTTATCGCCGCAACGCCCGGATGGCGGAATGGTAGACGCTGGGGACTTAAAATCCCCTGACCGAAAGGTCATGCGGGTTCGATCCCCGCTCCGGGCACCAGGCTTCGCTCGCAGCGCAGCGGAGAGTGAAGCCTGCCCCGGCGTAGCCTCGCGAAGCCGGGCGCGTCCCCTGCTACGCCCGGGCAAGCCCAGGGGTCTAGGGTTTTGGAGCGAGCCACGCAGTGGCGTACGAAGGCTGCCCGCCGTAGTCTCGGCGAAGGCGGGCCGCAGCAAACCACGCAGTCGAGCTTGCACTAAAAGACACCGCAGGAGAGAAGATCAACCGCGCACGGCAGGAGACGACCGGCCGTCCCTCAACCCCCCGAGAAGGGTGTGGATCTCGGCCAGCGCCCGGTCCTGGGCCGCCAGATGATCCAGCACGGCGCGAATCTCGGTCTCGCTTTTTTTATTGAGTTCGTAGTCGTTGTGCGCCTCCAACCGGTCGCGGTCGGCCTGGCGGTTCTGACTCATCAAGATGATGGGAGCCGTGTAGGCGGCCTGCAGCGACAGGGCGAGATTCATCAAAATGAACGGATAGGGATCCCAGCGGTTCGCCCACGCGGCGACATTGAGAATCACCCAGGCGATCAGAAAAACACTCTGAAAGACGATGAACTTCCAGGAGCCCACCGCCGCCGCCAGAATGTCGGCCGCGCGCTGAGCGGGCGACATTTGCTCTGTAAACATGCGGTTGGTATCCGGGACCGGTGGATGGTCGTGACGGAACGGCTCGGGAAACGCCAACGAAGGCCTATTTTCGGACGAGGGAGGATTCATGGTTTAAACGGGGTTGTGGACTGCACTGGGATCATCGGTACGGTGAGTTGGCCAAACTTGGCCGGGAAGAAAGACTGATGAAACAACGGCCGTCGTTTAAGTCCTCGCAACTCCGGGCAACTGACGGTCAGAACTTCAGCCGGACGTTTTCGTGACCGCAGCGGGGGCATTTGCAGAGGTCGACCCCGCTTGGCGCCGCGTAGATATGGTCGCAGCGGATGCAGTGGAAAGTCGTCTTCCGCCGTTCGCCCTCAAACCGGCGG
>DATJPQ010000233.1:0-7551 GCA_035506315.1 Opitutaceae bacterium
CAAGCATCAGAAAGTACCCTGCGAAGTGTTGATCAAACGCGATGAAGGCCACGGCATGGCGCGTCTGGATGACCAGGTGGAGTACTACACCATGGTGGAAAAGTTTCTTGCCCGGAACCTGGCGAAACCCTGACCGCTGGCAGATGTGGCCCCCGGGGATGAACCCGGTCAAGCAGGTCTGTCATCCTGAGCGCAGCGAAGGATCCAGCAGCGCATTGCCGGCCGGCAGTTCCGATGAATCCTTCACGTCGTTCAGGATGACAAACCGAAATCACTTCTTCTGCGCTTCCTTGGCCCAGGCGTCCTTCAGCGTGATCGTGCGGTTGAAGACCAGCTTCCCCGGTTGCGAGTCCGCATCGAGCGAGAAGTAGGCCAGCCGCTCGAACTGGTAACGCAAATCGGGCGAGGCGTCCTTTAGCGACGGCTCCAGCTTGGCGGTGACGACGTCCAGCGAATGCGGATTCAGGTGCGTCTTGAAGTCGCCGTCGGCATCGGGCTCGGGCACGGTGAAGAGGCGGTCGTAGAGCCGCACCTCGGCGTCAATCGCATGCGCGGCGCTTACCCAGTGGATGGTGCCCTTGACCTTGCGCGCGGCGTTGGCCCCGCCGGTCTTCGAGTCGAGATCGGCCGTGCAGCGCAACTCGACGACCTGGCCGGCGGCGTCCTTCACCACTTCGTCGCACTTGATGATGTAGGCGTATTTCAGACGCACCTCGCCACCCGGACGCAGGCGGAAATACTTCGGCGGCGGGACCTCCATGAAATCGTCGCGGTCGATGAAGAGCGTGCGACCGAACGGCACTTTGCGCGTGCCGGCGGCCGGGTCGTTCGGATTGTTCACGGCGTCGAGCTCCTCGACCCGTCCCTCCGGATAATTGGTGATGACGACCCTGACCGGATCGAGCACCGCCAGACGGCGCAGGGCGCGGGTGTTGAGATCCTCGCGGATGGCGTGCTCCAGCACGGCGACATCGGTGATGCCGTTGTATTTCGTCACGCCGATGTTGTACGCGAAATTGCGGAGCGCGGCGGCCGTGACGCCCCGGCGGCGCAGGCCGCAGATCGTGGGCATACGCGGATCGTCCCAGCCGGTGACGAGCTTCTCGTTCACGAGTTGGAGCAGCTTGCGTTTGCTCATCACGGTGTAGCCGAGGCTCAGGCGGGCGAACTCGAACTGGTGCGGCAACGCGCGCGGCAGCTCGAGCGCGGCGAGAATCCAGTCGTACAGCGGGCGGTGCACCTCGAACTCCAGCGTGCAGATCGAGTGCGTGATGCCCTCGAGGTAGTCGCTCAGGCAGTGGGCGAAATCGTACATCGGATAGATGCACCACCGGGCGCCGGTGTGATGGTGCTCGGCATGGCGGATGCGGTAGATGAGCGGGTCGCGCATCCAGATGTTGGGCGCCGTCATGTCGATCTTGGCGCGGAGGGTGCGCGCACCGTCGGGAAATTCGCCGGCCTTCATCCGCGCAAACAGATCGAGGTTCTCCGCGACGCTGCGATTACGGAACGGACTCTCCTTGGCGTTGCGGCGATACTCGTCGGTCTCCTCGGGTGAGAGATCGCAGACGTAGGCCTGGCCCTGGCGGATGAGTTGCAGGGCGAACTCGTAGATCTGCTCGAAATAGTCGGAGGCGTAGAAAGGCTCCAGAGTTTCGGGTTCCGGGTTCCGAGCTCCGGGTTGGGCCGGAATGACGCTGGGTTGGTAATGATCGGTTTTGCCGTTGAGCGGGCGGGCTTCGGGGGTCTGACCGTGACGCTTCAGCCCGAGGCAGTGGTCGGCCCAGCCGCCGATCAGCCATTTCACGTCGGCGGTGATCGAGTCGACGTACTCGACATCCTCCTTGGTCGGGTTGGTGTCGTCCATGCGCAGGTTGCAAGTGCCGCCAAATTCACGGGCGATGCCGAAATTGAGGCAGATGCTCTTCGCGTGGCCGATGTGGAGGTAGCCGTTGGGCTCGGGCGGAAAGCGGGTGACGACCTGCTGGTGCTTGCCGGTCTTCAAGTCGTCCGCGACAAAATCGCGGATGAAATCCGTGGGATGCACTTCGCCTGCGGGAGCGGCGTTGGTCGTCGAATCGGTCATGGGAAAAGGGGTAGTAAGGCATTATCTTCGCCGCAAATCCAGTTTCCTATTGCGGGGGAGCTGGGCTCAGAAATTTGCCGCGATTGGGACTTAGGGCATAAAGCCAGCTCTGGAGAGCGACGCCGTGATGCTGTCCGTGGCAACGCCCGACGTTCCCGGGTAGGGCGGCTTATCCTTAAGCCGCCGTCCGCGTAATTGCGCATCAAAACACCGCCAATCCGGCGCGTTAGGGATAACGCGCCCTACCCGCGGCAATCCCTTCCGACGACTTTCGCGCCATCACACCTCCGAACGCTGCAAATGTTAGCTGGAGTGCACAATCGCCTTGCTTGCAAAAGGTCGAATGGCTAGCCGTTCTCGCCCGCCGTTTCGCCAGTTCCGTCTATCGAGGCTGAATGATGTGGCCTGCGCGCCGCCCGACGCGTTTTGCTTTCCCGTATTCCCAATTTAAAATCGATGAGTAACCCAGCCAAAGAAGATACACCCAAGGAACGCCCCGAGCCACTTCACCAAACCATCACGAATTCGCCCGACACTCATGAAGTCCACGCTCAGGCCCGTACCGTCGGCAAAGCCCAGGCAACCTTCGGTGTATCGGCGCCTTTACGAATGAGTACCATTACCCAAATCAACGCAAAGATCGGAAAATACCGGTGGACCATCTGCGGTCTGCTCTTCTTTGCCACGACGGTTAATTATTTGGATCGACAGGTGCTGAGCCTGCTGAAAAGCGACCTCGAGAGGGAGTTCAGCTGGAGCGATACGGACTACGCCAATATTCTCATGGCGTTTCAGTTCGCGTACGCGGTCTCGATGTTGTTCGCCGGCCGGATCATCGACTGGCTGGGCACCAAGAGCGGTTATGCGTGGTCATTGATTGTCTGGTCGGTGGGTGCGATGGTTCATGCCCTGGCCAGGGGCACCGGTGGATTCATGATCGCGCGTGGTGTGCTGGGATTCGGCGAGTCGGGCAATTTCCCGGCGGCCATCAAAACGACCGCCGAATGGTTTCCGAAAAAGGAGCGGGCCCTGGCAACCGGCATTTTCAACTCCGGCACCAACGTTGGCGCCATCCTGGCTCCCCTCACGGTGCCGTGGCTCGCCGAGCATTGGGGCTGGCAGGGCGCGTTTATCATCGTCGGCGGCATCGGCTTCCTCTGGCTGGTCTTCTGGTTCTGGCTTTACGAAACCCCGGCAAAACATAAGCGCCTCGACCAGGCGGAGTACGATCATATCCACAGCGACGTAGAGGAACAGGAGGTGACGGCGGTCGAGGCGATGGCATCGACCGACAATGGCCCCAAACTGCCGTGGTACGTCGAGTGGAGCAAGCTGCTCGGTTACCGGCAGACCTGGGCGTTTGCCTTCGGCAAGTTCATGACCGATGGCGTTTGGTGGTTCTTCCTTTTCTGGCTGCCCGCGTACCTGAAGGCGCAATACGGAATGGAGGGCACGGAAGTCGCGATTCCCATCGCGGTCCTGTACACGATGACGTGCGTGGGCAGTGTCGGCGGGGGCTGGTTTCCGATCTATTTCATCAACCGGGGACACGAGCCGTATGCCGGCCGCATGCGGGCCATGCTGGTGATCGCCTTGATCCCACTGTGTGTGCTGCTGGCCCAACCGCTGGGTGGGATCAGTTTCTGGGTGCCCGTGATTCTGATTGGAATCGGAGCCTCGGGACACCAGGCGTGGTCTGCCAATATTTTCACGACGGTTTCAGACATGTTTCCGAAGAAAGCGGTTGGTTCGGTCATCGGCATCGGCGGGATGTTCGGTGGCTTCGGCGGCATCCTGGTCAGCAAGTCGGCCGGCTGGTTGTTCGATGCCTATCGGCATGCTGGCATCGCCCAATGCTGGGCCGAGGCCAAGACCGGGGCGCTGGGCGATTATCTCCACCAAATCCTCTCGCTGAAACTGGTGAACAAGCACGATAGTGCGATCAATCTGAACCTGGAAGAATTGGGCAATCTGCCGAAGGAGGCGATCGCGCAGCTGCAGGCGATCAATCCGCATGCGTTCGACCAGTTGAAGCAGATGCAGACGACCCTCGTCCAGGGGCAGATGAAGACGGCCTATGCCATCATGTTCGCCGTGTGCGCCGTCTCCTACCTCATCGCCTGGGTGGTGATGAAGACGCTGGTGCCGAAATACAAGAAGATCGAAAACCTCTGAGCCCAAGCGCCCTCGTTTTTCCACGCCCCGCCTGGCAGCCGCCGGCGGGGCGTTTTGTTTCGGAAAGATCGTCGTCCCACAGCGTGGAGGACGAAGTCCGACCGGCCGCTAGAGCTTCACCAAGAGGGTGTGACGAATATCCGCGGACGACCCGCCGATCATGACTTTCCATTCCCCGCTCGGGATGAAATACTCGCGCCTGGCCTCATTCCATCGTCGCAGCGCCTGGGCCGGAACCGTCAGTTGGACCTGCTGTTTTGAGCCCGGCATGAGATGCACCCGGGCAAACGCGCCCAGCGCCAACCGCTCGCGCGCTTCCGGCGGCACGAGGTAGACCTGGACAACTTCGTCCCCATCCCGCGCTCCCATGTTGGCGACGTCCATCGACACTTGCAGAGCCTTTTCCGCGCCAGGCGCAACGGTGACCACCGGAATAGAATATTGGAATTTCGTGTAGCTCAGGCCATGGCCAAACGGATAGAGCGGCTGACCGGCAAAGTACCGGTATGTGCGATTCGCCATCGAATAGTCGGCAAAAGGAGGCAGGTCCGAAGTCGCGCGATAGAATGTGACCGGCAGCCGGCCCGACGGATTCGTGTCGCCCAACAACACATCGGCGATGGCCGTGCCTCCAGCCTGCCCTGGGTACCACGCCTCCAGCACCGCATTCGCGTGCTCGTCGATCCCTGGCACCGCCAGTGCGCTTCCGGACATCAACACACAAACCAGCGGCTTGCCGGTGGCGGCGAGCTTCGTGAGCAGTTGCTGCTGCACATCGGGCAACTCGATCGCCGTACGATCGCCTCCGTCGAAGCCCGCGTAGTCGACCGTCATGGCCTCGCCTTCGAGTTCAGCGGTGATGCCGCCGACGTAAACGATCGCGTCCGCCGCGCGCGCCGCATCGACCGCTGCCGCCATTCCGTTGAGCGGATCGGGCAGTTCCCACTGCAGCGAAAGCTTCGCCGGGCCTTCCCCCTGGAAATACTCGACGGTGACCGGAATCCACGCCCGTTCCGGGAGGGTCCGGACCACGCTCCGCGTCTTCGCCTCTGGCGTCCAGGCATCGATCACCACCTCGTCGCCCAACTTGAGCCGGAAGCCTCCACGGGCGCTAATCGCGAGCCTGTATTGGCCAGCCTGCTTCGTCTGCAACTGGCCGCTCCACCGGGCCGAGAACCCGCTGGAAGGCACATTTTCGGGCAGCGGCGCCTTGCTGAAGTCGAGATCCAGCCCCCGATCGCGGCGTTGCGCCACCGGCTGGCCGGATAGCTCGCGATTGGCAAAGTAGTCGCCCGCGATGCCACCATCCTTGAAATTCGACCGCAGAATGGGATGCAGTCCCGGGGGAATCCGGCCGTAATCGCAGCCCATCGCGTACTCGACCTGCACGCCGGATCCGAGTGCCGCCTTGATGCCGTTGAGTGCAGTGACCGGATCGACCGGCGTGCCGTTGTAATTGCCGACCAGCACAGCCTCGGACGTCGCATTCGGACCAATCACGGCGATCCGGTGCAGCTTCGTCCGATCGAGAGGCAGAAGCCCGTCGTTCTTCAGCAAAACGATCGACTCGTGGGCGGCGCGCAGTGCCAGCCGGCCGTGTTCCGGCGCGTTGTTCGCGCTGGGTGGGATCTGCGAAAATGGTACCTTCTCCGCCGGGTCGAATATCCCGAGGCGAAACATCGTGCGCAGTAGTTTCCCGAGCTGCCGGTCGACGACCTCCTCGCGGATCAGGCCACGTTTCACGGCGTCGGCGAGCGCGGGCGGGTTGCCGCCGCAACGCAGGGACAGCCCGGCATTGACGGCCATCGCCTCGGCTTCCACGTCGTCGCGCGCCACCTTGTAGGTGCGCGTGAGGTCCGCGATCGCCCCGTTGTCTGAGGTCACGTGGCCATTGAAACCCCACTGGTCAAGCAACCCGTGCAGTCGCGGGCTCAAGGCGCACGGCTTGCCGAACAGCGAGTTGTACGCCGTCATCACAATCTCGACGTGCGCCTCTCGGACGAGCGCCTCAAAGGCCGGCAGATACGTTTCGTGTAGATCTGCCTCGGATGGCTCGGCATCGAAGTTGTGCCGCAGCGGCTCCGGTCCGCTATGGACGGCAAAGTGCTTCGCGCAGGCGGCGGTTTCAAGGTAGCGGGGATCGTCACCCTGCAGGCCGCGCACAAAGGCGACCCCGAGGCGGCTCGTGAGCCATGGATCCTCGCCGTAGGTTTCCTGACCGCGGCCCCACCGGGGATCGCGAAAGATGTTGATGTTGGGGGTCCAAAAGGTGAGCCCGTAATAACGCCGGCCCGCGTGACTGCCGGCGCCGTTGTATTTAGCCCGAGCCTCGACGGCAATCGTCGCGGCGATCTCGTGCATGAGTGGCTCGTCCCACATCGCCGCCATCCCGATGGCCTGCGGGAAAACCGTGGCTTCTCCCGCCCGTGCCACGCCATGCAGCGCCTCGTTCCACCAATCGTACATCGGAATGCCCAGCCGCGGCACGCCCGGCGTGGTATTCATCATCTCGGCCGCCTTTTCTTCGAGTGTCATGCGCGAAACCAGGTCGCGCACCCGCGTCTCCACTGGGAGATCGGGATCGAGGTAGGGCAGACGGGAAGTCGGCGCAGCCGCGGTTGCCGCGGCCACCGTGAGAGTGAAGAGGGTGCAGATGATGGATGATCGCATGGGAAAATATTAGCGGCATCGGAGCCTCCCGCGCGAGGAACCCGGGTCCGGACGCGCAGGAGAAACGGCTGCCGGTTGAAGTGGTAGAGGTGCCGGCGTTTGGTTGACGCAGACGAAATACGCGGGGCGCTCAATCGAGGTTTGCATCGGATCAATTTCGATCGGCGCGCCGCGCCCGCGATTGAGAGACCGGCTGACGGTGCGGCAGAGTTGTTCCCTCCTGCCACTTGCCCGACAGCGTCACCTCGTGATGATCTTTCGGGATGCCCTTCTCGTTTTGGCACATCAATCCGATCAGCATCTCCACCGCGACGCTCCCGATTTTTGCCGGATCATAGCAAACGCCCGAGCCGGTTTGCCCGGCATTATCCTGCAACTCGACCATCCCGAGATCGCGAGGTACCTTGCGACCGATCATCGCGAGCCATTGGCGTACCGGATTCGAGTGGGTGACGAGCAACGCATCCGGCTCGTAGTTCCGGAACCACTCGCCGAAGGATTCCTGGTCGGTTGGCGTACCAGGGCAGAGCGGCAGCCGGTCGTCCGCAGGATATTGCAGCTGTTGCATCAGGTACGCGCCGAACCAGCGGTCCCCCACCTGGGGACTATCGTTCGCTTCG
>DATJPQ010000234.1:0-3335 GCA_035506315.1 Opitutaceae bacterium
CATCATCCTCGTCGCGAGCCTGCCGCTGACCAAATGGCGTAGCTTCGCCGGCAAACCCGCCTAACCCCAGAAAAAGCAGTTTGACACAGAGGGCACAGAGTTCGGCAGGAGGACACGGAGCGGATCATTCGGGAGGAAACCAAAAAGATTCGGACTAGATTCCCTGGTCTTTCTCTGTGAGCTCCCGTTTTTGCTCTGTGGACTCTGTGACAAGATCGGTCCGCCCTAGTTGCCCAGCAATTCCTCGGCGTGGGCGAGTGCGCTCCTGGCGGAGCGGTCGCCCAGCATCCGGGCGAGTTCGCTGATCCGCGCCTTGCGCTTCTCGTGGATCGGCACGATCGCCACCACCGCGCGATCCTTCGACTGGTCCTTCTCCACCACGAGGTGGCAATCGGCCTGCGCCGCCACCTGCGGCAGATGCGTGACGCAGAACACCTGGTGCCCGCGTCCGATCTCCGCCATCTTCTCGCCGACCACGCGGCCGATCTCACCGCCCACGTTGGCATCGACTTCGTCGAACACGAGCACCGGCACGCCGTCGAGATCGGCCAGCACCGTCTTGAGCGCGAGCATCACCCGGGCGAGCTCGCCGCTCGACGCCACGCGATTGAGCGGCAACGGCGCCTCGCCGACATTCGGGGAAAACAGGAACTCGCAGCCGCAATCGCCGGTCGGTCCCAGCTCCGCCAACGCCACCAGCTTGATCTGGAAATCCGCCTTCTCAAAGCCGAGCTGCGCGATGCCCTTCGCCGCCACCTTCGCCAGTTCGCGCGCCGCCTTCTCGCGCAGCGTTCGCAGGGCCCGCGCCTCCTTCTTGGCCGCGCGCTCCGCCTCGGCGCTTTGTTTTTCCAGCCGCGCCAGCGTGCCCTCGAGATCGCCCTGCACCGCCAGCTTGCGCTGCATCTCGTCGCGCGCCGCCAGCACCGCCCGCAGCTCGCCACCGTGGCGGCGTTTCGCCTCGAGCCACGTGTTCATCCGCTCCTCCAACTGCCGGGCCTGCTCGGGATCAAACTGGTACTCGCCGCTCAACGCGCCGAATTCCGCGCCCAGATCGGCCAGTTCCACCGCCGCCGCCGACAGACGGTCCGCCAGCGCCTTGCTCGCGGGATCGAGGCTTTCGAGCTGGTTCGCCTCGCGCACCAGGGCGGCCAGGCGCGTGGTCACGCCCTCCTCCCCCATCAACCCCGCTTCCAGGGCAGAGGCCAGTGCGATGAGCTCCTGCGCACCGCTCATCCGCTGGAAATCCCGCTCGAGCGTTTCGATCGCCTCCTCGGTCAGCTCCAGCGCCTCGAGCCTTGCCAGTTGATTCTCCAGAAACGAAATCTGATCGGGCGACAGTTTGGTCTCGGCCGCGATCCGCTCGCGCTCCGCGAGCAGTCCCCGCCACCCGTGGTACTTTTTCTGGTATTCGACGAGCGCTTCACCGGTTCGACCGAAGAGATCCAGCAGTTCGAGCTGGCAGCTCTCCTTGAGCAACCGGCGCGGTTCGCTCGGACCATGGAAATCGATCCAGTGCTCGCCCAGCCGCTGGAGCGCAGCCAGCGTGGCGAGACTGCCATTGACGGTGATCCGGGGCGCCTTGTCGCGCGGCAAGCTCCGCTTGAGGATGAGCAGGCCGTCCTCGCAGGGCGGCAGTTCCAGCTCGGCCAGCAAGGCATCGATCGGGCGCGGCTCGCCGAAGAAAAGCGCCGCCTCAACCTCGCACGCCGGCGCGCCCTGCCGGATGATCGTTTTGTCGGCCCGCTCGCCCGCCAGCAGGCTGAGCGCGCCGAGCAGAATGCTTTTGCCCGCGCCCGTCTCGCCCGTCACCGCCGTGAAACCGGCCTCGAATTCGAGCGATACTTCCTCGAGCAGCGCGAGATTGCGGATGCGGAGCGATTGCAGCATGGCGGAGCTGAACAAAACCGCCGCCCGCGCCTCGCGCAACGGTCAAAACATCGCCGGCAAATTCTCCTGTTTAACCTGGAATACTCAGTTTGACCCAGAGTTCACAGAGGCAAACGGGAGGGGCACAGAGGCCTGCGTCGGAGTAAACACAACTGCGGTATTCACCCAGCCGGCGAATTCAGACTTTTCGAGACCAGATCCCCCGGTTCTTCTCGGTGAACTCCTGTTTGTGCTCTGTGCCCTCTGTGACAAGATCGGTCTGTGGAATCCCGAATCAATCCACCGCATCCATCCCGCAGGGCGCGACCCGAGATCACGCCGGTTGACCGATGCCGTAGGTCCGGAAACCGAGTTGGCGCAGCCGGGCGAGCTCAAGGACGTTTCGCCCGTCGAAAACGACGGCCGGCTTGGTCATCAGCCTGTGGATTTTTTTAAAATCCAGCGTCTTGAATTCTTCCCACTCGGTCAGCACCGCCAGGGCATGCGCCCCGGTTACCGCCTCATAGGCATTCTTGGCAACGATGAGCCGCCCGGGCCGGGGCGAGCCGGCGGCCGGTTGATCCCCTCCGAGGACTTCGGACTTGATCACCGCAGCCGGCACGCGCGGATCGTAAACCGCCACGCTGGCCTGTTCGGCCAGCAGGTCGCGACATACCGCAATGGCCGGCGACTCCCGCGTGTCGTTGGTGTCCTTCTTGAAAGCAAAACCCAGCACGGCGATCCGTTTGTCCGCCACGGTATTGTAGAGCGTGTGGACAATCTTCGCGGCGAAGCGCCGCTTCTGCCAGTCGTTCATCCGCACCACGCTTTCCCAATACGCCGCCACTTCGCCCAGGCCGAAGCTCTCACACAGGTAAACGAGGTTGAGGATGTCTTTCTGGAAACAGGACCCGCCGAAACCCACGGAGGCTTTGAGAAATTTCGGCCCGATGCGCGAATCGCGGCCGATGGCATGCGCCACCTCGTCGACGTTGGCGCCCGTCGTCTCGCACAACGCCGAGATCGAGTTGATCGACGAAATTCGCTGGGCCAGGAAGGCATTGGCGACGAGCTTCGACAGCTCCGATGACCAGAGGTTGGTCGTGAGAATGCGGTCGCGTGGTATCCAGCGGGCATAAACTTCCGCCAGCGTCTTGACGGCTTTCTCACCGGCCGGCGTGTGCTCGCCACCGATCAGCACCCGGTCGGGCGCGAACAGGTCGGCGATGGCCGATCCTTCCGCCAGGAACTCAGGATTCGAGAGCACTTGGAACCGCTCCCCGTGGCCCTTGGCGGCCAGGATGTCCTTGATGGTCTCGGAGGTCTTCACCGGGATCGTGGACTTCTCCACGATGATCTTCGACCCTTGGGCCACATCGCCGATGGTACGGGCCACCGACTCGATGTAGCGCAGATCGGCCGCCCGCCCCGCGCCCAGGCCGTATGTCTTGGTTGGCGTGTTGACCGCG
>DATJPQ010000235.1:0-6468 GCA_035506315.1 Opitutaceae bacterium
CAAATCCTTCTCGATTTGGGTGGCTTCGTCGTTGGTGAGGATGCCTTTTTTGATGAGCGCATCGATCAGCGCCTTGTTGTCTTGGGCGAAGACGGTACCGGTGCAGAGCACCGCGGCGCCGAGCCACGCGAGCCAGAGGGAAGAACGTTTGGTCATACGAATCTTGGGTTGTGGATTGGTGAATGGCGGGGGCGATACGCCCCGCCTGGCCAGGATCATGGCAGGCGTTTGTTACAGTTTCGTGGCGCTGCCGTTACAGTATCGCAAAGAAGCCACCGCGAGGGGGATGTTACATTTGCGCAACGGCGCGGAAATTCGCTGGGAGTTGCCGGTCCGGTTCGTTAGACTGCCCGCCCATGACCGAGCCCGCCACACCCAAGAAGATCCTCGTCGTCGACGACGAGCCGGATGTCACCAGTCTGCTGGCCTACCACCTCAAGGCCCAGGGCTACGCCGTGGAAACCATCAACGACTCCACGCGCTGCCTGGGGCTCGCCCAGACCTTTGTCCCGGATTTGGTGCTCCTCGACGTGATGATGCCGGACCTCAACGGCATTCAAGTCTGCCGCCTGCTGCGCGCCGACCCAAAGCTCAACCGCATCCCGGTGTTTTTCCTCACGGCCAAGGTCGCGGAATCCGACCGCATCCAGGGTTTCGAGAGCGGCGGCGACGATTACATCTGCAAGCCCTTTAGCGTAAAAGAACTGGTCCTGCGGGTCCGCTCGGCGCTGCGGCGCGCGGCGGAAGGCGCGCCCGAGAGCCCGCATCGCCTGCAAATTGGGACCATTACCCTCGACTCGGACCGGCACGAAGTCGTAGTCAACGGCGCGCTCGTCGAGCTCACCGCCACCGAATTCCGGCTGCTGCAGCTGTTGATGGAGCGCCGCGGTCGCGTCCAGACGCGGGAGCACCTGCTCGTCAACGTCTGGAATTACGAGAACGAGATCGAGACGCGCACCGTCGACACGCACGTGCGCCGCCTCCGGGAAAAACTTGGCGCCGAGGCCGACTGGATCGAAACGATTCGCGGGGTCGGCTATCGGATGGCCGAACGACGCACCTGACTTCAATTTGCCTCCAAGATGAGACTAGCATCCAACCCGCATCAGGTGGAACCGCCTGACCTCAGGCGGTTCAAGCGCGTTGAGGTCAACGCGCTCCACCCACCGACGGATTATTTTCAATACCAATTGGAATACTGATGCTGTACGCAGTCGTGGTAATTCTGGTTGTCGGCCTGGCGGTGGCGCTGGAGAGGCTCCGCCGTCACCGTCGGGCCGTGCGCCGCCTCGGGCAGGCGATCGCGCAACGTCAGCCGTTGCTGCCCGCCGACCGGCCCGGGGCCGGCGGTCCGCCGTGGACCGAGCTCTGCGCCTCGGTCAACCACCTGATCGCCGAATCGATCCAGCTGCGCCAGCAGGGGGCGAGCCAGCTTGCACAGTTGGAGGCCACGCTCGGCAGCCTGCGGGAGGCCGTGCTGGTCGTCGATGCGAACAACTATGTGCTGCTGGCGAACCAGGCGCTCCAGGCCATTTTCCCCGGGGCGGGCAACATCCTGCACCAACGGCTCGAGCTGATCCTCCACAGCCGGGAGTTTCTCGCCTTCGTCGAGGCGGTGCGCGCCGGCCAGGCGCAGCCGCAACAGGCGATCGAGTTTGTGTCGGGCACGGAGTCCACCTGGGTCGAGGCCACGGGCGCGCTCATCCCGCCGCTCGACGGGCAGAAGGGTGCGTGGACGCTGTTTGTGCTCCACGACATCACCCGGCAGAAAAAATTGGAGGCGGTGCGAAAAGATTTCGTGGCGAACGTGTCCCACGAGCTGCGCACGCCGCTCAGCATCATCAAAGGCTACGTCGAGACGCTGGTCGACGGCCACCGCGACATGCCGGTCGCCGACCGGGAACAGTTTCTGCAAACGGTCCAGCGCCATACCGAGCGGCTCAACTCGCTGCTCGACGATCTGCTCACGCTCTCGCGCCTCGAGTCGATGAACCCCGGGCTGCACTGCGAGTCGACGGACCTGGCGCGCCTGCTCGACGGCGTGATCGAGGATTACCGCGGTCGTCCGGCCGCCGCGCAACATCGGTTGGAATTTTCCTCCGACGCGGCGTTGCCCGAGCTGCTGATCGATCCGCTGAAGATCAGTCAGGTGCTCGGCAATCTGCTGGACAACGCGCTCAAGTACACACCCAAGGGGACCAGCATCGTCGTGACGGCCAAACGGCGGGGCCCAGAAATCGAAGTGGGGGTGCAGGACAACGGTCCGGGAATTCCCGCGGAGGATTTGCCGCATCTTTTCGAACGGTTCTATCGCGTCGACAAGGGTCGTTCGCGCGAGAAAGGCGGCACCGGTCTCGGCTTGAGCATCGTGAAGCACATTGTGCAGCTGCACGGCGGCCGCGTCCGCGCGGAAAGCACGTTCGGTCAGGGCACCGCGTTTTATTTCAACCTGCCGATTTAAACCGCCGGGCGATCCGGCGGATACGCCGGCACACCCACTGCGGCATCAGGCGCCGCACAGCTGCAGCAGGCGGACGATTCCGTAGCCCAAAAGCCCGGTCACCGGCAGGGTGAGTACCCACGCCCAGACGATGCGCTCGACCACACCCCACTTCACGGCACTCAGCCGTTTGGAGGCACCCACGCCCATGATCGAGGTGGAGATGACATGGGTGGTGGAAACCGGTATGCCGAACGTCGAAGCGCCATGGATGATGAGCGCTGCCGTCGTTTCAGCGGCAAAACCATGAACGGGCTGCAGTTTCACCATCTTGTGCCCCATGGTGCGGATGATGCGCCAACCTCCTGCCGCCGTGCCCGCTGCCATGGTCAGGGCGCACGCGATCATGACCCAATGGGGCACGTGCGACTTGTCCGACACCTGGAGGAACGAAAGCCAGCCCGGAAGATTGCGGAAATAGCCTGCGTTGGTCCCGGTAAAAAGCGCGAGCGTGATGATGCCCATCGTTTTTTGCGCGTCGTTGGAACCGTGGCTGTAACCCATGAACCCGGCGCTGACCAGCTGGGCTTTGCCGAAGATCCGGCTCACGAGGAGCGGGCGCAATTTGCGCAGCAAGGCGGTCAGCAGGAACATGAGCAAGGCGCCACCCACAAATCCGGCCAACGGCGAGGCGAACATGGGGAACACAACCTTGTGCCACAGGCCGATCCCATGGCCCTTGGCGTCGGTCGCCGCCCAGATCAGCTTGCTCCAATCGTTGTGGGCGGTGGCGAGCGCCGCGCCGCAGAGACCGCCGATCAGCGCATGGCTCGAACTCGACGGCAGCCCCAGCCACCACGTCAGGATATTCCAGACGATGGCACCGATCAATGCCGCCAGCACGGTGAGCATGGTGACAGCGGATGAATCGACCAGCCCGCTGCTAATCGTGGAAGCGACCGCTGTGCCCATCATCGCACCGAACAAATTCCAACAGGCCGCCCACACGATCGCCTGACGAGGTGTGAGCACCTTGGTCGAGACGACCGTGGCAATGGCGTTGGCGGTGTCGTGAAAGCCGTTGATATACTCGAAAACAACGGCGGCCAACAGGACGAACAGGAAGAGCGTCATGGCGTCGGGCGCTCGAGGATCAAGAATGCTTCAGTACGATCTGGACGACGACGTTGCCGGCGTCGCGGCAGCGGTCGACCACCTTTTCCACCATCTCGTACAAATCCTGCAGGATCACGAGCTCCTTGGCGTCGTAGGGTCCGTTGTAGAGGTCCTTCATGAGCTCGAGCATCACCTTGTCGGCCTCGCCCTCGGCAAATTGCAGCCGGTCCTGCGCCTCGCTGATCTTCTCGATGTACGTGCCCTTGCGCAGCTGCATGACCATGAACATCACCGCCTCGGCGGCCTGTTCGAGCAGCTCGGCCTGGCGCTTGATCCCGTCGAACGGCAGGCGGCCGGGATAGATCATGAGGCGTTCGACGATCTTCTCGACCGATTTCGGCACGCGGTAGAGGGCGAACGACAACGCCTCGATGTCCTCGCGCTCCAGCGGCGTGACAAAGGTCTTGGCCAGCGCCTCGGTGATTTCCTGCGTGATCTTTTTGTCCTTTCGGCGGCTTTGGATGAACTCGTCGATGTTCGACGGCGGGCCTCCGAGGCTGCGGGTCTGCAGATAGCTGGCGAGGAGTTTGATGCTGGTCCGGGCCTCCTCCGCGCTGGCTTCGAGCAGATCGTAGAACTTGTCGTCTTTGCCGAAGAGTTTTTTGAGCGAGAACATGCAGTTTGGGTCAGTAATGGCCGGCGTGCTTCAGGGGAACACAAATCGTGCGGTGGGGGTGGTCGCCGGGCATCCCCTGTAGCCGGGGCTGCCGGCCATTTGATCGGAACGATTCCATTGGAGATGTAGGGCGGGGTCGTCGAACCCCGCCATTCCCTCCAGAGATCGGCGGCATGTCAAACTGTCGCCCCTGGCGGGGCTCGGTACGGCGATGCCGCCCTACAACCGAAACCACGCCAACTTCTTTTCCCTGTAACGGCGGTCTGTGACCGCAGTCCGATCGTCACTGAATCCTAACCGGGCAATAAAAAAGCCCGCCAGATGCTGGCGGGCTCGGGAGAAATTTGCAGCCGGGAAACGATGGAAATCAGTTCTTGCCCGGTATCTTGATACTGATGCCTCCCGCGGGAGCCGCCGCCGGAGTGGCAGCGGCGGCGGGGGCGGACTGCGGTGCGGCTGCCGTCACCGGCATGCTGGCGCGAAGCATCATGGCGCGTTGCGCCCAAACGCTGGTGCCGTCGATCTGCATGAGTTTTTCCGTGTATTTCTGCACGTCTTCGACCTTGCCGGCGGCGGCGGCATTGCTGGCCAGTTGATAGGCCGCTTCCACCCGGAGACCCTTGAGCTGTTTGGCATCGTCGGCCAGCTGGTTGAGCGCGCTTTCGCCCTCGGCGGCCCGGCCCGACAGGAGTTGCGCCATCGCCGCCCCGAGTTTGATGCGCCCGGCGAGCGGGTTGTCCTTGAGCAACGGCAGCGCCTGGTTGTAGTCCGCCATCGCCTCGGCGTAGTTGCCCGCCTTGAACGCGTTGTCGGCGAGCGTCAGCCAGGCCACCCCGGCCAGCGTGTGGCCCTCATGGGCGGAGGCAAAAGCCTTCAACAGCTCGGGTGTGCCGGCCAGGGCGAAGGTCCGTTCGATGTCATTTTCGTGCTGCCGTGCATAATAATCATAGGCACCCTTGGCCAGGATTCCGACCAGTACGAGCGCGCAGCCAATCTGGAACGCCAGGCTGTTCCTCTGCCAGAATTGGTGCAGTTTTTCCGCGAAGCTGTCGACCGGATGGGGCACGTCGGGCGTGGCGGCGGATTTTGGATTCGGAGGCGTGGCGGGCGTGATCATGCGCGGGTTTTGATTAAATGAAACCGCGACCAAAACAAATGCCCCCCCCGCTGTAAATGCCGGAAATCGACCCAAGCTGGTTGATCCGGCCGAGTTTCCCGTACCATGGCAGGCGCCGGTTCGAGGTAGGGCGCGTTGTCCCCAACGCGCCGGAGGATGGCGATACCAAGTGGCCAAAACACGCGAACGGCGGCTTAAGGATAAGCCGCCCTACCGGTTCCAGCCTCCTCCTCTTCCGGCCGCCTCAGTCGAAGACCACCGTCTTGTTGCCGTAAACCAGTACGCGGCCCCCGAGATGCCAGCGCACGGCCTGGGCGAGGACCATCTTCTCGAGATCGCGACCCTTGCGCACCAGATCGTCGACGCTGTGGCGATGCGTCACCCGGGCAACGTCCTGCTGGATGATCGGCCCCTCGTCGAGCGCGCTCGTGGCGTAGTGCGCCGTGGCGCCAATGAGTTTCACGCCCCGCTTGTAGGCCTGATGATAGGGCCGCCCGCCGGCGAAAGCCGGCAGGAACGAATGATGGATGTTGATCACCGGCCGGCCAAACGCCGCCAGAAAATCCGCCGAGAGCACCTGCATGTACCGCGCCAGCACGACGAGTTCGACGTCGAGCTCGCGCAGCAGGGCCAGTTGTTGCGCCTCGCCGGCGGCCTTCGTCTCCACGCTCACCGGAATGCAGTGGAAGGCCAGTCCATAGCCCCGCGCCTCCTCGGCGAGATCTTCGTGATTGGAGATGACCGCGGAGATCACGCAGGGAAACTCGCCCGCGCGCCAACGCAGCACCAAGTCGTGAAAACAGTGATCCGCCTTCGACACGAACAGCGCCACCTTCGGCCGGTGCGCCGAATGCATCACCCGCGCCTGCATGCCGATCACGCCGACGAATTCGCGAAACGCCTCCGCTTCGCTGCTCGCGCTCGCGGCCGGCGACGGCTCCCACTCGATCCGCTGGAAAAACACGCCCTCCTCGACGTCGCGATGCTGGTCGGCGTGCAGGATGTTGCCGCCGCGCGTGAAGATCCAGCCGGCCGTCTTGGCGACGATCCCCGGCTGGTCCGGTCCATGCAGAAGGGCGATGAGAGTGGTGGCAGCGGCCATGGCAAGGGCTGGGCGTA
>DATJPQ010000236.1:0-4690 GCA_035506315.1 Opitutaceae bacterium
TGCGACTTCATTTACTCCGATACGATGCTCTGTGACCCTCCGGCTTGCCTCTGTGACCTCTGTACTACAAAAGTTGTGAATCCTCTCAGGCTGCGAGGAATTTTTGGCCACAAAAAGGCACGAAAAATCGTGAGTTAGGACTGTGCCGTGGCCGAAGCCCAAACCGCCCACTCCTATTCACGCCCCAGCCCTGCGCTGGCGCCTCGCGCCGATTGCCGGCGGCGCCAGAGTTTGTCACGTATTATGTGACAAGTTAGAGCCTGGCTGAATATGGGCCGGAGAGCATGGACCGCCGCGGCCGGCCCGGCCCGGGTCGCCGGGTAAGATCCGGGCGGCCAAACCACAGGGCCAAACAGCCGACCCGGTCGCGCCGATGCCGATTGGGTCCCTTGATTTGTAACCGCGGCGCTTATGCAGCATCGTACAGGAGATGACCAACCCTGCCAATACGCTCCGCGCTTCGTCGGTGTGGTCCAACTGCAGTGACGAAACCGCGCTGGCCGACGTGGCCCGCGGCAACCGCGAGATGTTCGAGGTGATTGTCCGACGCTACAACGAGCGGCTCTACCGCGTCGGCATGGCCTACCTGCGCAATCACGCGCTGGCGGAGGACGCCATGCAGAATGCGTACCTGAAGGCGTTTCTTCATCTGGGCGAGTTCCGGGGCGCGGCGGCCTTCGCCACCTGGCTCACGCGCATCATGATCAACGAATGCCTGACAATCCGACGCCGCCACCGTGGCCAGGTCGAGCTGTCGCTCGATGGCGAACAAGCTGAAATGCCGTCCGAAATCCCTTCCGCCCCCGACCAGGCAACTGCGAAAGACATGAAAATCTTCCTCGAAAAGGCGATCGCGGAACTCCCGCGGAAATACCGCACGGTCTATGTGCTCAGGGAGGTCCAACAACTCACGACCGCGGAAACGGCGAAATGCCTTGGCCGGTCGGCCGCCAGCGTGAAGGTCGATCTACACCGCGCCCGTGCCCGGTTGAAGACCGCGCTGCTCAAGTCCGCCGCCGGCGTGGAGCTGTTCGGGTATCCCGCGCAGTATTGCGATCCGATGACGGCGCGGGTCATGCAGGCGGTGCTGGCCGCCCGCTGAGTCGGACCGGCACGACGAATTGCTGTAACCTCGGACCGACGGCGGCATCGGATGGGATGAACCGCAACTCATCCTCCTCCCATGCTTATATCCACGATCGTTCTCTTCGTTCTCGCCGCCCTGCTCGGGCTCACGGCCGCCTTCCGGATCATCCAGAAAAAGCCCACGGTAAAAGGCGTCGCCGTGGCGCACGGCGCGCTGGGCGCCGCGGGCCTCGTCGCGCTGATTCTTTACGCCGTGAAAAATCCCCACGGACTGCTGACCATCGCCATCGTCCTCCTCGTTGTCGCGGCACTCGGCGGATTGGTCATCTTCGTCAACGACCTGCGTGGCAAGGCGGGACCGCTGCCGCTGGTGGTAATCCACGCGCTGGCGGCGGTGACTGCCGTGGCCCTGGTGCTCGTCGTCGCGTTGACCTAGCCGCCTCATGCGCCTGCTTGGTCATCCGGTCCACGTCATGCTGGTTCACTTTCCGGTGGCACTCTGGCCGGCGCACGCCGGCCTGCAGTTGTTCGCGTCATGGCTGCCGGCCGGGGCCGCTGTCTCCGTGGGGTTTTGGCTGCTGGCTGCCGGCACCGCCCTGGGGTGGCTTGCGGCGATTTTCGGCCTGACCGATCTCGCGGACCTCTGGGCGGAAAACGATGCATCGCGTCTGACCAACGGGATCGTCCACGCCATCGTGAACGGGACCGCCCTGCTCGGCTTCACCACAATCCTGGCGCTGGAATATCGCGTATATCCCACCATCAGGCACGGCGCCGGCTTCCTCGCCGCCGAATCCGTATTATTGGTCGCGATGTTTGCCGGGAATTATTTTGGCGGCGCCGTCATCTGG
Source organism: Opitutaceae bacterium (assembly GCA_035506315.1). Taxonomy (GTDB): domain Bacteria; phylum Verrucomicrobiota; class Verrucomicrobiia; order Opitutales; family Opitutaceae; genus MWDT01. The sequence goes on from DATJPQ010000236.1 coordinate 1,938, forward strand.
CGTCATCCAACCCGCTCCATCTGATGGCCAGATGGTGGCTGGGCGCCAGCCGGGCCAGAGGGTACAGAAGGTAGAAAGACCAGCCTCCTCACGTCGGCTGCCAAGGAACGGACGATCCAGCGCGTTGAGGTCAACGCGCTCCACCGGCAAGCGTCGAAGATCGCAGCAGATTAGGGATGCCTCGCCCTACGGAGAAGCTGAGGGCGCGGTAAAGCTGCGCTCCTGCACTGTGAGCGACGCGGTGCGCCGCAGCCGGTCAGGCGGAGGGCGGAGGGGCGCGCCGCTGCGCGTCGACGGACCAGCCGCCCCCGCCGACGATCAGCAGAAACAGCAGCCCGAGCAGCATGGCGTAATCGGTGCGCGCCTCGTGGGCCGTTTTCCAGAAGCCGTCGTGCATCAGCATGGGCAGTTTGGTCGTCGTGATGGCGGTGCTGATGACCGCCAGCAATGGCACCGCCGCCAGCCGCGTGCAAAAGCCGACGATCACGAGCGCACCAAACACCGTCTCGCAACCGCCGACAAACGGCGCGAGCAGCTGCGGCGCGGGGAACCCGATCTTGGCGAACCGCCCTACCCCCAACTGATCGGCAAAAAGAAATTTCTGCACGCCTTCCGACAGAAACACCGCGCCGACCATCAACCGGACCAAGAACACGGGCACGGCGGGTGTCGTGGCCCGCAACGATTCGCGAAGTGATGTCATGATGTAGCCTGGGTTGGCTGCAATCTATCCGCTTTCGCCCGTTTGCAAACCGGCGCCGGGTGGATAGCATCGGCGACAACACGCGCCCGAAACCACCACCATCGACCAGGAGAATATCATGGCCATATTGACCACCCGCAACGGTACCGAGGAACACAAAGTGGTATCGCCGAAAGAATGGCTCGCCGCCCGGAAGGCGTTCCTGATCGAAGAGAAAAAGTTCACGCGGCTGCATGATCGCCTGAAGGCCAAACGGCGTGCGTTACCCTGGACGCTGGTCGAAAAGGAATATGTCTTCGACGGTCCCGAGGGCCGGGAGACGCTCGCCGAGCTCTTTGCCGGCAAACGCCAGCTTATCGTCTACCATTTCATGTTCGGGCCAGACTGGCGCGAAGGGTGCCCGCACTGCTCGTTCTGGGCCGACCATTTTGACGGACCCGGCCCGCATCTGGCGCAGCGGGATACGGCCTTGGTCGCCATCTCGCGCGCGCCGCTCAAAAAACTCGCCGCCTTCAAGCGGCGGATGGGCTGGAAATTCAAGTGGGTGTCGTCGGCGCGAAACGATTTCAATTACGACTTTCACGTCTCCTTCCGGCCGGCGGAAGTCCGCACCGGGAATATTTTCTACAACTACGCGAAATTCGGGATGGCCATCGATGAACTCCCCGGGGTCAGCACCTTCTACCGGGACCGCAAAGGCGCCGTATATCACACCTATTCGTCGTTTGCGCGCGGTATCGAGGGTTTCAACACCACCTATAATCTCCTCGATCTGACCGCCAAGGGACGCGACGAAAATCCGGAACGACCCCAGGACTGGGTGCGGTACCACGACAAATACCCAAAGCAGCGATGAAACCGTCGCGCAGCCCATAACCGCACGGCTGCCGGTTCAAATACGCCGGTGCCCGCATGGGCAACCACCCGAAGGCAATCCTTATCCGAGTGGTTCAGTCGTACTTCTGGTTCGACCACTGCTTACGTTTCAGCGCCTCAAACTGCCCGTTGATCATCAACAATTCGACCGTTTCGTAGACGGTGGTGGTTTCTTCGTGCATGTTCATGATCGTTTGCTTGGTAGTACCCTCCACGCCAGTGCGGGGATTCATGATGGGCAAGTCCATGTTTCCGACATCCGCCATTCTGGTGAGATCGGCAATCTTGCGATCGTAGAGCCAAACTTCGCTTTTCAGACCTTCGGTTTTCATCGGCTTGATCTCCTTGGGCTCGCCGACGAGGTTGCGCACTTCCGCCGCCGTCATCCCTTTTTGTACCGCCGCAAACGGATCCTTTGCTTTTGTCTGAGGGGCATCCGCCGGACGAGAACCGGCCTCAGGCATGCTGGCGCAGCCCGCCATCAGCAGAAGAGGCACGATCAGGAGGAGAAATGCGCCCCGGCAGGCGCCCGGTTTTGATGCAAGCCTGCGAGAGGGTTCCGATACGAATGGTACCAACCGCAGGATAAAGGATCGGATGTGTGTTTTCATAGAGTATCAGAAGGTTGAGGGAGAAATTATGGAGCATAACACTGGGTCGTACCCTTTCCCTTCACCATTCTGGAGCGCCGCTCCTGGCACGGATTTGTCCACGGACCGCCCGACCAACGATCAGGCCTCCAAGTAGAAAAACCATGGGGGTCAATCTACAGTCCTGTGCTTACGGGTCCATGTCATACACTTCCACAAGCACGTTGCCGGTGGTGTTGCCCACGCCGGTCGCCTGCACCGTGTACCCGCCCGGCGGCAGGCGCACGACTGCCGCCGCATCCCGGCTGCCCGCCGGCAGGGCGAACGCGTAGGTCTGCACGAACGCCGCCTGCAAGGCCGCCGTGCCGCCCCAGTTGTCGTTGCCCGCCACCGTGAAGTTCTGCCCTAGCGGCACGACCCGGAACTGCGGATCGGCCAGCGCCCCCGGAACGTTGTAGGGCGCTCCTGCCAGCGTCGGCCCCACCGCCCGGATCAACAGCTGCTTCGGCCCGTCGCCGGTGATGATGAAGCCGGGCGTCAGGAGGTTGTCCCCTGTGCCGGTGAAGCCCAGCGTCGAGAGGCTG
>DATJPQ010000237.1:0-2196 GCA_035506315.1 Opitutaceae bacterium
TGGGACGGCGGACGCGAGAAGGCCCCGGCGGCCATCTGCCGCAAGACGATCGAGGCGATCGACAAAAACGATCTCCGCATCGAAATCTGGGGCGACGGCACCGCCACCCGCAGCTTCATGTACGTCGACGACTGCGTGAAGGGCATCGACATGATCATGCACAGCGATGCGCTGATCGCCACGCCGATCAACCTCGGCTCGAGCGAGCTCATCTCGATCAACGATCTCGTCAGCAAGATCGAGACGATCGCCGGCGTGAAATTGAAGCGCTCCTACGATCTGACGGCCCCGCGCGGCGTCGCCGGCCGCAACAGCGACAACACCTTCATCAAAAAGATGCTCAAGTGGGAGCCGAACACGAAGCTCGATGTCGGCCTCGCGGCCACGTACCGATGGATCGAGCAGCAATATTACACCCGGAAAAAGGGCAGGCGCGTGGGCATCGGCTGATGAAACGCGAGGCTCCCCCGCCCATCGCCAGGTTGCTCGGTTCGATTCCCCATCGCCTGCAACTCGCCGGCGGCTGGATCGACCAGCCGTTTGTCTCGCGCCACAACCCGCATCCGCCCGGCTCCATGGTGGTGGTGCAGATCGAGCCGGATTTTCGTCCGATGGACCGCTCCGGCATCGCGAGCGGCACGCGCGCCGTCGCGATGAAGCTCTGGAAAGGGAGACTGCCCCGTCGTCCGTCGGAAGATCTGGTCCGCGAACTTTATGAGGTGGAAAACCGGGGCAAGGCCGAGCCGAGCGGTTCGCAGGACATGATCGGCCTGGTTTACCCCGGCGTGAACCGCCTGGACTATGACTTCCGGGTGCAAGGCGGCGTTTTTCCCGCGCATATCGAATCGTGCAACCGCCCCAAGGTCGCGCGGTGGCTCAGCCGGGTGCTGCATTTGCTCCCCGTCGAGCCGCGGCCCGAAGGTTACTCGCCGCTGGGCGAGAAAAACCTCGACCCGCAGTGGGTCGCACGCCTCGGTCGGTCGGGGCGGGATTGTTTTGACGCCATCCGTCGCATGGACCTGCAGGCGCTCGGCGCCTCCCTCAATGCGAACATGAAATGCTGGGAGATGCTGTTGCCCCACGTGGTCCGGCATCCATCGCTCCGGCTGGACCTGATGCCGCTGCTCCAGGCGTACCAGCGACAATATGCCGGAGCCATGTACTCCGGTTGTGGCGGCGGTTATCTCATCGTCGTTTCCGACCAACCGGTGCCCGGCGCCTTCCAAGTCACCGTGCGCATTGCCCCATGAGCTCCACCCTCCAGTCCGTGGCCGTGGCCGGCAATTTCGACGACATACGGTCGAGACAGATCCGGTTTCTCGAGGAAGCCGCCAAACTGGGCCGCCTGACGGTGTTGCTCTGGTCCGACGAATCGATCCGGCAGCGCACCGGCAAAATGCCGAAATTTCCGCTCGCCGAGCGGCGATATTTCCTGGAGGGCATCCGCTACGTGGCCCAGGTCAAGGTGGCTGAGGCGCCCGCCGACCCGGACACGTTGCCGTCGGTCACCGGGACTGGGGCGCAAGCCTGGGTGGTGTCCGAGGCCGAGGGGAACGAAGCCAAGCGGGCCTTTTGTACGGCGCATGGGGTGAAGTACCGTATGCTGCGCGAAAAAGATCTGTCGGGTTTTCCGGTGCAGCCGCCTACGCCATCAACACCGGCCCGCAAGAAAGTCGTCGTCACCGGTTGTTACGACTGGTTTCACACCGGCCATGTGCGTTTCTGCGAGGAAGTGAGCGCCTATGGCGACTTGTACGTCGTGGTCGGCAACGACCGGGCGATTGGCCAGCTGAAAGGGCAAGGTCACCCGCTGATCGGCGAGGAGGAGCGGCGCTACGTCGTGGGCTCCGTGCGTTTCGTCACACAGGCGTTGATTTCCAGCGGCGAAGGCTGGCTCGATGCCGATCGGGAGATTCGGGCGCTCCGACCCGACATCTACGCCGTCAACGAAGACGGTGACAAGGGCGGCAAGCGCGAGTATTGCGCGAAGCTGGGCATCCAATATCTGGTGCTCAAGCGCCTGCCCGCCCCGGGTCTGCCGCCGCGCCGCAGCACCGATCTGCGCGGTTTCTAAGCAATATGATCGCGCATTGGGTACTCTCCCGCCGATGGCAAGACGACTGTCCGCGTCAAAGTTCAGCCGCAATCCGCACTACATCGTTAGTTATATGCGACGGTATCGCTAATGCCACGTTG
>DATJPQ010000238.1:0-29228 GCA_035506315.1 Opitutaceae bacterium
CGCAAAAACCCGTTTGCAGCGCGGGCGGCGTTGACTAGCGTGCGGGCGCATGAGCGATTTCGTGCAGACTCCGCAGATTACCGAAGCCAAACAGGCGCTGGACCGCCTCCGCGCCAACATGCGGCAGACGATCAAGGGCAAGGACGACGTGATCGATCAGGTGCTGGTCTGCCTCGCCGCCGCCGGCCATCTGCTCATCGAGGACCTGCCCGGCGTGGGCAAGACCACGCTCGCCTACGCGCTGGCCCGCTCGATGGATTGCACGTTCTCGCGCATCCAGTTCACGAGCGACCTGTTGCCGAGCGATGTCACCGGCGTCGCCATCTACGACGAGACCGTGAAGGAGTTCGTGTTCAAGAAGGGACCGGTGTTCGCCAACGTCGTCCTGGCCGACGAAATCAACCGGACCACACCCAAGACGCAATCGGCCCTGCTCGAAGTGATGGACCGGGCGCGGGTGACGATCGACGGCGAGCCGCACGCTGTAGGCACACCGTTCATGGTTTTCGCCACCCAGAACCCGGTGGACTACGAGGGCACGTTTCCGTTGCCGGAGAGCCAGCTGGACCGCTTTTTCATGTGCATTCAGATGGGCTATCCGCCCGCGGCCGACGAAATGGAAATTCTGCGGGATTCGCGGCTCGGCTACGACGCCATCAAGCTCAATCCGGTCGTCACGCGGAGCGATGTGCTCCAGCTGCAGGCAATCGTGCCGCAGGTTTTCGTCGAGGAGAGCGTGCTGGAATTCGTGCTCAAGATCGTGACCGCCACCCGCACCGAGGCGGAGTTCAAAACCGGGGTCAGCGTGCGCGGCGGCCTTGCGCTCAAGACCGCGGCCCAGGCCTGCGCCCTGGTGAAGGGGCGCGACTTCGCGATCCCCGACGACGTCATTAGTCTCGTGCCGACGGTGCTGGCGCACCGGCTGGCGCTCACCCGGCAACCGGGCGATGCGTTGGAAGAGCGCCGGGCCATCGCGGCGGCGTTGCGCCGGATTGTGGCCAGCATCCCGGCGCCGGTTTGAGCCCGGCGCAGCCGGGCAAAATTCCAGACACCAAAAGTCCAAATCCCAAAGAAAATCCCGTGGAAACTTGGTTTTCGGATCTCAGTACTATTTGGCGTTCGAAATTTGGAGTTTGGACTTTTCTCCCACCATGAATGTCCCTGGCGAGGCGGCAGCTCCCGCATGGTCCAGCCTCAGATCGCACGGGTCGCGCTGGTTCTGGCGCCGGCTGCTCTGGGCGCTGGTGTTTCCCCGGAACCGCCAGCGGATCCAGCCGACGATATCAGGCACGATGCTCGTCGCCCTGTCGCTGGGCATCGGCACGGCCGCGTACAATTCGGCCAATAACATTCTTTTCATCACGCTCTCGCTCTTGCTGGCCTGTCTCGTCTTCAGCGGCGTGCTGGCGTGGCTGAATCTGCGCGGCGTGGCGTGGCGGTTGCGGCTCGAACCGCCCTGGCGCGCCGGGGAGGATGCCGCCGTCGGACTCGAATTGCACAATGCCAAGCGGGTGCTCCCGACCTATGGCCTGTGGTTCGAGCTCAAGGCGGTCGCGCGGCCGGCCGAACCGGAATCCACGGCGCCATCCCCCGCCGCCGGACGATGGTGGCGGAAGGAGACCGAGCGCCCTCTGCGCGAAATCCTCGCCGCGGCCGACCGCGCCGAGGCGGGCGGCCGGCTGCATCTCAACGAACGACTCGACCCGGACGGCACGGCGCGGCTCGACTGGACGTTTCAACCGGCGCGACGCGGCCGTTTGCGCCTGGAGGTGGAAAGCGTCGGTTCGTTGTTTCCCTTCGGTTTTCTGCGCAAGAGCCATACGACCGAAGTCCGGCACGAAATCATCATCTGGCCGGCCCCGGTCGAATACCGGCGTGTGGAAGCAGCAGCGGCGCAAACGCCGGCCGCCGGCGAACGAACCGTGCGGGCGGGCAGCGGCGCCGATCTGCTGGCGCTGCGCAGCTACGAACCCGGCGACTCGCACCGCCTCATCCATTGGAAGGCCAGCGCACGGATGCGCCAGCTCCTGGTCCGGCAGTTCGCGGCGGAGAGCCAGGAAGGCTATGTGTTGCGCTTCTCCACGGCGGCCGAGCGCTGGCCGCGCGCCGAGCAGTTCGAACTCGCCGTGAGCTTCGCGGCCACCCTGGCCGAGGACCTTTTCCGGGCGGGCAAGCTGCAACTGGCTGCACTCGGCGACGAGCCGGCACAACCCGTCCGCCGCGTGGCCAACCTTGAAGCCTTCCTTGACCGCCTGGCGGTCGCAGAACGGCGGCCTGGTCCGCCCGGCAGCGGGAACCTTTCCGCATCCGCCAACGACGTGAAAGTGCCTGCGCACCGCCGCGTCATCACCTTCGCGCCCGACGGACCCCGGGGCGTTGCCGCCTATGTCGATGGACAAAAAACGGCCGCAGCTTAACCTGCATGAGTTGCAGCAACTCCAGTGGCTGCTAGGCGGCGTACTGGCGTTGTTCTCGGTTTGGACGGTCTTTTACCTCGAGGTGGAGGTATGGACAGTCGTGGCCCTGACCACGGCGGGGGTGGCGGCGGCGCTGGTGTGGCCGAACCTGCCGGCCCACGTGCCCACCTGGGTGCACCGTCTGGCGTTTCCGGCGATCGGCGGATTTTTTATTTACGACCTCTGGAGCACGGCGCAGCTGCTGCCGGCGATGGTGCGGCTCGACCTGCTGCTCATCCTGTACCGGGGCATCAGCTATCGCGCCCGGCGCGACGATCTGCAGTTGATCGTGCTCGGGTTGTTTCTCGTGGTGATCGCGGGCGTGGTCACGGTGTCGATCGCGTTTGCGGTGCAGATCGTCGTCTTCACGGCGTGCGCGCTGGCGTTGCTGCTCGTTGTCACGCTCACTGACGCGGCGCAGGCCGGCAGCCGGCGACCGCCGCTCCCGGCGCCCAACGTCAAACCGCCGTGGGTGGCGCACCTCAACTGGGGACGTTTGCTGCGGCGCGGGTGCGAGGTCGTCGACTGGCGCGTGATCGCGCTGGGCGGGGCGCTCTTCGCCGGCGTCGTCGTGGTGTCGGGCCTGCTGTTCCTGGCCATCCCGCGCTTCCAGATCGAGAACAGCCTGTTCCTCGATCGCTTTATTTCAAAAAAGGCACGCACGGGTTTTTCGGAAAGCATCCGGTTCGGCGATGTAACGGAGATCATGCAGGACAACGGTCTGGCGCTGAGCATCGACGTTTCCGATCCGCGCCAGCTGCCGGCCACGCCCTATTTGCGAATGCTGGTGCTCGACGAATATGTGCCCGAGGGCGGATTCCGGCTGTCAGCCGGGCTGCGGCGCGGCGCGTTGGCCACCGAGCGGACCCTGACCCAATTCCGCGGCTCCGAGCCGTTCCGGCGGGGGGAGCCGGTTTCCTGGACGTTCTACCTCGAATCGGGGGTGAGCCGGTTTCTGCCCGTGCCGGGCGCTTTTGAGCTGTTGCGGTTTCGCGAACCGCAAAACTTCTATTTCAGCCCGGTCCTCCAAGTGGTCGCGCTCCGCGTTGAGCCCGCGATCATGACGGCCTACCGGGTGGAAAATCCGGTGTCCTCCGCGCTCGTGCCCGATGCGGGTTTTGCGCGGAGTCTGCAGAACACGCCGCGGGACACGAGCAGCGGCGTACGGACTTTGAGCCGCCTGATGCGGGCTTTGCCGCCCGCCAGCGGTGACCGGGTGAAGCTTGCGCGCTTCGCGACAGCCATCGCCGGCGGCGGCGGCGAAACGCCCGCCGTCCGCCGGTTGTCGGCGGCAGATTTCGCACGGCAGGCCAGCGGATGGTTGGCGCAGCGGCACACCTATTCGCTCAGCTCGCACACGCCGACAGGGACCGGGGATCCACTGGTACGCTGGCTGGAGTCGGGCGAACCGGGCCATTGCGAGCTGTTTGCGGGCGCCTTCGTGCTGCTGGCGCGCGCGGCGGGCTATCCGGCACGGCTGGTCGTGGGCTTCAAGGGCGGCACATGGAACGGATTTTCCAACAATCTCACGGTGCGCAACCGCGACGCGCACGCCTGGGCCGAAATCTGGAATGGCGAAGGCGCGTGGCTACGCGTCGATCCCACGCCAGGTGCAACCTCGGTCGTGGGCGACAACGAGCCGGCGGGCGCCACCGCCCTCGACCAGCGGCTCGACCTGAGCTGGTCCGCTAGGTTGGAGAGCCTGCGGATTTTCTGGTATCGGCGCATCGTCAATTTCGACCAGCGCAGCCAGCTTGAGACGATCCAGGCGGTCAAAGGCGCGACGCAACAGGCGGGATTGCGGATACGGGCGGCGCTGGCCCGCGCACTGCGATTTTTCCAGGCCTGGAGAGCGCAACCGTGGGATGTTTGGCGCATCACGCGGATGGCGGCTGTGGTGGCGGCATTGGCTGGCGGTGTGTGGGCTTGGCGAATGTTCGGACTCGGCTGGCGATGGTACTGGAGCGGCCGGAGCCGGCGGCGCGAAGATCCGGTGCGCCGCGAAGCCGGACGGTGGCTGAGGAAGATAGCGGAGAGCGGAAACCGGAAACCGGAAAGCCCGGAAATTGTCGGCGTGACGGCGGAACTGCAGCGGTTGCGCTACGGCGCGCGGGCAACCTGGCCGGAACCGGGTAACGTCTTCCGCCAGGCGCGGCTAGCGATGCGGCGATAAGACCTTGGGCGCGACGAGCGCGTCGCCGCGTTGTTTTTTCTCCCACCACTTTGTCAGTATCGCCTTGACCACCGGTGCTGCGTAAAGACCACCGGCGAAACTTTCGTCGGGCGTATCGCCTTCGATGAGCACCGCGAACGCAATCTCCGGCCGGTCTGCGGGCGCGAAGCCGTCATACCACGCCAGCTCAACTTTGCCCTTGAGCCGGCCGTTCTCATAAACCTCGCGTTGGGCGGTGCCGGTTTTGGCGGCAAAATGCAGGCCGGGCACCGCGCCTCGCTTGGCGGATCCTTGGGTGACCGCTCGCTCCATGCCTTCGAGCAGCGCCCGGTAGTTTTCCGCGGTGATTCCGATTGGATCGCTGCGCTGGGGCTCACGTCCCTCCACGTGCAGCAGCGTGGGCTTGGTATAGGTCTGGCCGCGGGCGAGCGAGGCCATGAAGCAGGCCATCTGCAAGGGGGTGACGCCGACATAACCCTGACCAAACGCCATGTTGGCCGTGTCGCCGGGCCGCCAGTCGTCGTTGTAGCGTTTCTTTTTCCAGGCGGGGTTGCCGATCAGCATGGAGTTCGTTTCGCCCGGCAGTTCGATGCCGGTGCGTTCATCGAGGTGAAACCGGCGCGCCTCGGCGGCGATGGCATCGACTCCGATCTGCAGGCCAAAATTGATGAAGTAGGTGTTGACGCTCTGTTCGATCGCCGCGCGCAGATCGAACTCGCCCGTGGGACATCCGCCATGGTCGTGAAAGGCGTGGTTGCCGACCATGTAGGTGCCGTTCGTGGTGTATGCGGAATCGGGGGTGAGCACGCCGGAGCGCAGGCCGGCCAGGGCGGTGATGAGCTTGAAGGTAGAACCAGGCTGATAGACGCCGCTAATCGCCCGGTTGAGCCAGGCCCCTTTGCTTTCGATCTCGGCGGCGAGCTCCTTGCTGAAGTGCGGCGAAAGCTCGTTAAGATTGTAGTCGGGCTTGCTGGCGAGCACGAGCACCTCGCCGGTATTGACGTCGAGGGCCACGGCGGCACCGGGAAATTGTACCTCCTCGGTCAGGCATTTTTCGGCCGCGAGCTGCAGGTCGATGTCGAGCGAGGTGACGACTTTTCCGCCCTGAACCGGGGCCAGCCGGTCGATCGGCTTGTCGATGCTGTAGCCGTCGGGATCAACGCGGTAGATGGCGCCGCCGGCTTTGCCCTGGAGCTGCGCGTCAAATTGTTTTTCCAGCCCGTCGCGACCGATCGAACCCTTCATCTTGAACGTATGGAGGTCTTCGCCGGGAAAATCCTGCGCATCGATATCCGGATTGACGCTGACATAGCCGAGCGTGTGCGCGGCGGCGGAGTCGTAGGGATAGTAACGCGTGCTGGACGCATAGACCTGGAGCGGCGAACGCACCGGCAGGCGCTCGATGAGCCGGGCGCATTCCTCGGGGGACAGATCGTCGACCAGCGTGTAAGGCAGCAGCCGTTCCTGCTGGAAGCCTTTTTGCAGTTGCGCGCTGTCGACCCGGACCTTGCTGCCGAGGGCGGCGTTGACCTGGTCGAGATATCGCTGGACCACCGTGGCCCGCGCAATGCGATCCATCTGGGCGCGGGTCGGCATGTCCTTGTCGCCCGCTTCGCGGTAGTTTTTGCGGATCTGGATGCGCTCACGTAGAAACTCCTGCCGCAGTTCACCGAGGTAGAGTATGACGGCCCAACGCGAGCGGTTGCCCACCAGCATGCGGCCCTCGCGGTCCACGATTTCGCCGCGCGGACCGGGCAGGAGGATGCGGCGCTGGTTCTGCATGCGCTCGACCTCCTTGTAGGCATCGGTCCGGAAGAGCTGCTGGTAGGCGAGATCGGCTGCGAGCGTGAGCAGCATGGCGCTGAGGACCAAATAGAAAAAGAGAATGCGCGGCTGGAACGTGGAGTGGGCTTCCACAAGGTGGCCCGGGCGGGCGGCGGGATTGGCATCGACTATGGCCATCGGAAGAAGTCGCGAACGGGCCGCCGTTCACTCCGTCTCGCGGCGTTCCAGAAACGCCGTCAGCGGGTCGGCCAGCACCAGCGCCCGGCGCTGCACCGCGAAAAACCACGGGGCAAGGAGCACGATGGCCAGTTGCGACCAGAGCAGATCCCAGAGCAGCCGCAGCCACGTGGCGCCGGGTGCGGGCAGGGCGCCGGTTTGGGTGAACGACAGGCCGACAAACAAGGCGATATTGGCCAGCAGGGCCACGACCACCTGGACGACGGTACTGTCGCGATCGAGCCGGCCGCGGAGGTTGAACACGAATCCATGCGCGAGGCCGAACAGCACGGCATGCAGGCCGAAGCGCGTGCCCGCGCCGGCATCGCAGAGCAGCCCGGCCAGCAGTGAAGCGTACAAGCCGGTGCGCACCGGCAACTGCAGCGCCGCAAAAGTCACGAACAGCCCGCCGACGAAGAGATAGACATGCCACGGCGCGAGGTAGTGGTTCGTGATTGCGATCAGCGACCACAGCAGCAGAGCGGAAAAGAAGAGGGCGAGAATACGGCGCACGAAGAGGATGAAAATGCGGAGAGCGGAGCGCGGAAAGTGGAGAGATAAAAGGTGCGGTAATTGAGAGGAGGGACTATGAACCGGCGAGGCGCAGGGCGCAACCGGGGCTCATTCCGGATTGAGCGGCACGAGCACCGTCACCTCGGTGATGGAGGAAAGGCGGGGATCGAGATCCACCTCACCAACCTTGAAGAGCCCGTCGTCGCTGCGGGGCGTGTTGACGAGGTAGCCGATGGTGAAGCCGGGCGGGAATACGCCGCCGAAGCCGGAGGTGACGAGGCGGCGCGGCGCGTTGGGGGTGGCGACGATCTCGAGCGGCACGAAATTGGCCACGCCTTGCGGCGGAGCGAACGACCGGTTGTCGCCGCCCTGATAACTGATGGGCCGGTCGTCGCCCTCGATCACGGCGGCAAGGCGCACGTTGGGGCTGCTGATGAGCTCGACGACCGAGGTGTAGGCATGCACCTCGACGATGCGGCCGACCACGCCGCCGGTGAAAACCACGGGCGAACCGACGGCGATCTGAAAATTCTGCCCCTTGCGGATGATCAAGCGCTGCCACCAACCGGAGAAATCGCGCCGCACGACGCGCGCCGGCTCCGAGCGGAAATCGATGAAGGTGGGCAGGCGCATCAGCGATTCGAGCCGCTCGATCTCGCCGCGGAGCGCGGCGTTTTCCTGGATGCGGAGCTCGTAGGCGGCGTTGAGGCGCGCCAGATCGCGGCCGGCCTCGATCAGCTCCGAGTTGGAATGCAGGCGCAGCGACCAGTATTCCTGCAGGTCGCGGGCGTAGGAAGCCGCGACCTCGACCGGCGCCTCGAGCTCAAAGAAACTCACCCGCACAAAACTCTTCACGATCGCCGGCAGCACCAGCCACACGACGACGACCACCCCGAGGGTGACGAAAGGCCTGGCTTGATCGAAACGGTTGGACGACACGGTGGCGGCTCCAATGACGGCGGCTATCACCGCCGGGTTCCCTCGATCAGCCGGCGGGAGGAGGCCGTCGTTGCAGGACGGCAATCGCTCACAAGTTCTGCATCACCCAATTGAGGTCGTTGAGCACGGCGCCGGTGCCGTTGGCCACGGCGGAGAGCGGGTCGTCGGCTGCCACGACGGGCAGGCCGGTCTTTTCGCTGAGCAGGCGGTCGATGCCCCGGATGAGGGCGCCGCCGCCGGCCAGCATGAAGCCGCGGTCCACCAGATCGGCGGAGAGCTCGGGCGGGCAGCGCTCGAGAGTGACGCGCACGGCGTCGACGATCGCCGCAATCGTGTCGCTGAGCGCCTCGCGGATTTCCTGGGAAGTGACGTGAATCGTCTTGGGCAGGCCCGCCACGGAGTCGCGGCCCTTGACCTCCATGGTGAGCTCCTCGTCGAGCGGGTAGGCGGAGCCGATGCGCAACTTGATCTCTTCCGACGTGCGTTCGCCGATGAGGAGGTTGTAGGCGCGCTTCATGTAGTTGACGATGGCGGCGTCGAGCTCGTCGCCGGCCACGCGGATCGATTTGCAGAAGACGATTCCGGAAAGCGAAATGATGGCGATCTCGGTGGTGCCGCCGCCGATGTCGACGATCATGTTGGCGGCGGGATCCTCGATGGGCAGGCCCACGCCGATGGCCGCCGCCATGGGCTCGGGAATGGTGATGACGTCGCGCGCCCCGGCGTGCAGGGCGGAGTCCTTCACGGCGCGTTTTTCCACCTCGGTGATGCCGCTGGGAATGGCAATGACCACACGCGGGTTCACCCGGAAGGAGTTGCTGCTGACCTTGCGGATGAAATAGCGCAGCATTGCCTCGGTCACATCGAAGTCGGCGATCACACCGTCCTTCATCGGACGGATGGCAGTGATGTTGCCGGGCGTGCGGCCGAGCATCCGCTTGGCCTCCTCGCCCACGGCGCGCACCTTGCGGGTGTTGGTGTCGATGGCCACGACGGAGGGCTCGCGCAGGACGATGCCCTTGTCCTTCACGTAGACGAGCGTGTTGGCCGTGCCAAGATCGATGCCGATGTCGTTCGAAAAATAGCCGAGCAGGTTGGATGCCATTGTTTAATCCGAAGGGTGGAGTGGCGTGTCCGCCGACGGAAACGAATCGGCGCACGGCAGGACTGTCAACGAGGGAAATGCAGGCCGATTCATGCGCAAGGCGGCCCAAAATTTTTTCCAATCCTCAGTTTACGCGGGCCGGGCCGCGGAAGCGCGCTCACTTCCACGCGGAACGGGAAGCCGTTCCGCTACTTTCCAAGGACGATCTCATCGCGACGTGGAGCGGGAAACGGTTTCGCTGCGCGAAAAAAGTCTCTCATCGTGCTGGCGAGCAACTCCGGGAAGCATCGGTCCGTTCCTCGAACAGACTACAAGAATGCGACCGACCGGCGATCTCCGTGTGCGGAACTGGAGATCGATTTCAGTCATCGCATTTCAATTACTCGCACGAGCGTTTCGACTGTTCATGGAGCGGGAGTTAAGCGGGTGAAACCATTCGGTAATCTTAACGTCACTATAAGGGTCACTTTCATTAACCAGACCATGAAACTCACGCTCTCACCTTCGGAAGCATGGCAGCCACTACCCGCGAGTGAATGGAACGAAGCGGCTGCCCAGCATCTGCTTCGCCGCACCGGCTGGTCCGCGCAAACTCCGGAAGCGGATCGTGCGCTGGCTGACGGACTCGACGTGACGCTCCAGCGTCTTTTCCCCGCCACGCCTCCGGCCATGTCGACACCGCACTCGATCGTGGCACTCGAGGAAGACACGCCCGAATTCGGCGCGAAGATCCGGGCCACGCCATCCGCCGAGCGGCGCGAACTTTTCCAGCAGGCGAGGGAACGGTCGCGGAACGCCCTGTTGGATCTCACGGCCCAGTGGCTGCAGCATGCCAGCCGCCCGGAATTTGCCGCCGTTGAGAAATGGACGCTATTTCTGGGCAACGTCTACGTGGTCGGGGCGCGCAAGGTGCAGAATTCCGCGCTGCTGTACCGCCATCAGGATATGTTGCGGCGCAACTCCACCGGCACGGCTCCCGACCTGACGAAGGCCGTCCTGCGCTCGCCGGCGATGATCAACTACCTCGACTTGCAGCAGAACCGCAACGGCGCCCCCAACGAAAATTTTGCGCGTGAGCTCATGGAACTGTTTACGCTCGGCATCGGCAACTACACCGAAAACGACATCAAGGAAGCCGCCCGCGCCTTCACGGGCTATGTCCAGCGTTTCGGCGATTACCGGTTCGAGCCGCGCCTGCACGACCACAACCCCAAGACCATCTTCGGTCAGACCGCCAACTTCGATGGCGATGGCGTGATCGATCTGATTTACACCCAGAAGGCCGCCGGCACCCATTTGCCGGCGCTGCTGACGCGTTTCTATCTCACCGACGAGCCGCTGCCGGCCGGCTATCTCGAAGCATTGGGCGACTGGTGGCGCGGCACGGGATTCGACCTGCGGCAGCTGGCCCAGCGCTATTTTTCCAGCCGGCTTTTCTTCGCGCCGCAGTTTCGCGGCGTTTACATCAAGAGCCCGGTGCAGTTCTTCCTCGGTCTCGTGCAGGATTTTTCGCTCGATGTGCCACCGCTTCCGCGGCGGATCGAACCCGCCTTCCGCCAGATGGGCCAGGTGCTTTACGATCCACCCAATGTCCGTGGCTGGGTCGGCGGACGCGAATGGATCAGCTCGACCACGATCGAGGCGCGTCGTTTGCTGACGCGGGCGTTTTTCCAGCCCTTCGACGAAACCCGGCTCAACGCCGATGAGCAACGGGCGGTGGCCGCGGCGCGCGCGGCGGGCGAAAAGGCCTTTACCGTGACCGACGACACCCTGCAACCGTATGCCGCCCTGAATCCGGAAGATGCGGCGGAGCGCCTGCTCCGCCAGTTGCTGCCCATGCCCGCTTCCGATGACTACCGCCGGGCCATCGGCGCGGCTCTCGCCGGCACCGGCCAGCCGGCCCGGCCGCTGGCCCGCGTCCGCGATGCGATCGTCACCGTCCTCGAAACTCCGGAGTACCAGCTCTGCTGAGCGGCTCGAACCCTCTTTCACCATGAAAAATCAACCCAATTTCCTCCCTTCCACGCGGCGCGAATTTCTCGCCCTGAGCGCCAAGGGCATCGGCCTGCTCGCCTTCACCCACTATGCGCCCTCCTTCCTCGTTTCGTCCGCCCGCGCCGACGTCCCGGCGCCACGCCAAGACCTGCCGATCCTCGTCATCGTCCAGCTCGCCGGCGGCAACGACGGACTCAATACCGTCGTTCCCTTCGAGGATGACCGATACTACCACTTGCGTCCCAGCCTGGCGGTGCCGAAGGACAAAGTGCTGCGACTCGACGAGCATCTGGGCCTGAATCCAGCTTGTGCCGGCCTGCACCGGCTCGCCCAGGAGGGCAAACTCGCGATCATCCAGAACGTCGGCTACCCCAATCCCAATCGCAGCCACTTTCGCTCGACCGACATCTGGGAGACCGCCAGCGACAGCAATGAGTTTGTGTCCACCGGTTTCGTCGGCCGCTATTTCGACAACTGCTGTGGCGGCGCTCCGGTCCGCGACGATCCGCTCGGTGTGCACCTCACGGGCGAAGTGCCCGAGATCTTCCTGGGTGACCGGGAGCACGAAACCTTTGGGGTGCTCCCGTACGGAAATCTCAACCGGCGTAACGAAAACCTCGGACTCCTCGAGAAGGTGGTCCAACGGCCGGTGGACGGGGAGAACGAGAGCGCTTCCTACCTGCGCCACACGATGTTGGACACCCTGGTGACCGAGCGGAAAGTCGCCGGTCTTCTCAGCCGTTATCAGCCGGCCGCCGAATACCCGCGCAATCCCTTTGCCGCCGAATTGCGCAACGTGGCCGCGCTGATTGCCGGTGGACTTTCGACCCGTGTGTATTTCGTGTCGCTTGGCAGCTTCGATACGCACGTGAACCAGCAGGGCCGGCACGAGCAGCTTCTCACTACGCTGGGCGACGGGCTGGGTGCTTTTCAAAAGGACCTTGAGGCGCATAAACTCGCGGACCAGGTGCTGGCGATGACCTTTTCGGAGTTCGGCCGCCGCCCGATGGAGAACGATGGCAAAGGCACCGACCATGGCACGGCGGCGCCGCTTTTCGTCATGGGCACAAAAGTGAAGGGCGGCCTGCACGGCACCGCGCCGGACCTGGGCGTCGACCGCAACCAGGACCTGACCTACAGCGTCGATTTCCGCCAGGTCTACGCGACCGTGATTGACCGGTGGCTCGCCGGCGATTCCGCCGCCGTCCTCGGCCGCAAATTCGAACCGCTGCAATTCCTGTAGCCCTGCTACATTGTGTTCCCGGTCCAGCTTTCGGCGTTGCCCAGATAGAATGATACGTAATACGTATCATTTATGCAGAGTTTATCGTTCTGGGATGATACGTAATACGTATCATCCGGTTTGGGTTCATTTTTCCAGAAGAGTCACAGCGTAATGCGGAATTGACCCTCCTGCCCGGGCAGGGAAAGCCGCCACGGAATGAGCGAGAGAGCGAGAAGGCTGGGCCGGGTGTCGTGAACCGCAAATTGCCTCCCGGCCGCCGCAAGACAGTGTTGCGATTAAACGCAATCACGCTCGTACTCCTCCGGTTCGCTTGCTCCAGCCGGGCCCGGACGAGTACGATTTTTCTCTCCCCATGGAAGCCATCCATTTCATTCAGGATCTGGCCGTGATCCTGGTCGTGGCCGGCGTGGTGGGCTGGATATGCCAGCGACTCGGGCTCTCGACGATCGTCGGCTATCTGGCGGCGGGGCTGGTGGTGGGGCCGTACACGCCACCGTTCGCGCTGGTCACGAACATACCGCGGGTCGATACCCTGGCGCAGCTCGGCCTCGTCTTCCTGATGTTTTCCCTCGGGCTGCGACTGAGCCTCCGCAAGCTGCAGCGGCTCGGACTTTCGTTGATGCTGGCGGTGGCCGTCAGCGCCGGGGTGATTTATGCGCTGACCCGTCTGTTGGGCGTGGCCGTGGGCTTGAGCGGCGTCGAGAGCCTGTTTCTGGCGGGCATGCTCATGGTGTCGTCGTCGGCGATCATCAGCAAGGTGCTGCTGGAAGTCGGCGCGACGCACGAACGCGCGGGCCAGCTCGCCATGGGGGTCGTGGTGCTGGAGGACGTCGTGGCGGTGATGATGCTCACGTTGCTCAACTCCATCGTGCAATTCGGCAATGCGGCGGGCGGAACGGTGCAGTTCGGCGAAACGCTCGGCCTGCTTGGCGCCTTCGTGGTGCTGGCCGGAATCGTGGGCCTGCTGCTGGTGCCCTGGCTGTTGCGGCGCATGAGCATCTCGGCCGACGAGGAATTGCAGACGCTCGGCCTGACCGGCCTGCTGTTCACGCTGGCGCTCGTGGCCCAGCGCGCCGGTTATTCGACGGCGTTGGGGGCGTTCCTGCTCGGCACCATCGTGGCGGAGACGCCGCACCGCCCGCAGGTGGAGCGTCTCTTCGAGGGCATGCGCGATATCTTCAGCGCGGTGTTTTTCGTGGCCATCGGCATGCAGATCGACCCGCGGGCGCTCGGGCAGTCGGCGGGCCTGATCGCGGGACTGGCGGTGTTCACCATCGCGGTGCGCACGCTGGCCTGCACGACCGGCCTCACCTTGATCGGGACACCCTTCCGCGAGGCCTTGCGCACGGGACTCTCCGTGCTGCCGATCGGCGAATTTTCGTTCATCATTGCGCAGCTCGGCGTGGTGGCGGGCGTGGTGTCGGAGCGATTTTATCCACTGGCTGTCGGACTCTCGCTCCTCACCACGCTGGTGGCGCCGCCGGCCACGCGCCATTCCGACCGGATCGCGGGCCTATTGCTCGCCCATCAACCCCGGTGGCTGATCGACTGGCTGCGCGCCTACCAGGGCTGGCTGGAGCGGTTCGCCGTGCGCCAGAGACGCAACCTCCTGTGGCAGCTGAGCCGCAAGCGGCTGATTCAAATCAGCGTGGGCATGCTGTTCGTCACGGGCCTGCTGCTGTTCTCCGAAAGACTTTTCGCCGCCGTCGAAACCTGGTTGGGGCGCGACTGGCTTTTTCCACACGGGCCCGAGGTCGTGTTCTGGATCACCCTGACGCTGGCCACGCTCGCGCCGCTCGTGGCGATCTGGCGCAATCTCTCCGCCATGGCGTTGCTCTACGCCGAGGTGACGGCGCGCGGCCATGTACATGAGGCCAAGTTGCGGCCGTTCATCGAGCATGGCCTGCAGGTCGTGGCCGGGGCGGGATTGTTCGTCTGGCTCGCGTCGGTGTTGCCGGCGGAAGGCGCGGCCAAATGGCTCCTGCTCGTCTGCGGTGTGGTGGCGGCCGGAACCGTGCTTTTTCTGCGGCGGAAGCTGATCTACTGGCATAGCGAGGTGGAGGTCGAGCTCCAGGCCATTCTCGAGCCCGAGAAACAACGCATTTCCGCCACCTCCGCTCCGTGGCTGCAATCGCACGACGACTGGAACCTGTCGGTGATTGAATGCGTGCTGCCCGATCTGGCTGACTGCCGGGGCCAGAGCCTGCGCGGACTCAATTTTCGAACCCGGTTCGGCTGCACGGTGGTGGGCATCGAACGGCAGGGTTTCATGATTCCGCTGCCCGCGCCCGAGGTCGTGCTCTACCCGCGCGACAAGGTGCTGCTGATGGGCACGCCGGAACAGGTACGAGCCGGCCAGCGGTTCCTGGGGTACGTCTCGGGCGTCGCGCCGGCCGACTCGACGTTTGAGGAAGTCCACATGGAGGCGGTCGCCGTGCCGGCCGGTAGTCCGGCTGCCGGCTGTTCGATCGGCGCCGTGGCTCCGGCGAAAAGATTCGGCGTGCAAGTCACCGGCCTGCATCGGGTGGGGGTGCGCATCCTCAACCCCAAGGCGGGCGAGACGCTGATGGCGGGCGACGAACTGCTGGTGCTCGGCACGCCGGAGCAAATCCGGCATTTCAAGGAGTGGCTGCGCGAAGGCGCCGACGATCGGGCGGATCCTGGAAAATAAACGCGCCCGATGTGGGCGCGTTGTGCGGAAACGGAGCCTGGACCAGGCTAGTTGGAGCCCGGCGTCGAATTCGTTTTTTGTGTCTCGGACTTTTTGGCGTCGGTCGCGGGTTTCTCGTCGTCGTCATCCCGCTGGGCCTTTTTGAACTCCTTGACCGCCTGACCCATGCCGCGGGCGAGTGCGGGAAGCTTGGCGCCACCGAATAACAGCAGGACAATGATGAAGATCCATACCCATTCTCCGCCTCCGATTATGCCCGCAAGAGGTAGCTCGACGAAATTCATAGCTGGTGCAGGGTAGGCTGAAGGGTGGGGGTGTAAAGAATGAAAGCGATTTTTGGCCCGGCGGAGCATCCCAGATTACGAGAACTGCCCGGCGCCGCAGTCAGCTGCGTGCATGTCCTGGGTAGGGCGGCTTATCCTTAAGCCACCGTTTGCGCAGTTGAGCATCCGGCCATCGTCAAACCGGCGCGTTAAGGATAACGCGCCCTACCACGGCCGCTCCCTTCTGCTGTAGGCAGCGAGCTTGCTCGCGCGGTCTGTCAGAGCGCGAGCGAGCTCGCTGGCCTACGAAATACCAGATGCCTGGAGAATGCCGTTACGGCAGCTTGCTGTCGTCCGAGCCAAAAACGTCACTGCTGCCGCCGGGAATCTTGGTCGGAAGATTTTGCACCCGCATCGCGGTGGCGGCGTTGTAAGCGTTGGGCGAATTCTCGAGCGGTTCGGCGTCGAAGAACCCGGTGAGCTGGCGCAGGCGGGTCGGATGGCGCATCTTGCGCAGGGCCTTGGCCTCGATCTGGCGGATGCGCTCGCGCGTCACCTTGAACTGCTTGCCCACCTCCTCGAGCGTGCGGCTGTAGCCGTCGATCAGGCCGAAACGCAGGGAGAGCACCCGGCGCTCGCGTTCGGTGAGCGAGTCGAGCACGTCGATGATCTTTTCGCGCAGGAGCGAATAGGCCGTCATGTCGTACGGATTTTCGGCCGACTTGTCCTCGATGAAATCGCCGAAGCTGGTGTCGTCGCCGTCGCCGACGGGGCTTTGCAGCGAGATGGGCTGCTGCGCCATCTTCATGATCTGCTGCACGCGTTCGACGGGCAGGTTCATCTCCTCGGCGACTTCGTCCGGCGTGGGCTCGTGGCCGTATTCCTGGAGGAGCTGCTTCTGCACCTGCATCACCTTGTTGAGCGTTTCGATCATGTGCACCGGGATGCGGATGGTGCGCGCCTGGTCGGCGATCGAACGGGTGATGGCCTGGCGGATCCACCACGTGGCGTAGGTGGAGAACTTGTAGCCGCGGCGATATTCGAATTTTTCGACCGCCTTCATGAGCCCCATGTTGCCCTCCTGGATGAGGTCGAGGAAGGACAGGCCGCGGTTGGTGTATTTCTTGGCGATCGAGATCACGAGGCGCAGGTTGGCCTCGACCATCTCAGTCTTCGCCTTGTGCGCTTCGCGGACGTGGACGTAGGTCTGCTGGACGACCCGCAGGAGCTCGGCGGGCGCGATGCGCTGCTCGACCTCGATCTCCTTGAGGCGGGCGTGGATCGACTTGGTGTCGATGGCGGCATCCTTCTTGGTCTTCGGATGCTTGGCGCGTTCCTGCAGGTCAAAGAGCGCCTGGATCGTCTCGAGCGTGGGTCGCAGGCGTTCGAGGTAGTCCTCGTAAACCTTGAGCTTGAAATAAAACTTGGGAAAATGGGCGCGCAGGTTGGCCTCGCGCTTCTTGTGTTTGGCCAAAACCTTTTTGCGTTCGGCCTCGGAGCGGGCCTTGAGTTGTTCCTCCCACGACTCCGCGACCGCCAGTTCGTGCTTCAGCGTTTGCTCGACGAGCTTGGGCAGGCTCTTGAAATAGGCGTCGCGGCTCTCGATCTTCTTGTCGATGACGATGCGGTCGAAGCGCTCTTCGCGGTTGAGCAATTTCTGGCCGAGTACGACGATGCTGCCGGCGACCTTGGTGGCGTGAAACAGCGCCTCCTGGGCTTTGAGTTCGGCGGTCTCGATGCGTTTGGAAATCTCGACCTCCTGCTCACGCGTCAGCAGGGGCACCTGGCCCATCTGCTTGAGGTACATGCGCACCGGGTCGTCGAGGATGTCGTTCTGCGACGTGCGCGATTCCTCCTCCTCGGCCTCCTCCTGGCGCTGCTTGTAATCCTCGACCTGGTCGGGCTCGAGAATCTCGATGTCGAGGTTGTTGAGAATGGAGAGAACGTTGTCGATCTCCTCCTGGTTCTCGACCGACTCCGGCAGCGCTTCGTTGATGTCGTCGAAGGTCAGGTAACCCTGCTCCTTCGACTGGCGGATCAACTGGCGGATTTTTTCGTTCAGGTTGCCGGCGACCACGGGCAGCACGGGCTCAGCTCCTTCCTCGGGCAGGCTGGCATTGGTCTGGGTGAGGACCTCTTCAACGGCCTCGCCTTGGGCTTCGGGAACGGAGTTCTTCGGTTTACGCGGCATAAATAGAATGGGACAAAATAATTACGCGACAGCTCCAGGCAAACCTACCGGTTGCCGAAGCTGTCGCTGCAGTTCGGAGCGTTCTTTGATCAGAGAAATTGGGTCACCATCACTGTCCGTCCGGTGGTTGGCTAAATCAAGTTCGATTTTCCTCAGGCGCGGTTCCAGCGTGCGGTCGCGGAGCTGACGAAGGCCCTCCTGGGCAACTTTAACGGGGTCGTCGATGGCCGGTGGGTCGAAGAGCAGCGCTGCCACAAGCGCCCGCTCTTCAGGTGTTTCCAACAGGGTGTCGAGGTGATCGCGACCGGGCCAGTTGTCGTGTTCGATCTCGCCCAGAAAGCGATGGAGCAACACTCCGGCCGGGTGGCTGGTATCGATCCAACCTTGTGGCAGTGCCTGGCTGAGCGGTTTGCCGAGCGTTTCGAAATGCAGCACGAGCATGAGAAGATGCTGTTCCGGGGTTTCGGCGGCGGAGGTGGCGGATTGGGCGTTGGGCGTTGGGCGCGGCGCCTCGGTGGCCACCGGGGCATTGCGCATATTCCGACGGCGAAACGCCTCGAAGTCGTGCTGCAGGGCCCCCACCGGCAGCTTCAAATGAACCGCGGCGGCGCCTAGAAATTCGGACCGGGCCACCTCGCTTTCGGCCGCGGCGATGAGTTCGAACATGGCTTGGGCCACTCGCGCTTTTTGCTCGGGTGAGGCGGCTTCGGGCGAGGGCAGGTGGGCGCGGCAGGCGAAGGCCATCGCCGATAGCGCCGAGGCGCGCACGGCATGATAGGCCTCGAGGCCGCGCTCCAGGAAAAGCAGGTCGGGGTCGACTTTATCGGCGCCGGCGAGCGTGAGGAAACGCACCTCGAGTCCCGCTTTCAGCGCCATCGGCAGGAAACGCAGCGCCGCCTTCTGCCCGGCGTTGTCGCTGTCGAAGAAGCATTCGACCTGGGTGGAATAGCGTCGCAGCAGCACGAGCTGCGGCTCGGTGATCGCGGTACCTTGCGGGGCGATGGCGGTCTTCAGTCCCACGCTCCAACAGCGGATCGCGTCGAGCTGGCCCTCAACCAGCACGAACGGCCGGCCGTCGCCCACCGCGGTGCGGGCGCGGTCAAGGTTGAAGAGCAGGTTGCCTTTCGTGAAAATCGGCGTCTCAGGCGAGTTGACGTACTTGGCCTCGCGCGCCGGATCGTCGCTTGGCGTGAGTTCGGTCTGCCGCGCCGTAAACGCCACCACGCGCCCCTGATGGTCGCGAATCGGGATCATCAGCCGCCCGCGAAAACGCGGCCGCAGTGCCCCCAGTGCCAGCATCGTATCGTCCCGGACGAAAAAGAGCCCGCACTGGCGGAGCGCATCCTCGGAAAATTTCCGTTTCCACAGCAGCGCCGCGAGACCATCGTCGGCAGGAGCGGCGGCGCCGACCTTGAATTCCTCGGCGATCTCCGGCGCGAAACGGCGTTTCTCCGTCCAGTAAGTGCGCATGTAATTGCCGGCCGGAGACTTGGCGTTCATGGCCTGGTGGTAGTGCTCGGTGGCCAGTTCGTGAATTTCGAAGATCTCCTGGCGGAGGGAACGCTGTTCGCGGCTGGGTCCGGAGCCTTCCTCGTACTCGATCGGCACGCCAAAACGCTGGCCGAGCGCCTCAACGGCCTCGGTGAAGCTGAGCTGCTCCGTCTCGCGCACGAAGGCGATGATGTCGCCCGACTTGCCGCACCCGAAACAGTGGTAGAGCCCTTTGTCGGGATCGACATGGAAAGACGGCGTCTTCTCGTTGTGAAACGGGCACAATCCCTTCAATCGCGCGCCTCCCGCCTTGCGCAAAGTGACCACCCGCGACACCACGTCGACGAGATTTACGCGCAACTTCAAGTCGCGGACGCAGGTGAGTTTGATGGCGGGCATGGTTGAAAAGGCGAAGAAAGGGGATAGTAATGCCCCTCTATATATAGGGGGCGCCGAACAAGAGGCGGAAGAATGCACTTTCAACCCACCCCGCCCCCTGTCAAGTTTCGCAGCTCGGCGCGGAAACATTGTCCGTTTTTGCGCGACTCAGTCATTACCATGCGTTTCGTCAAAATCGCCCTTTTTCTTACTACCCTGCTGGGGACTGCGTTAAGCGCGGTCGCGCAGATTCCGACCCCGACTCCGGGCCAGGTACCGGCCAAGAAGGCCTTGCCCGCCCAGCGAGAACCGGTCTGGGAGGCGCGGCTACCCTCGTTTAGCGAGGCCGCTTATGCCACCGAGGTCGAGGAGCTTTTCAATGTGTGGGAAAAATCGGGCGGCCGCAAGCTGGTGCCCGGGGCCAAGGGCCGGGTGGGCCTCAAGATCTACACCGATTCCGGTCCCGGCATGGCCACACCCATTCCCCTCGTCAAGGCGGTCATCGCCGCGCTCGAGCGCCGGGGTTTCAAACATGAGAACATCTTCCTCGTCGGCCTCAACCAGCTGCGCCTGCGCATGACCGGTTACCTGCCGTCGTTTATCACCGGGGCGAACCCCCTCGAAGGCACGCCGATTTACGTGCTCGAGTCGGGGCGCTACTACGATCCGGTGTGGTTTTACGACAGCCCGCTGCCCTCGCGATTCGATCCGGTCTTCATGGAGTCGCAGACGAAGGGTGTGCCCAACAATTCCTCGGTGGAGGAGGACCGCAAAAGCTTCCTGGCCACGCCGCTCTTCCTCGAGGCCGATTTCTGGATCAACCTGCCGGTTTACACCGACCACCCGATGCTCGGCGTCAACGGAGCGCTCGTGAACGCCACCCTCTGGAACGCCTCCAACACCGCCCGCTTCTTCCGCTCGCCCGCCAACGCCCCCGCCGCCGTCGCCGAGATGGGCGCCATCCCCGAGTTGCGCGAGACCTGGGTCTTTTCGCTCACGAGCCTCCAGCACTACCAGTTCATCGGCGGGCCCTATTTCAATTCGCTCTACACCGTGTCCGAGCCCGTGCTGTGGCTGAGTCGCGACCCGGTGCTGCTCGACGCGTTGATGCTCGACCGCATCAACACCTGGCGGAAGAAGAACCGCTTCGAGCCGGTGTCGGATGAAATCCGCACGCTGGAGTTTGCCGAGATTCTCGGCGTCGGCTCGGCGAAGATCTCGGACGCCAAGATCATCGACGTGAATCCGCGGTAACCCGGCTCCCGCTGATTTCGAGGTGGTTGAAGAAACGGTAAAACGGTAAAAACCGCTTGTCACCTCCGGGTCGCTGCGGCCTATTCTCCTATGATGACTTCCGCCGCCTATCTGCCGTTCCTGATCCAGATCGTGCTCGCTGCGGGCATCGGCGCGGCGATCATCGGCGCCAGTCATTTTTTCGGACAGCGCGCACCGCGGAATGCGATCCAGGACACGCCCTATGAGTGCGGCCTGAAGTCCGAGGGCATCGGCCACAGCCGTTTCTCGGTGAAGTTCTACGCCACCGCGCTGCTCTTCATCGTCTTCGACATCGAGGTGGTGTTTCTCGTCCCATGGGCGTTCGTCTATCGCGAATTTCTGGCCCACCACATCGCCATCCTCGGGCCAATGATGTTCTTCCTCTTCGTCCTCGTGCTCGGTTTTGTCTACGAATGGAAAAAAGGCGGACTCGAGTGGGAAAAATGAACGCGGAAAAAATTCCAAACGCCCAAAGTCCAAATCTCAAGAAATAGCCCCACCCCGAAGGGTAAAATGGAATTTTATGCGCTGTAATCTTTTTGGAGTTTGGACGTTTGGCGTTTGGACTTTTGGAATTTGGATTTTTTAACTTATGCGGCTCGACCAAATCATCACCCGCGGCCGTGTCATTGATCTGCGCAGTCTCGACCTGGAGGGGGCGTTGCAGGAGCTGCTCGCCGTCTCCGTGGCCAGTTTTCCCGACCTGAAACCCGACACGCTGCTGCGCGGCCTGCTGGCGCGCGAGAGCACGATGACCACCTACCTCGGTCTGGGCGTCGCGTTGCCACACGTGCGGGTGAAGATGAGCCGGCGCTATATCCTCGCCATCGGCCGCAGTCGTCTCGGCCTCCGGCACGACGGGGCCAAGGACGAGGAGCGCGTGCACCTCATCGTGATGCTCATCGCCGGCGAAAAGGCGCGCGATTACCTGCAGGTGCTCGCCTCCGTGGCGCGGCTCATGAAGGAGCCGGAGCTGGTCGAGAGCCTCGTCAACGCCCCCGATCTCGGTACGCTGCACGAGCGTCTCGTGGGCGGCTTCGGCGGCATCCGCCCGGTGCAGGCCCAGCAGAACCGCGTCAACCGCCTCATGCTCCGCGAGGCCGAACGCGTGGCGCAGGGCGCGAGTTGCGGCGCGTTGATGGTTTTCGGCGACACGTTTGTCGGCGGGATCGAGTCCGGCGCACTGCCCGCGCGCCTCAAGACGATCCTCGTCACCCGCAATCCCATCGAGACGCCGAGCGGCGAGACCCGGGAGGAATTTGCCGAGACCATCCAGGTGCGCTCCTTTTCGCGCCAGCGGCTGGCGCAACTGCGCAGCGCGCTGCTGGTCGCGCTCACCCGCGGCCTCATCGCCTTCAACGACCGCGTCTGCTGCATCGGCGGCATGACCGGCAGCAACCAGTTCGACACGCTCGTGGTGGTTGATGTGGAGCGCGAATTCCAGACGCTGCTCACCGGCCACAACGACCTGCTCCCCGAGGACGTCAAACCCGAGGTGCTCGAGCGCGTGATCGCCGTGGCGACCGAACTGGCCGTCGAGGGGCGCGAAGGCCGGCCGGTCGGCGGCTTGTTCGTCGTGGGCGACACGCCCAAGGTCGAGGAGTATATCAAGCCCCTCGTCCTTAATCCGTTTTTCGGATACAAGGAGGAGGATCGCAACATCCTCAATCCCTTCATGGACGAGACGATCAAGGAGTTCTCCTCGCTCGACGGGGCGTTTGTGATCCGCGGCGACGGGGTGGTGGAATCGGCCGGCAGCCTCATCCAGGCGACCGATGCCGAGCACAACCTGCCGAGCGGCCTGGGCTCGCGCCATGCGGCCGCGGCGGCGGTGAGCGTGGCGACCAACTGCATTTCCATCGTGGTCTCGTCGAGCTCGGGCCAGGTGACGCTCTTCCGTCGCGGCGTGATGCTGCCGCTCACGGAGAAACGCATGAGCGCGAGCGGCTGAGGCCGCCGGCGGCGATCACTCCCGCAGGGCGGATGCTCCGGTGTGAA
This sequence comes from Opitutaceae bacterium, assembly GCA_035506315.1. GTDB lineage: Bacteria > Verrucomicrobiota > Verrucomicrobiia > Opitutales > Opitutaceae > MWDT01. The sequence continues at coordinate 22,696 of DATJPQ010000238.1, forward strand.
CATAAGTGTGGCCTGAGTTGATGGCAGCAGCCGTCCCGAGCCCCACCGCGTAACCGCGGCGGCTACGATCGGAAAGCAGCCGCGCCGGTTACGGCGCGGGAGACGCTTCGCAAACTACCTGCGGCCATGGTGCAATCTGAACCGTGTTACTTCGAGGTCGGGCGCGGCCGCATCCCGGTGACTTCGGCGCCTTCCTTTTCCGCGAGATCGCGCACGAACGGATCGTCCGGCGGCCGGGCGGCGCCGATTGAGTCGGGGGCGCCGGTTTCGACCTTGCCCTCGGGGCCCAGGGGGACCCGGACAAATTGCGGTTCGTCCGCGTCGCGTCCGAAATAGGGTCCGCCTCCCTGGAGGAGCGCCGGCAGGGCGGCGTACATGGCCACACCGGCATTGCTCGCGCTCATTTTCGTCCGCCACAACAGCCGCGCTTCATGGCGGCCCAGGGCCGCGTAGTCGTAGGCGGATACGATGACGAAGTAGCGATTGTCCTGGGCGAGCTCCCGGAGTTGCTGCGCCTGGATGGTGAGAAAACGCGCGGCCGGAAAGCTGGTGCGCATTTCGCGCGCAAGCTGATGCTGGATGATTTCATCGTCGATCTCGCGCTCGTATCTGCGGCCGGCGACAAGGGCCACCCGGGCCTTCAAGTTGGGATCGAGATCCATGCCCCTCCGGATGGCCAGGGAGTCCCGGTTGAGGGAGCCCCAGTGGTAGACGAGCAGCAGCGTGGGCGGCGTCTGAGCCGTCGCGGGCTGATAACCCCCGGCGGCGAGCGCCTGACGCAGCGCGCGCGCCACCTCGGCGGCGGTCGGCGGCTTTTCGTTGGCGATCGGATCGCCTGCTTCCCGATAGCCTTCGTCCAAGGCAACGTAATAGGCGGGTTGCTGCGGTGCCGGCCGCGTCACTTTTGCGCCATCGGCGGTCGTTTCCGCGACCACCACCAGGTCGAGTCGAGGATTTTTGCCGAAAGACAGCGGGAGCAACTGCGCCGTCGGGTCGTTCGAGTGCGGTTGATCGGCGGGGATGGGCTCTGCGGCCAGTCGCATCGAGCAGAGCGCGGCCAACGCGAGCGTGAGGCGATAGGATGTTTTCATGGGAAGGCGTGGTGGGAAGTTCAATCGCCGACCGCAGGCCACGGCCGGAGACGGCGATCAAGTCAGATCATGGAGAACGTTTCGAGTGGTTGGGCAGTTGAGCATGGGTGCAGGAATGCGCCGTGGCAGGCTAGGGACAACCAATACAGGATAGGCGTTCCGTCGCAAGTGACGGGCGGCGCCTGTAGGTCCGGCCGGGGGCCTACGAATCCTGGCTTTCGTTTGCCGGCCTCAGGGAGCCTGCGCTACCTAGGGTGGCAGTAAACAGATGCACCAGTCCATTCGCCCCATGTCACTTTGCAGTTGCCCTCGCCGGGTCGGGCGCTTTGCTCTCAGCCCCTTCAACTTTCCCGACCATGCAAGAACTCGTCACCTTGGAATGCACCGAAGCCCGCAAAGAGGGCAAACCCGTTTCGCGTTACCTCACCACGCGCAACAAGAAAACCGTGACCGAGCGCATCGAGAAGAAGAAGTACAATCCGCATCTGAAGCGCCATACCCTCCACAAGGAGATCAAGTAAGCGCTGGCGCGCGTCCTGTTTTATCGAAGCCGGGCCATCCGCCCGGCTTTTTGTTTGGCCCGGTTCAAATGGAACGGTCGCCGCAGGTGTTGGCCGTGCGTCTCCCGCGCCGGAAGCGGAGCGGCTGCTTGCCAAGCCTGGCCGCCGCGATTACGCGGCGGATTCCGGGGTGGTTACCGCGTTCAACTCCAGCTCCAGCCTGGTTGCCAATTCCCGGGCACGGCGGCGAGCAACCGCGGCTGTCTTTTCTACGACTGTGCCGCCGAATGCTGGTGCTGGGGCGGGTGTTGCGGATACATCGACTGCAGTTGCGCCCGCCGGGCCGCCCGCCAGCCTTCGCGATGCTTGCGGATCCAGTCGAGCAAGGCCCGCTCGAAGCCGATGTCGTAACCCAGCCGCTCAGACTCCAGCCATTTGTGCCGCAGAATCTCCTCCCGCTCGGCCAGGAACTCCTGGTAGAGGCTCGACTGCTTGACGAAGTCGCGGGAATTTTCGATTTCTTTCACGGTTGCACTGATCACAATACTGAAGCGGCGCTAAGAAGAGTGACGCCGCGATGGCTGTCAACGCTGACGATTGCTTACATTAAATAAGTACTAATATTCAGACTACGGGTTTGACCGCTAATTGCTCCAGGAGGGTTCCCGCAATAAGGCGAAAAGTGCGCCCGGCGAGACTGTCGGGGGTGGTGACGACCACTGGCGTGCCGGCATCGCCGCCCGCCCGGATTTCCGGCAGGAGCGGAACTTCGCCGAGCACGATGGTCTCCAGTTTCTGGGCAACGGCGGCGCCGCCCCCCTGACCGAAGAGGTGGTGTTTGTGGCCTGCGGGATCGACAAAATAGCTCATATTTTCCGCCACGCCCAATATCGGCACATTTACCTTTTGGAACATCAGGCCGCCCTTGCGGGCGATGTTGGCGGAGGCGACTTGCGGCGTGGTAACCAGGATGGCGCCGTCCAATGGTAACGTCTGCACCAGCGATAATTGCGCATCGCCTGTGCCGGGGGGCATATCGATCAGCAACACGTCGAGCTCGCCCCAGCGGACGTTTTGGACGAATTGCTGTACGGTCTTCATGATCATTGGCCCGCGCCAGATCACGGGCGTGTCGTCGTCGACGAGGAAGCCCATGCTCATCACCTTCACGCCAAATTTCTCCATGGGGATGAGTTGCGCGTCGGGGCCTTCGCCCTCGATCTCCGGCCGGCCGCCAAGGCCGATCATGAGCGGCACGCTCGGCCCGTAAATATCGCAATCCAGCAGGCCCACGCTTCCGGCGCGGCCCCGGGCCTCGAGCACCTGCGCCAACGCGCAGGCAAGGTTGACGGCAAAGGTGCTTTTCCCGACCCCGCCTTTGCCGGAGGCGATGGCCACGGCGTGCCGGATCGTTTTGGGTGCGGCTCCGGCGCCTGCCGGTGCCGCACCGCTGGGTGCCGCGGACGGTCGGGCCGGCGGCACGGCAATCTCGACGAGCGTGGCGGTGACGCCGGGCAGCGTTCGCAGACACTTATCCACCTCCTGCTTCAGCACCAAGGGAACCTTGGGGTCATTCGTGGTCAATTCGAGCGACACTTTCGCCGTGCCATCGACCATCGTGGCAGACCGCACCAGGCCGAACGACACGATGTCGCGGCTGAAGCCGGGATATTTCACTTGCTTGAGGTGCTCTTTAATGACGTCGGGTGTCACGGTGAAGGATCGGGATTTGTAAAAATGGAATCGGATTTACGTTGTTATGCGAGCAAGGGCTGTAAATAGAAGAAATGTGCCAGTTCATCCGTTTTTCCCTTCGCAACTTTCCATGAAACATTTCTTCCCGCTGCTCCTTGCCTTGATCTGGACCGGGGCATCCGCCCAGACGGCCCGCGACATCGGCGACATCACCGTATCGGTCGACGCCAAGCTGGTCTCCGTCCACGTGTCGGCCAATACGCCCGACTTGAACGCTCTCGCGATGGAGGCCTTCCGCACGCATGGCCGGTATCAACTCGTCAACAGCGGCGGCCAGTTCGACCTCAAGTTCACGCTCCTCGCGCCCACGCAGGTGCGGGTCGACGTTACCAGGGGTTCGGCGGCGACGCCCGTGCACTCGCAGGTCGTCACCGGCACGAGTTCGCGCAACGCGCTGTTGCGCGCGGCCGACGTGGCCGTCGAGAAGACGAACGGCCTCGGCTTGCGCGGCTTCTTCGCCTCGCGGCTGGCGTTTGTCAGTTCGCGGGGCCGCGCCGAGGAGATCATGGTCGGCGACCTGTTTTTCGGCGAAATCCGCCAGCTCACACAGGACCACGCGCAGATGCTTTCGCCGCGCTGGTCGCCGGACGGCAGCCGTCTGGTTTACACGAGTTTCTACAAATCGGGCTTTCCCGATATTTTTCAGATCGACCTGAACACCTATCAGCGCACGACGCTGGTCAGCCTCAAGGGCACCAACAGCGGCGCGCGCTTCAGCCCCAACGGCCAGCAGATCGCGATGGTGTTGAGCGGCGAGGGCAACCCGGAGATTTATGTGGGCAACTCGCAGGGGAGACTGTTGCGCCGGCTGACCCATACGGATGCGGTGGAGGCCTCGCCGTGCTTCTCGCCCGACGGCTCCCGCCTCGTCTTTACAAGCGATGCGGCCGGTGGCCCGCAGCTCTACACGATGCCGGTGTCAGGCGGCACGATGACGCGCCTGCCAACCGAAATCAGCGGTTATTGTGCCGAGCCCGACTGGAGCCGCGGGAACCCCAACAAAATCGCCTTCACGATGAAGATCGGCAAAGGCTACCAGATTGCCGTGTACGACCTGGCGACGCACCAGAGCCAGCAGGTGTCGAAAGCCCCGTTCGACGCCGTGGAACCGTCCTGGCTGGCCGACGGCCGGCACCTCGTCTACACCGCCCGCACCACGAGCGACAGCCGCATCTGCATTCTTGATACGGAAACCGGCAAGAGCACGACGGTGACGCCCGGCGGCCTGGGCCTGGTGATGCAGGCGAGCGTGCACGACCCGTGATCGAATTTTTGATTTTTAGCTGGTGATTTTTGATTGCGGCACAAAGCGAACGACGCGTGGGCGGGTGAGCCCCGCATTCATCTGCAGAATCTCGTTTTCTGAACATGATTTCTCGTCACGGAGGGCACGGAGTTCGCAGGAGGTCACGGAGGCAGATGCATTCCTCTGTGCCCTCGACTCAATTCTCTGTGCGCCCTGTGCCTCAACTCCGTTACGTTGGTTGTCCCCGCGCCGTAACCGTCGCGGCTACCTTTCCGGATTAGCGCTCATTAGCGTGCATTAGCGGTTAATTCGTCTCCGTCCTTTTCGTGTGTTGGCTGGCATTACTTCGACGGACCGCTTTCGGGCGCCAGGGGGGCGAAGACGAAGCGCAGGCCGCGCACATAACTCTCCGACTTGGTGCCGCCATGGCGCTCGCCGTCGATCACGCGGAACCCATAGGCAAAGCCGGGGTATTTCCTCGGGGAGATCTGTCGGTCGAAGCGCTTGATGCCGTCGAGAAAGTCGGGCCGTTCGTTTTCCGCCCCGGTCATAAAGAGGCGGGCATTGATCGGCCGCCCGGACTTGGCAAACGCCGCCTCGTAGTCGAACAACCAGTCATGGTGTACGACGACGGCGGGACTGGCGGCGATATAGCCCTGAAACAGCTCGGGCTTCGTGTACATCGCGTAGAGGGTGAACAGTCCGCCCAACGAGCTGCCGGCGAGCACGCGATAGGAAGGGTCGACGCGGTAATTCTGCGCGATGAAAGGAATGATCGTGTGCTCCAGCGTGCCGAGAAACTCGGCGGCATGCCCGGTGGAATTGTCCATGAACCCCAGGGGCGCCGGCGAGAGTTCCCATTCCCGGAGTTTGCCGTAGTCGAGATTTTCGCCGGCATAGCCCAGCCCGACGATGATGCACTCCGGCACCACCTTGTCGTAGACGAGATTGTCGTAGCCGGTGACGATGGTCGGAAAATCCCAGTAGCCGTCGGTCACGAAGAGCACAGGATAACGCCGGTTGGCGTCCGTCGCATACGAAGCAGGGAGTCTGACCGCGAGTTGGTAGGCGCGCCTGTTCGCGGCGGGGGGCAGCACGCGGAGTTCCGAGCCGGTGATGACGAACGGCGGATACTTCGGCGCGGGTGCCGTGGCGGAGAACAAGGCGGACACGAACGCGCCGGTGAACAGGAGCGGGGCCAGAACTTTGGATTTCATGGGATGGCTGCAACCATATCACTTTTCCGACGCACGTCCATCGGACCTAATTTCCGCAGACCGATCTCGTCGGATTTTCACAGAAACGAAGGTACCGAAGACCATTTCCGGCACACTTTACGCGCTTCATTCTCTTCGTTGTCTTCTGTACAACGATCTGAATGCGAGAAGCGATCGGTATCAGGGAACGGGTGCTGGAGCGGCTGACTTGGCTGGTGCGAGGTATTTGGCCAGGAAGGCTTCGATGCGCGTGTAGAGTTCCACTTGATTGTCGAGGTGGGCCATGCCGTGGGCTTCATCCCTGGCGAACAGTTTCTCGTGCTGCACGTGGTATTTGTTCAGGGCCGAGATTAGTGCGCGCGACTGCTCGATCTCCACAGTCTGGTCCTCCGTGCCTGCGGCCACAAAGACCGGGACGCGGATCTGATCCACGTGTCGACCGGGCGAGATGGCGTCGAACTTTTCGCGCTGTTTATCCGGGTCGCCCAGCCTGCTCATCAAGATCCCGAAAGTGGGGTTGTCGTACTTGTCATATTTTTTGGATTTGATCTGCTGCGCCCAGTCGAACACCCCGGCCTCAGTGATCGCGCAGCGATAAAGCGCCGGCTCATTCACCACCCCGGAGATTGCGAGGTAGCCGCCGAAGGATCCACCCATGATGGCGACCCGCCCGCCATCGATCAACCCCGAGGCGATCATCGCCTTCGTGGCGTCCGTCACATCA
>DATJPQ010000239.1:0-6642 GCA_035506315.1 Opitutaceae bacterium
GCATGCTCAAAGGAGTGACCGCCTGCCTCGCGGCGCACGGGGCTCTGACGCCCCCCCGCCGGCGCACGCTGGGCATGCAGTTTTTAAACCATGCTTTCCGCTCCCGCCAGAGTTTCCGCCGCATGCTCCTCATCTGGCGCGCCGGGCGGCACGCCAAAGCCGTGAGTTTCTTCGAGTTCTGGACCGTGCTGTTCTGCGAGTTGCTGGTGCGGGGCGCCCGCCGGGTGAGCCAGCGTTGTGAATGTGTGCTCTATCCCGATTTGTTGAAATCACCGCAGTACGGACAGCATCGCCGCCCCTTCACCCGATGAGTCCGACCCGCCGCTTTTGCACCAAGATTCTGGGCGCGCCCCTAACCAACGTCCTCGCGGGCCAAAAAGCCCTGCTGCGCACGGAATGGCGTCTGTGGCGGATTCACCGTCAGGGACTGGCCAAGGCAAAATCGCTTGCCGGCTCCGGCCCGCACAAGCTGCACCTCGGCTGCGGCAATCTCTACAAGCCGGGCTGGGTGAACATTGATTTGTACTTCTGCCCGCCCTGCACCCCCGATCTGACGCTGGATCTCCGGCGCCCCCTGCCCTTTCCCGATGCCAGTTGTGCGGAGGTTTACTCCGAGCATTTCTTCGAGCACGTGCCCTATCCGGGTTCGGCGGTCGAAATTTTGCGCGAGACGCTGCGCGTGTTGATCCCCGGTGGCGTGGTCAGCATCGGCGTGCCCGATCCCCGGCCGGTGCTCACCGCCTACCTGGAAGATACGCCCCTCCCCTATTTCGACTACTTCTTCAACCATTTCAGTGTGCAACGCCATTTGCACACCAAGATGGAGGCGGTGAACTGGCTCTTTAAACAGGGTGGCGAGCACCAGTTCATCTACGATTACCCCAGCCTCGAAAAGATGCTATTGCAGACCGGCTTCACGCGCGTCGCCCGGCGCGATTTCGACCCTGCCCGCGATTCCGAATCGCGGCGCGGCGAAACCATCTATGTGGATGCGCACAAACCGGCCTAAACCTGCGCCCCGCCTTTGACAGTGCCTGCCACCCCTGCCATCAGCCTGTTGGTTCCCTGCTATAATGCCGCGCGTTTCCTGCCGCGCCTCATGGAGGGGGTGCGGGCTCAGACCGTCCCATTCGCGGCCATATTCTGTTACGACGACGGCAGCACGGACGACACGGTGGCGGTCGCCCGCCGCCTCGGCCTCGAGATTATCACCGGGAATCCCAATCGAGGCGTGGCGCACGCCCGGAACCAGCTCGTGGCCCGGGCAACCACGGAGTGGATCCATTTCCACGATGCCGATGATCGGATCGCGCCCGATTTCGTGGCCCGGCTCGCTCCGTTGTGCGACGATCAGCATGAGGTGGTGAGCTGCGATGCCGACTGGATCGGCGAATCCGACGGCGCACTCCATATCGCCTGGCGCTACGATGGCGGTGCGTTGGCCCGCGATCCCGCCGCGCATCTGCTGGCCCATCCGCTTGGCCTGAACAACTCGATCATCCGCCACGCTGCTTGGACCGGCGTCGGCGGCTGTGACGAATCGTTCGCCATGTGGGAGGACGCCGAACTTCACTTCCGTCTCGCGCTCGCCGGCGCCCGCTGGGGGCATGTGTCCGAAGTTCTGACCTGGTCATTGCGCAATTCTGCGAGTTTCAGCCACGACTACCGTGAAAACTGCCACCAGCATCTTCATTTCATCGAGAAGCATGCCCGCGATCCGCGGTGCGCCCGGTTGCGCGACACGTTGGCCCGGCAAGCCGAGGTTGATGCGGTGGCGTTGCTCGGCATGCATGACTCCGCAGGAGCCGCCGCTGCCGTCCGGCTGGCCCACAGTCTGGGGCTCCGGCCTCCCTCCAGTCGGAATCCAGTTTGGACGATACTAAGACCGTTGCTTCCGGATCTTACCCTGCTCCGTCTCCAATCCTGGCTGCGCCGGGAACGATGAATAACTCCCCAAGCCTTTATGCCAAGCCTGTCGATGCTGCTCTTCAATCTTGCCCGCCGAAAGATGGGCACCCCTAGGCTCCATCGCACGGCCGCCCAGGTGCGGCGCCAGGAATTGACGGCGGAGTTGCAGGCATCGCTCGGCGACAAAGTTCTGGCCGGACCGTTCGCAGGCATGGTTCTGCCTGCAGACAAATCGTGGCGCGACGGCGACTTCATGCCGAAACTGATCGGCAGCTACGAATCCAATCTACGGGAAGCGTTGGCTCGCGCGGTCAAGCGCGAACCGGTTACGGTGATCAACGTCGGTTGCGCGGAAGGCTATTATGCGGTTGGGCTGGCCCGCCTGCTGCCCCACGCCACCGTTTACGCATTCGACATCGCGACGGAGGCGGGCGTCATCTGTGCCCGTGCGGCGGGGGAAAATGGCGTGGCCCAACGGGTGATCGTGGATGGCAGATGCACGACCGAGCATCTGGCCAAGATGATGGAAAACCCCGGTCGCACCCTGTTGGTGATGGACTGCGAGGGGGCCGAGCGTGAACTGCTCGATCCCGCCAGGGTATCCGGACTGGCGAAATGCGATGTCATCGTCGAAACCCATGGCGCGGATATCATCGCTGAGCTCGAAGCGCGCTTTCGCTCTTCCCACGAGGTCAATCGCATCGCCCAGGGCGGACGCGATCCCAACGAAGTGCCGGCATTGAGGCAGCTGGCCGAGTCGGACCGTTGGCTCCTGGTGGACGAAGGCCGGCCGGAAAGCATGGTATGGCTGGCCTTGTGGGCGAAAAATTCCTCCCGATAAGTTACCAGCGAGATCTTCCCAGATGCCATCACCCACGGAACCGCCGCGTTTGCTTTATCTCAGCAACATGGTTCCCGGAGTGCCGGGAGGCGGTGAAATCATGGTATACCGGCACCTGCGCGGGCTCGTGCAGGCAGGATGGCGGGTGACGGTTTCTGCCCCGGCGGTATTGGTCCGCCAATTACCGGCGGGTCATGGTTTCGATCTGGATCCCCTGCCCTTGCGAAAATGGTGGTGGCCGCCGGTCGTTCCGCGCTGGCCTGTCACCCAGCGCTGGCGCGCCCGTCTTTGGTCTCGGGCCGTTCGTTCCGATCCGGCCTGGTCGAAGCCCGCCCCCGACTGTGTGCTCACGGTTCTGTGGGGACATGCGTCGCTCACCGCCGCCGATCTAGCCCGTGCCTGGGGTGTACCGCTTGCCGTCTGGATGCACGATCTTTTCCGCGAGATGGAAATGTCCCCCCGCCAGCACCGCGACTGCGAACGGCTCACCCGCACCGTGCTGGCCCGCGCGGCGCGTGTCTGGACGGTCTCGCAGGAACTGGCCGAAGATCTCATCCCGCTCTGCCCGCCTGACACGGTTCGTCCTTTGACGCCCGTGCCAGAGCAGGGTGTCGAGCCCCCCGGCGGATGGGCGCCTCGCTTCCGGCCCGGGCCCGTCATTGCTCATGCGGGAGCCTTTCATCCGTACCATGTTCCTTATCTTGTCGCCGTGGCGGCGGCCGCCTCCCGCCTCGGGGGCAGTTTGCTGGTGCTGACCCCGCCTGACAATCCGGCCCTCGCCCAGCTGCGCGCCACCGGCGTGCCCTTCCGGCATCAAAACGCCTTTGGCTCTGCCGCGGAAGCACTGCGCTTTCTGGCCGCTGAAACCAGTGCCTTGACGATCATGTATCCGTTCGAGCTGGCTCCCGGACGGCCCCGTCCGGTGGGATTCCCCAGTCGCTTGATCGAGTTCAGCCGGCTGGGCCTTCCGATCCTGCTCGCCGCTCCGTCCGAGAATCCGCTGATTCGGTGGGGGCTGCGTCAGCAGTGGCCACTGTTGTTGGAACGTCCCGACTGGAACCAGCTCGCGACGTTGCTGGCACAACTGGCCCACGAACCGACCTGGAATGTATTGGCGACCCGCATGCGCGGGATCGCGACGGCCGTCTGCGATCCGGCAAAGATTCACCGCCAATTTCTCGAAGAAATGCCCCGCGCCCATCGCATCACATGACCTCGCAAGACATCATTCTCGGCCTCGGCGGTTACCTCGGCCACGACGCCAACGCGGCGTTGGTGGTCGACGGACGGCTGGTTGCCGCCAGCCAGGAGGAACGGTTCACGCGACGCAAACACGATGGGGTTTTCCCCACCCGCGCCATCGCTGACTGCCTGGAGCTCGGCGGGGTGTCGCCCGCGGAGGTTACGGCCTGCGTCTTTGCGGAAAAGCCCTTTCAAACCACCTTCTTCGACCGCAGCGGGGAATCGGGCAACGCGTTCACCCGCTGGCTCGGTCGCGTGGTGCCCGAGAGCGTGCCTGGTTTGTACACCGAACCGGCGCGGCGCCTGCTGCCACACGCCGGTTTTTATTATGCCTGGCACCACATTTCACATGTCGCCGGCGCCTTTCACACCTCGCCGTTCGACCGGGCGGCTTTTCTCTGCGTCGATGGCAAGGGCGAGGATTACAGCGCCAGCGCCGGCGTGATCGACCACGGCGAAATCAAACTCCTCTTCGAACAGCCGTACGAGAACGGTCTGGGTCTGTTGTACACGCTGGTCACCAGCCATCTTGGATTCCCTTCGTTTGGCTCCGAGTACAAGGTCATGGGACTTGCGCCCTACGGCCGGCCCGTGTTGGTCGACCGGCTCGCGCGACTTTTCGCCACCGATGCGCAGGGCGGCCTGCGACTGCACGCGCCGGTGAAATTCCGCCCGGACGTGATGACCGCCGCGGTGGCGCTGGTGACCGAGGCGACCGGCGTGCCGGCCCGGGGTCGGAGCGATCCGCTCACCCCGGCCCACATCGACCTCGCCGCCTCGCTGCAAAAAATCTTCGAGGATGAGGTCTTCAAAATGGCGCGTTTCCTTCGCGCCGGGACGGGTGAGCGCAATCTGATCTTCTGCGGCGGTTGCGCGCAGAATTGCGTGGCGGCCGGCAAGCTGCGGGCGGCGCGGGTCTTCGATGCGCTCTTCAATTCCCCCGTCGGCGGCGACATGGGCAGCGGCCTCGGCGCGGCCGTGCTGTACGCCCGCCAGCAACGCGCCGGCCGGCCGCTCGCCGTGGATGTTCGCGGTTATTATCTCGGTTCCGAGCCCGGTCCCGCGCCCGGCGGCGCCGCACCGTGGCGCGTGCCTTATCGGGCGTCTTTGCATGAGTTCATCGCCCGGGAACTGGCCGCGGGCAAGACCGTCGGCTGGGTGCGCGGCCGGATGGAGCTCGGCGCGCGCGCCCTGGGCGCCCGCTCGATCCTCGCCGATCCGCGCCAGCCGGGCATGCAATCCCGCCTCAATCTCGCCGTGAAATTCCGTGAATCCTTCCGGCCCTTCGCCCCCGCCATCCTGGCCGAGCGCACCGGCGAATGGTTCGATTCGATCGAGGAGTCCCACTTCATGAACTACACGGCCAATCTGCGGCCGGAGTTGCGCGCGCCGTTGCCGGCCGCGTTCGCCACGCTCAAGGAGCAGCTCGATTTCCCGCGTTGCACCCTGCCCAGCGTGGTGCATGTCGATTTTTCCGCGCGGCTGCAGACGGTGCATGCCGGGGTGCATCCCGATTTTCACCGGCTGCTGTGCGCCTTTCATGCCCTCACCGGCGTGCCGATCCTGATCAACACCAGCTTCAATGTGAGCGGCCAGCCGATCGTCCGCACCGCCGCCGAGGCGTGGGACTGTTTCCTCAACACCGACCTCGATCTGCTCGTCCTCGGCGACGAGGTCTATCGCAACCCGCAACAAAAGACCCGGGAGGAGAAACTATCATGGCTCAAGCAATACGCCGCCTCGGCCTGACCCTGCTGGCCTTCTTTTTCCGCCTTCGCCCCGGTCGATCCCAGGCGGGCTGGATTCGCAGTACGCGCCCCGCCGACGATCTGCGGAGCAAGTAAACCTGTCGATGGCCGGGCGAGGATGCTCCGGCATCGACAAACCACGGCCCTCCCTAAGATTGCTCGCATATCGAATCTTCGCCGTTTTCGTGGGCACCGTCCGTCTCCTCCTCGCTCTCGCGGTCGTTTTCGCGCACGCCCCCCCACCATTTGGGCTTACCCTGACCGGCGCCGCACTCGCAGTGCAGCTGTTCTTCGTGATCTCGGGCTTTTACATGGCGCTCGTGCTCGACCGAAAGTACGCTCCGAATCCGGCTGGCCGGAGTGCGTTCTGGGTCAACCGCGTCTTGCGTCTCGCGCCATGCTACTACGCTGTGCTGCTAGCCACGCTCGCCCTTAGCTTAAACGCCGGCTGGAACGCCCACTCCCCCGCTTCCTTCCCGCCGGCACTGGCAGTGTGGCGCGAATATGCGCCCCACATGGGCTGGCCGGCGCGGGCATTCCTCGGTTTGGTCAACCTCACCGTCGTCGGTCAGGACATTACCGTGTTCACCGCGCTTGATCCCGCCAGCGGCCGGCTCGTTTTTACCCCGCATGCAGTGTCCGCGGCCTTGATCCCTGCTTGGAAATTCATCGTCATTCCGCAAGCGTGGACGCTGAGCCTCGAATTGATGTTCTATGTGCTGGCTCCATGGCTCGTTCGCTGGAGTACGCGAGGGCTCACAACCGCGCTCGTCGTCAGCCTCGTAATCCGGGCCACTACCTACGCAGCGTTTGGCCACGCCGATCCCTGGACTTACCGCTTTTTCCCGTCGGAGCTGGGTGTGTTCATCGCCGGCATCCTCGCGTATCGCTGGTACTCGCGCC
>DATJPQ010000240.1:0-10618 GCA_035506315.1 Opitutaceae bacterium
ATCCGCATGAGGCATATGGCCCCCCGGGGACGATCTCCCTGGCGGAAAACGCCTACACCGCTTTGACCAAGATCGATGAACAACTGCGGATATTGAGCTCCGCGCCATGACTGGACGTTGGCGGGGGAAGCCCAAGCGGTATTCTGTAGCGGCGCTCTATGAGCGCCGGCAGAGCGCTGAGAACTCATGGCGGGGTTCGGCGACCCCGCCCTACAAAACCCGGCGGTCATAGACCGCCGCTACAGGACGGCCGTTCGTCGGCCGTCCGCGAAATCCGTTTTCGTGGCCGCGAGCGTGAGCGAGTGGATGCCTTTCCCAGACGGCCCGGACGCGAGGTCCGGTCCTGCAATAATAAGCCAAGCGCGTTGAGGTCAACGCGCTCACCCCGGACAGACCCAAGATCGTAGGAAACTGATCCTACCGCCGACGGCGTTTGACGCCGAGCTGCGCCAGCGAGAAACGGAAGATCGCTTCCAGGCGGTCAACCTCGGTTGGTTCGAGGGTGTCCTTGTTCTTCAAGGCTTCCTGCGCGCGGGCAATCGCCTGCTCGACCGCCGTCTCATCGATTTCTTCTTCGCGGATGGCGTGCTCGGCGAGGACGGACACGAGATCGCCTTCCACCTGCACGAAGCCTGCGCCCACCGCCAGATGCGTGGTGCGGCCGTCCTTGGTCACGCGTAATTCCCCGCTCTCGACCTGGGTCAGCAGCGGAAGGTGGCCGGGCAAGATGCCGATCTCACCCTGGACGGTCGGAATGACGACCGTTTCCACCGTGTCGCTGAGGACACGGGCTTCGGGGGTGACGATTTCGAGGGTCAAGGGCATTGGAAAAGGAAGTCTTAAGTAACAAGTACCAAGTAACAGGATCTGGCGAATCGAATGCTTCTTGGTACTTGTTTACCTGTTACTTGTTACTTTTTACCGGCGGCGGCTAGCACCTCGTCGATGCCGCCCTTCATATAGAAATCGCCCTCGGAGACGTCGTCGAGCTCACCGTCGAGGATCATCTTAAAGCCGCGGATGGTTTCCTTGACGGAAACGTATTTGCCCTCGGTGCCGGTGAACACTGCGGCGACCGTGAACGGCTGGGAAAGGAAGCGCTGGATCTTGCGGGCGCGGTAAACGGCGAGCTTGTCCTCGGGCGAGAGCTCGTCGAGGCCGAGGATGGCGATGATGTCCTGCAGATCCTTGTAGCGCTGGAGCACGCGCTGCAGTTCGCGGGCGACGAAGTAATGTTCCTCACCGACGACCTCGGGGGCGAGCGCCTTGGAGGTGGAGGCGAGCGGATCGACGGCCGGGTAGATGCCGAGCTCGGAAATCGCGCGGTCGAGCACGATCGTCGAATCGAGGTGGGCAAAGGTGGCGGCCGGGGCCGGGTCGGTGAGATCGTCGGCCGGGACGTACACCGCCTGGAAGGAAGTGATCGAACCCTTCTTGGTGGAAGTGATGCGTTCCTGGAGCACGCCCATTTCGTTGGCCAGCGTGGGCTGGTAGCCCACGGCGGAGGGCGAGCGTCCGAGCAGGGCGGACACCTCGGAACCGGCCTGGGAGAAACGGAAAATATTATCGATGAAGAGCAGCACGTCCTGATTTTTCTCGTCGCGGAAATACTCCGCCATCGAGAGGGCCGAGAGGCCCACGCGCATGCGGGCGCCGGGCGGTTCGTTCATCTGGCCGTAAACGAGGGCGACCTTCGACTTCGCGATATCCGACTGCACGATGACGCCGGATTCGGACATCTCGTGATAGAGATCGTTACCCTCGCGGGAGCGCTCCCCCACGCCGGCGAACACGGAGTAACCACCGTGCGCCTTGGCAATGTTGTTGATGAGCTCCATGATCACGACCGTCTTGCCGACGCCCGCGCCGCCAAACGCGCCCACCTTGCCGCCCTTGAGGAACGGACAGATGAGATCGATGACCTTGATGCCGGTCTCGAGAATGTCGGCCTTGGTCTCCTGCTCGATGAGCGCCGGGGCCGGACGGTGGATGGGGTACCGCTTGGTGTGCGGGACCGGGCCCTTGTTGTCGACGGGATCGCCCGTGACGTTGAAAATGCGGCCCAGCACGCCCTCGCCCACCGGCACCGTGATGGGCTCGCCCGTATCCACGACTTCCATGCCACGTTTCAGGCCCTCGGAGGAGGACATGGCGATGGCGCGGGCGACGCCGGACCCAAGGTGCTGCTGTACCTCGAGCGTCAGGCGCTCCGCCTTGCCGGCGGCGGTGAACTCGATCGTGAGCGCCTGATAGATGGACGGCATGGCGTTTTCGGCGAACTGCACGTCGACAACGGGGCCGATGACTTGAAGAATCTTACCGGTGTTCATGGGAAAGTCTGAAAGGCGGAAGGGCGGATGGTTGGTGAGAAGGAGGGCCGTGAGACTGGCGGGTTTGGGTCGTGCAGCCTTTGGTTTTTAGGCGGAGGCGAACTGGGCGGCGGCGATCTCGAGGATTTCCTGTGTGATCGCGGCCTGACGGGCCTTGTTGAACTTGAGGGTGAGGTCGCCGATGAGCGTGGTGGCGTTGTCCTTGGCGGTCTTCATCGCCACCATGCGCGCGCTGTGTTCGGAGGCCTTGGCGAGAAGGATGAGTTCGTAAACCTGCCGGTTGACGGCAAAGGGCAGCAGGGCCTCGAGGACCGTCTGCGGATCGGGCTCGATAAGCATGTCGCGGGTATCGCGGCGGGCGCGTGCCGCCGGGCTGTCCTTTTCGACGGCGTCGAGAAACTCACGCAGACTGCTCAGCGGCAGGATGGGCCGGCAGACCGGCTCCTGTACCAGGGTGTTCTTGAAATTCGGATAGATGACCTCGACGGTGTCGATTTCGCCGGCAAGGAATTTTTCCACCATGAATTCCGTTGCGACCTTCACCGCGGCAAAGGGCACGCGGTCGCTCACCGGAAAATCCGCGAGGAGGTCGCGATGGGTCCGGGCCAGGAATTGGGCACCCTTGCGCCCGATGACGGCAAACTTGGCCGGGGTTTTGATTTCGGCCACCAGCTTGAACAGGTTGGCGTTCAGCGGACCGCAAAGCCCCTTGTCGGTCGTGACCAGGATGATGCCGCGGGTCTTGATCTCGCGGGCGGCGAGAAAAGGATGGCGGGACTCGTCGACCCGGGGGCCGAGGGCGGCGAGCATGTCGGCGATGAGTTCGGTGTAAGGCCGGCCGGCAAGCGCCGTCTGCTGCGCCTTCTTCATCTTCGACGCCGCAACGAGCTCCATCGCCTTGGTGATCTGGCGGGTGTTCTTTACGGATTTGATCCGTCGGCGAATATCGCGAGTGGAAGCCATTATGAAAGACCGAAGGGCTGAAAGGCTGAAGGGCTGAAATGAAAATTAGCGGTCTTGGAGGAGACTAACGAATATCGCGATGAGCTGATCACACTCATCCTTGATGGCGGAAAGGCGGCGACTGGGCAGAAGACCATCCGCTTCGATGGCTTCGAGCCAATAGAGCGTTTCGTCAGCCTCTCGCAGGCAGTCGCCAAGTTTGGCATGGTACTCAGCCTTGGAGCGGGCGCGTTGGGTCTCGCGGTAATTGGCGCCAACCGAATTACCGGAGCGAACAAGCTGTTGACCGTAGATATCGGCGAGACGTTTCCGAGGCAAAGCCTCGAAGACGCGCGCGATTCGGCGACCGAATCGAAAGGTGCGTCCGCGCAGATCGCCTTTTTCATGGAACATGGGTTTGGTAAGAGCATCAGCCTTTCAGCCCTTCAGCTTTTCAGCCATTGGCGGTTGCCTTCCATTCGTCGCAGGCGGTCTTGAGCTCGGCTTCGATTTCGGCGTCGAGCGCCGCCTTGGTGCGGATTTTCACAAGCAAGGCCTCTTTCCGGGTGGTGAAGAACGTCTTCAGTTTGTTGGCCGCATCGACGATCTTCTTCACGTCAATCGGGTCGAAATAGTTTTTCTGCATGGCCCAGAGCACGGCCACCTGCAATTCGATCGGCAGGGGATTCAATTGTGGCTGCTTGAACAGCTCGACGATGCGCGAGCCGCGGTCGAGCTGCGCCTTGGTCTTCGCGTCGAGGTCAGAGCCGAATTGCGCGAAGGCCGCGAGTTCGCGGAATTGCGCGAGTTCGCCCTTCAGCTTGCCGCCGACCTGCTTGGTGGCCTTGAGCTGCGCGGCGGAGCCGACGCGCGACACGGAGAGACCGACGTTGACCGCCGGGCGGATGCCCTGGTTGAAAAGATCGGTTTCGAGGAAGATCTGGCCGTCGGTGATCGAAATGATGTTGGTCGGGATGTAGGCCGACACGTCGCCGGCGAGCGTTTCCACGATGGGCAGCGCGGTGAGCGAGCCCTTGCCGTCGAGGCGGGCCGCGCGCTCCAGCAGGCGCGAGTGCAGGTAAAACACGTCGCCCGGGTAGGCCTCGCGACCGGAGGGACGCTTCAACACGAGCGAAATCTGGCGGTACGCCATGGCGTGCTTGGAAAGATCGTCGTAAACGATGAGCGCATCCATGCCGTTTTCCATGAACCATTCGCCCATGGCGGCGCCGGCGTAGGGCGCGATGTATTGATTGGCGGGATTATCGGCGGCGGGGGCGGCAACGACCGTCGTAAATTCGAGCGCGCCGGCGGCCTCGAGGGCGGCGATGGTGCGCACGATGTTCGAGTTTTTCTGCCCGACCGCGACGTAGATGGAATAAACCGGGCGGAACTTCGGATCGCCGCTGGCGAGGCCGATGCGGTTGATCTTCGCCTGGTTGATGATCGTGTCGATCACGACGGTGGTCTTGCCGGTGCCGCGATCGCCGATGATGAGCTCGCGCTGGCCGCGACCGATCGGGATCATCGAGTCGATCGCCATGATGCCGGTGAAGAGCGGCAGCGAAACGGATTTGCGGACGATGATGCCGGGGGCGATTTTTTCGACGGGGTAAAATTCCTGAGCATCGATCGGGCCCTTGCCATCGACGGGCCGGCCGAGCGCATCGACCACGCGGCCGAGGAGCGCCTTGCCCACCGGTACCGAAAGCAGGCGGCCCGTGGTCTGCACTTCGTCGCCCTCCTTGAGCTGCGACACGTCGCCGAGGATGACGCAGCCCACCTCGTCCTCTTCGAGATTGAGCGCGATGCCGATGGCGCCGCCGGGGAACTGCACCATCTCGTTGAACATCACGTCGGACAGGCCGTCGAGTTTGGCGACGCCGTCGGCGATGGCGTGGATGGTGCCGGTGTTTTTCTTGACCGCCTTGTTGGAGAGCTTGGCGATTTGCTGTTCGATTTGTTCGAGAACGGTGCTCATGCGGGTCGGGGAACAGGAGTGAAAGTGAGGGTGAAAGTGAAGGTGGGTATGGATGGCTAGACGCTGGCGGCGAGAATGGCGAGCTGGCCGGCGACGGAGGATTCATAAAGGTCGTCCCCCACCCTCACGCGCAGACCGGCAATGAGCGCGGGATTCGGCCGCGCCACGGCCGCGATCGGCCGCCGGTATTTTTGGGTCATGGCGGCGGCAATCGAGCGGAGGACAGGGTCGCCGAGCGAACCGGCGTGTTCGACGAGCGCGCGGCTTTTCGCGAGTTCATTGGCGATCAGGCGGCGATACGCTTTCAATACCATCGCCGGATTGGCGGGCCGGTGTTTCTCCACATATTCGAGGACACCGGCCACGAGTTCGGGCGACACCCGCCCGTCGACCAGGCTCAGCTTGAAGAGCCGGCGGGCGAATTGCTGGGCTTGTTTTTGGTGGGTAGCCATGAAGCGTGGTCGGGAGTCGTGGGGGGCGTGGAGAACCTCAGACTACGTTGAGTTCGCGGGCCGCGGCCTCGTTGAAGCGGGCGCGTTCGAAATCGGACAGCTCCTTGGAGAGAACGCGCTGCGTCGTGGCCACCACGAGGCGGGCAATCTCGCCGCGGGTTTCCTCGAGCATCTTTTTATGTTCGAGTTCGATCGCCTGCTGCGCCTTGACGAGCATGTCGCTGGTGCGCTCGGCCGCGATCTGATGTTCGCGGTCGGTGTATTCTTTAACAGTCCGGCGCGCGTCTTCGACAATGGTGGCGGCATCCGCATGCGCCTTTTGCAGCACCTGCATGGTCTCGGCCTGCGTGGCGTCGAGCCGCGCTTTCATCTCGGCCGCGTATTTCAGGCCGGAGTCGATGGTTTTCTGGCGCGCCTCGATGTTGGCCAGCACGGGCTTGAACGCGAACCGCCAGAGCAGGAAGGCGACGATCGAAAAATTGATCACCTGGGCCACAAAGAACGGCCCGCTGATGCCGAAGTCGGAGAACAGCTTGGTGATGCCGCTGGCGGCGGCTTCACCGTGCACCTCGACCGCGGCTTCGGCGGCGTGGCCGGTGGCTTCAGCAAGAGGGAGCAGGACGGAAAGCATGGCAGGAAGAAAGGGGCCACGCCGACGGAGGACCGGCGGCGTGGCGAAGACAGAGATTACTTGCCGAGGAACAGGGAATAGAACGCGACCGCTTCGGCCAGCGCCATACCGAGGATGGATTGAACGAGGATCTTGCCGGACGCGCCGGGATTGCGGCCGACCGACTCGACGGCCTTGGTGCCGACGAGCGCCACGCCGATGGCGGCGGCGACGCAACCGAAGGTTCCCTGAATGTTGCCAGTGATGCCAGTGGCTTCTGCGATGAGGTTGATCATGATGGTATGTTTTTTGGTGGGTTGACCGCCGTGCGCGCATTAATTTGGGCACGCTCCCGGCGGGAAAGGGTTAGTGATGGCCTCCGGCACCCTCCTTGGGTTCGTCGTGGTGCTCGTCGCCGTGGTTGCAGATGAGGCCGATATAGACACTCACAAGCAGGGTGAACACGAGCGCCTGTACCAGGCCGATGATGATTTCGAGAAAGTAGAACGGAACAGGCAGGCCCCACTTGAAGAGACCGGACATCGCATGCAGCAAGTTTTCGCCGCCAAAGACATTGCCGAAGAGACGAAAAGAGAGCGAGACCAGGCGAAAGAGAATCGACACGAGCTCGATCAGCCCCACGAAGAAGAAAACGGGAAACAGGGCGTAATAAATCGCGGACGGGATGTCTTTTTTCTCGGCCTTGTTGCCGAAGATGTCGAACAGGACCAGCTTTGGCCCCGCGTAGCGCATGATGAAATAGAACCAGCAAATCATCGCCACGGTAGCGAGTGCGCCGGTGCCGTTCATATCGGCATTGCCCGGGCGAATCAGTTCCTTCCATTCACCATTCTCCCGGACCAGCAGCGTGCCCACGCCGGGAAAAAGACCGCTCCAGTTTTGGATCAGAATGTAAGTGAACAGTCCGACCAGCAGCGGAAACGCCTTCCGCGCGACTTTGCCGCCCACAATCGGCGCCGTGAGATCGAGAACGCCCTCGACCAAGCTCTCGACCACGGCCTGACCGCGGGACGGAATAAGCTGCGGCTTGCGCACGGCGAGCCGGATTACGACGATGAGTACAATCGCCACGATCCAACTGGTAACCATGCTGTTGGTCACCGGCAGGCCAATGCCCGGGATCCGAAATAATGCCTCCGCCGTCTGGGACACGCCGCTGTGTTCCGCAGCGGCAAAAGCAGGAAAACTCGTCATGAGCAGGGACGAGAAGAGGAGCGCCAGAGTTTTTAATCGAGACATGTGATGAGGGCGCGAAGAGCAGAGCGAGGAAACAAAAGACGGTACGGTAGGCAAACGCCTTTTTGTGCGGCAAACACGTAAACGAATCGAATCATGTCCCCTCATCTGGGGTATTAGTACGCACGCCTTTTAGACGTCAGCGGCGCACCGCGACCAAGGACTGATAACTCGGCGCCTTTTGCTGAAATACCGTCGCCAGTTCGAACGGCCAGGGCTGGTCGCCAAGCGATCTCCAGTCGGGATGCTCGCGCAAAAGCAGGGCGGCCTCGGTGAAATAGGGCGCGTAATCCGTACGAAAAAAAAGCGGGGTCCCCCGCTCTGCGCGTTGTGCGACCTCGTGAAGGAAGTCCGTTTGCAGCAGGCGGTATTTGTGGTGCCTTTTTTTTGGCCAAGGATCGGGGAAAAGCATGTAAATGGCCGAGAACTTGGCGCCCGGCGGTAGCACCGCCAAAAAGAGCCGGGCCTCGGCTCGCACAAAATACAGGCGGTCAAGTTTGGCCCGGTCGCGTTTCTTGGTGGCGCGGCGGACGCGGTCGAGATTGATATCGACGCCAACACAATATTCCCCGGGGTGCGTTTCGGCATAGGCCGTCAGGAAGTGCCCGTGGCCGCAGCCGATCTCCCAAACGAAACGAACCTGCGGGGGCAGCAGGCGCCCGACCTCCGAACGCAAGGAATCCCTACGCTCTGCCATCCGGGCGAGATACGCAGGGTCGGGCGCATTGTCATCCAGCCCGGCGTCAACCGTATCATCCGGTGATTGCGGGGCCGGGGAGTGCATCTTGCGTGAGGTAACTGCGATTTTCTTCACCATATTAGAGTAAGATATGACCCCAGTAGCTTAACGTGTTAATATTAGGGATTAAACAGCAAGTGATATTTTAATATATAGTAAGGTATGGCCCCGTAAACCGTTAATCGCTTGACCGCCCCACCCTTTCCCGTGGCGTGCGCGAATTTAAAGCAACCATCAAAACACTGATGTCGGAAGGACTTACTCCGCTGATGCGACTGGCCTGCCCTAGTGAAAACGGTTTGAAAGCTGCGAGCTTTTGGGCGCTCTCTATCCGCAGGCCTCGGATCGATTTGAAATCCCAATCGGCCGGTATACGGGCGTTTTCCAAATCCGAAAATTTCTCGATTTGCCGTAATTCTCGTTGGAGATAGCCAGCGTAACTGATACGATAAAGGACCTCGCGTTGTATTTCAATTGTTTCCAAGGCAAGTTCTTTTGGTATTGGCAGTGCGCCCAAGCCACTCCCCTCGCCCTGTGCATTCATGCCGTTTTTCGCTGAGGCGCGGCGAATCAGATCGCCCCATTTTATCCCCTCGCCTGCTGCCAGGGTCGCCTCTAGATGGTCAACCCATCGATCAACCCTCAGCTTCTTGTCTTCCATACGCGCGAACCGCGATGGTGAGACCAAACTGTGCTGTTTGGCATAATGGATGAGACGAAGTTCGGCACTGCCGTGATTGAACAAAAGCCTATGCTCAGCCCGGCTCGTAAACATGCGATACGGTTCATTGGTCCCCTTGGTAACCAGGTCATCGATCAGGACGCCAATGTAGCCCTCGTGGCGACCGACGATCAAGGGATCCAGGCCGCGGAGCTTGTTGACTGCGTTAACGCCGGCGATGAGTCCCTGGCAGGCAGCTTCCTCATAACCAGAAGTGCCATTGATCTGGCCGGCAAAAAAGAGGTTTTCGACCTTCTTGGATTCGAGCGACGGAAAGAGCTGGGTCGGCGGCGCGAAATCGTATTCCACGGCATAGGCCGGCCGCTGGAGGACAGCTTCCTCCAAGCCCGGCACGCTGTGCACTAATTCGAGTTGGATATCGAACGGCAGGGATGTGGACAGGCCGTTGACGTAATACTCGTCGGTGCTGAGGCCCTCGGGCTCGAGAAAGAGCAAGTGCCGGGGCTTATCGGCAAAACGGACGATCTTGTCCTCAAAGCTTGGGCAATACCGCGGACCGACGCCCTTGATTTCGCCGGAGTACATGGCCGACTTGTGCAGATTATCTCGCGCAATCTGCGCCGTCTGCGCCGTGGTGTAGGTCAGCCAGCAGGAAACCTGATTGGTGCCCGGGCTCCAGCCCAAGCGCCGTTCGCCGGTACGTTCCACGTGGAACAAGTCCTGTGAATCACGCGTGTCATGGAAGGCGAATAGAGTGGGGGTGGGGTCGCCTTTTTGTTCCTCAAGCCGGCTGAAATCGATCGTCCTACCAAGCAGGCGAGGGGGGGTGCCGGTTTTAAGCCGCTGTAGCTCGATGCCAGCTTCCAAGAAGCTTGCTGAGAGCGTCTTGGCACTGAAATCTCCCAGCCTTCCGCCGTCGTTTTTGTTCGTCCCTATGTGCATCAGGCCACGGAGAAAAGTTCCGGTGGTTACGATCACCGTGCGGCCCATGAATTCGATGTCCAGGTTCGTGCGACATCCGATCACACGTCCGTGCTCGAAGATCAGTCCGGTAACTGTGGCCTGAAACATCTGCAGGTTGGGCTGTAGTTCCAAAATATGCTTGAGACGAAACTGGTAGGCTTTCTTGTCGCACTGGGCGCGAGGCGACTGAACTGCCGGGCCCTTCGATGCATTCAACAAGCGAAACTGAATCCCAGTGACGTCGGTGTTGATAGCCATCTCCCCTCCGAGCGCGTCAATCTCGCGCACGATCTGTCCCTTGGCCTGGCCGCCGATGGCCGGATTGCAGCTCATCTGGGCGATCGTATCGAGATTGCCAGTCAGGAGTAGGGTCGAGGCGCCCATGCGCGACGCCGCCAGGGCCGCCTCGACTCCAGCGTGCCCCGCACCGCAAACAATCACGTCAAAAGGTATTTCGTTGTATACCATTTCAGTTCAATCCCGCAAAAATGCACAAAACACGCGGGAAATCGATCTCAAGGACAAGGCGGGTGGGGGACACACCGCTCGCCTTATGTCCGACCTCATTGCGTCGTCTGTGTTTGCGGCGCGGAGCGCCGTCCACGGGCAGGATGCCCGTGCCACTTTCCAATCCACCCCAGCGATTATTTCGCAATACATTC
>DATJPQ010000241.1:0-16253 GCA_035506315.1 Opitutaceae bacterium
GGCCGCGGAGATTGAATTTTTCCTTGGCGAGCGTGACAATGCTGCGCCCTTCCGGCGTCTCGTCGGCGAGCGACGCAAGTTGCGCGGCATCGGCGAGCAAACTCACCGTGATGCCCGGCGCCGGGATGAAATCCGTCGCCATGCGGTTGCCCAGCGTGATGGTGCCCGTCTTGTCCAGGAGGAGCACGTCGACGTCGCCGGCGGCTTCGACGGCGCGACCGGACGTGGCGAGCACGTTGCGCCGCATCAACCGGTCGATGCCCGCGATGCCGATCGCGCTGAGCAGCCCGCCGATCGTCGTCGGAATCAGGCAAACGATCAGCGAGAGCAAAACGGGTAGGGAGGTGAGCACGACGCCGCTCTGGTTGGCCGCCTTTTCGTCGTAGACCGCCATCGGCGGCAATACGAACACGACAACGATGAAGAGGGCGGTCAGGCTGACCAACACAATGTTGAGGGCGATCTCGTTCGGCGTGAGCTGACGGCGCGCGCCTTCGATCATGGAGATCATCCGATCGAGGAAGGAATTGCCCTCCTCCGCCGTCACGCGGACCACGATGCGGTCGCTCGTGACGCGGGTGCCGCCGGTGACTGCGCTGCGATCGCCGCCGCTCTCCCGGATGACGGGGGCAGATTCGCCGGTGATGGCAGATTCATCGACGGTCGCGATGCCCTCCACGACTTCGCCGTCGGCGGCGATCAGATCGCCCGCCGTGCAAACGATGAGGTCGCCGATTTTCAGCGCGCTGCTGGAAACCGGCACTTCGCGGCCATCGACCAGCTGGCGGGCAGTGGTCTTGGTCCGCATCTTGCGCAATTCGTCGGCGTGGGCCTTGCCGCGGCCCTCGGCCATCGCTTCGGCAAAGTTGGCGAAGAGGCAGGTGAACCAGAGCCAGAAACAGATCTGGAGATTGAACGAGTTGAACTCGCCGGGCAGGAAAAGAAAGATCGTGGTCGCGATCGATCCCAGCCACACGACGAACATCACGAGATTTTTGATCTCGTCGCGCGGGTGCAGCTTCCTGAACGAGTCAAACACCGCTTGGCGGACCAGGGAGGAATATTCGATTTTGAAGGTGGTGCTCATGGTGCAAAAATTTGGCTGGTTCTTAGAATACGCGGCCGGCCGCCATGAGTCCGTGCTCGAGGAGCGGTCCGAGGCAAAGCGCCGGGAAGAACGTGAGGGCGGCCACGACGACGATGACGCCGGTGAGTGTGAGGCCGAAGGTCCAGCCGTGCACGGGGAGCGTGCCGGCGGAGGGCTCGACGGTTTTCTTCGACGCGAGGCGGCCGACGATCGCGAGCGCGGCCGCAATCGGCGCAAACCGACCGATGATGATCGCGAGGCCGAGCAGCACGTCGTAGATCGGCACGTTGGCGTTGAGCCCGGCGAAAGCGCTGCCGTTGTTGTTCGCCGCTTCGCCATAGGCGTAGAGCACTTCGCTCAGGCCATGGGGGCCGGCGTTGGTCATGCTAGAAATGCCCGCGGGCAGGAAAACACAGATCGCGGTCGGGATCAGCGCGGCGGCGTTGGGCAACAGGACGCCGATCACCGCCCAGGTCGCCTCCCAGGAACCGAGTTTCTTGCCGAGATACTCGGGTGTTCTTCCGATCATCAGCCCGGCGATGAACACCGCGATGAGGACGTGAAACAGCATGCAATATACGCCGCAGCCGATGCCGCCGAACATGATTTCGCCGATCAGGATGTTCCACATGGGCATGAGGCCGGCGATGGGCATCCAGCTATCGTGCATTGAATTCACCGAGCCGTTGTCGATGGCGGTGCATGAGACGCCCCAGAGGACGCTGTTCATTACGCCAAACCGCAGCTCTTTGCCCTCCAAGTGCGGCATGATATTGTCGGTTACCGGGTTCGGTTGCGACTCCGCATACCACGCAACGCCAAACGACGCCAGATACATGCCGAGCATCACGGCGAACAGGGTCCACGCGTGGCGCTTGTTGCCGATCAGCAGGCCGAACATGTAGACCTGCGCCATCGGCACCAGGATGATCGCCAGCATCTCGAGGAAGTCGGCGAGCGGCGTGGGATTCTCGTAGGGATGCGCGCTGTTGACGCCATACCAGCCGCCACCATTGGTGAAAAGTTGTTTGCACGACTCGAACGACGCCACCGGCCCGAGCGGAAGTGGTTGGGTCTGGACCTTTTGATCCACCATCACCGGTTGATCGACCATCACGGGTTTGCCGTCAGGGCCGACCACTGGCTTGCCCTGGTCATCAACCTTCGGAACCGACGTGGTCACCGCGTTGCCCTTGTCGTCGGTCTTCGGCACCTGGGCGGTATAGGATTCGACGAGGTTCGCCGTGAGATAGGGCTTCCAGGTTTGCGGTACGCCCTGCCAGGCCAGCGGAATGGCCCACAGCACCGAAAGCGGAATCACGATGTAAAGCATGCAGCGGGTGAGATCGACCCAGAAGTTGCCGATGGTCTTCATCGTGGCGCGCGCCAGGGCGCGGCCCACCGCGACGAGGACCGCGAGCCCGGTCGCGCCACTGATAAATTGATGCACGGAGATCCCGAGCGTCTGCGACAGATAGCTCATCGTCGTTTCGCCGGTGTAAGACTGCCAGTCGGCGTTGCAGGCGATGCTCCAGGCGGTGTTGAACGCCAGGTGCCAGGAAAGATTGTCCAGACCCTGCGGATTGAACGGCAGCCACTTTTGGGTCATGAAGACCAGCGTGAGGTAGGCGTAACCGAGTGTGCCCATGATCACGACGGCCCACAGGTATTTCAGCCAGGACATCTCCTCGTTCGCATCGATGCCGGTCAGCCGGTAGACGAGCTTTTCGACCGGGTGGAGAAGCGGATGGAGGAAGGTTTTCTCCCCTTTGAAGACTCGGGCCATGAAGCGGCCGAGCACGGGCGTGAGGGCGATTCCGAGGCCGAAGAACAGTATGATTTGAAGCAGGTCGGTGGATTTCATGGCGCAGTTTTTTGCACTGCGTCATTGTCCAGCATCGCCGATGCCTCCGAAAATAAAGGCTGGGGCGATTCCCATTAAGAAAATGTTAACGCGAGTTGGCACCGCGGTTGCCGCGGCTAAAGCCCGATTCTGCAAAAAACCGTTGCGAATGTTGGGGTGCTCGCCGGGCTGATCCTGATCGCAGGCGGCGGTGTCGAGTGGCGACGCCACGGACGGGCCCGGGGCCTGATCTGGTTCGCCGGACTGCTGGGACTGCCGGTTTTTGCCTTTGTCGTGAACCTGATCGCCGCTGAACGCTATGCCACCTATCGAACCATCTGGTCGATGACCGGCGTGCTGCTCTGCTTCCTGATCGCCGCGGGCGGGTCGCTCGCCGGTTGGCTCGGGACGCGCGGCCGAAAGGCGGCGGCGATCATCGTGATCACCGCCGCGTTTTTCACCGCGCGCCACCGGGCCTGCGCGTTGCTGGCTGTGCCCCAGGGTAATGAATGGCAATTGGTGCTGGAAGGTGCGGAACGGGTGCGATTGGAGGGGAATCGGCCGCGAATTTTCGCGATCGAACCAACTCCCGCCGACATTTCCACCGCCACGATCTATCACGACGAATTTGGCTCACTTTCTTCGAATTCAGACTGGGTGCCAAAGGAGATGTTCAAGCGCGCGATGCATGACCTCCATCCGTCGGTGCCGGACCTTGACCACCGTTATCAGTTCTCCTCGGGACCCAAATTACCGGCCGGCCGGAGCTACGACGTGGTGATTGATTTGCACCGGCTGCGGGACTTCCATACCGACAATTAGCTCAAACCGTTGCCTGGTCATTAACTCTACACTGCAATTCCGCATCCGGCCGCCGCGGCGTTTTGTTTGCCTCGGCATTGCCCTGGCCTTGCTCAGCTCATATGCCGTTACCACGTTTTTGGTCGCCGGTCGCAAAGGTCTGTCCTTTGACGAGGGCGAGGAGCTGGCCGTCGGTTACAGCATCTGGCGGCAGCACGATTTCCGGATGGAGGGAGCCAACGGCGATCTGATCAAACGCTGGGCCACGCTGCCATTTCTCCTCTCCCGCCCGGCGCTGCCGCGAGCCGATGATCGATTTTGGAGAGGGGGCTGGCCTTACGAATTCGGTTTCGAGTTCTGCTTCAAACAAGGCAACGACCTCGACTCATTGCTGCGCCAGAGCCGAAGCATGGTGATTCTGTTGGGTCTGGCGACCGCCGTGATGATCTTCGTTATTTCGCGAGCCATATTTGGCGATATCGGCGGGCTCGTCTCGCTCGGGCTGTTTGTGTGCAGCCCGCACATGTTGGCATTCGGTGCGATCGTCTCCACCGAGATGTCGCTTTGCCTGACGCTGCTGGGCTCGACCTGGTGCGTCTGGCGATTGCTGCACGGTGTGACTTGGGGACGGATCGCCGCCAGCCTCGCTTTTGTCGCCCTGCTCGTCCTGGCCAAGCCAACTGCGGTGGTGATCCTGCCGATCACCGTCGTGCTGATCGCGGCCAGGCTACTTTCGTCGCGCCCGTTGAAGTGGTGCCTAGGGCGGCGACGCGACATCGCGTCCAAATGGGCGCAAGTCGGAGTTTTCAGCGGTTTTATCCTGGCCCACGCGCTGGTGGGATGGGGAGCGATCTGGACGCACTACGAATTCCGCTATCGGGCGAGTTCCAACCCGGCGGACAGCGGAATCGTATTTGCCCAGTTGCCGCATCCGGATCCGATCGATCCGCGAGTGTCAGCCTTCATCGACTGGTCGCGACGCCACCATTTCCTGCCTGAAGGATTCCTGCACGGAGTTAAATGGCTGCTCAGGCACAACGACGACCGCATCGCCTTCCTGGATGGACAATGGAAGATCGGTGGCTGGCGGAAGTTTTTTTTGCGCGCGGCCTGGCTAAAAACTTCCCCGGTGTTGCTGGCGCTGGTGGGGTTGGGCCTGGTCGGCTGGGCGTGGGCCAGTCGACGACGGGACCCGCCGTTGGCCCCGGCCCCCTTGCCCGGTTCTCCCCTTTCCGTACCATCGCTCTACGAAGCCATCCCCTGGATCACGCTCACGGCGGTGGTGTTCGGTGCGGCCATCCCGCAAAACCTCAATATTGGATACCGTCATATTCTGCCGATCTATCCGCCGCTGTTTGTGCTCGCCGGGGCGTCGGCCATCTTCTGGCAGAAACGCCTCAGAATCTTGGTTGCGACGCAAATGGCGCTGCTGCTCTGGTTCGCCGCGGATTCGATCTCCGTGTACCCCCACTATCTCTCGTATTTCAATCCGCTGGCCGGCGGTTCCAGCGAGGGCTACAAGCATCTGGTCGACAGCTCGATTGATTGGGGCATGAATTTGCCCGATCTGAAACGCTGGCTTGATCAACACAATCCCAGCGGTCGCGAACCAGTTTTTCTCGCGTATTTTGGGTATGACAGTCCGACCTACCGGCATATCGTGTGTCGGGAGCTGCCGGGTTTTCCGGACTGGAGCCCCACGCAGGCTCCCTACGATTTGACTCCGGGATTCTACGCGATCAGCGCGACCCTCCTGCAAAGCGTTTATACGGACCCGCTGGGTCCCTGGAGCACAATCTACGAAAACGATTATCAAACTTACCTGAAGTATTTCGCGGTTTACCACGCGGTGGCGCGGGACCCGCAGCGTCGGTCCGAACTGGCCGAACGCTATCCGCCCGCCGCCCTCGATCTGGCTTATCGCAGTCTTGAACATCTGCGATTCGGGCGGCTTTGTGCGTGGCTGCGCCATCGCGGAAAGCCCGTCGATTCCATCGGGTATGGAATTCTGATCTGGAGATTGACCGCCACGGACATTCAGGAAGCGCTCTACGGTCCGCCGGCCGAAATCGACGACACGCTGATTCCGCAACTGAAAAGGTAGTCATGGAAAGCGTCCCAACTTCCTCCGCCCAAAGCCCCCGACGGCCCCGCGAGCCGGGCAGGGCATGGCGACTGACGGGAGCGTTGCTGCTGATATTGTCGATCGGGGCTGCGTGGCATAACAGCTTTTCGGGTCCCTTCGTGCTCGATGACGCGCCGGCGATCTCCGAGAACCCCACCATCCGGCATCTTTGGCCGCCGGGCGACGTCGTGTCCCCCCCCGGCGACGGTCAGACGGTCACGGGGCGCCCGTTGCTCAACCTGTCGTTCGCGCTCAATTGGACCATCAGCGGCGATGCGGTTTGGAGCTATCACATCGCCAACCTTGGGATTCACGCGTGCGCGGCGTTGACCCTCTTCGGCCTTTTGTGGCGGACCTGGCAGCAACCGGGGCTGGAGCGCCGATTCGGAGCCACCGCGCTGCCGCTCGCCTGGGTGACCACCTTGATTTGGGCCGTGCATCCACTGAATACGGAATCGGTCTCTTACATTGCCCAACGCGCCGAATCCCTGGCGGGCTTGTTCTATCTGCTCGTGCTGTATGCGTTCATTCGCAGCACTGGAGCCGATGCAGGCGCCTGGCGCTGGCAAACGTTGGCGGTGGCGGCATGCCTGGCCGGCATGGCGACGAAAGAAACCGTGGCCTCCGCCCCCCTTGTCGTGCTGCTTTACGATCGGACCTTGGTGGCCGGCTCGTTCCGGGAGGCATTCAGGACCCGCGGATGGTTCTACGCGGCTCTCGCATTAACCTGGCTGCTGCTCGGGTGGCTCGTCTACGGCGCAGGCACTCGCGGCGACACGGCAGGTTTTGGCCTCGGGGTCACGTCGTGGACCTATTTGTTGACCCAGTGCCGCGCGGTTACCCACTATCTGCGCCTCGCGGTTTGGCCGGGCCCTCTCGTATTGAATTACGGTTTCCAGATTGAGCCCTCGGCTCTCGCCGTGCTTCCGCTGGCTGTGGTCGTGCTGACGCTGGTGGTCGCCACCATGGTTGCCCTCTGGAAAAAAGCGCCCATTGGAATCGCTGGAGCGTGGTTTTTCGCCATCCTCGCGCCCAGTTCAAGCGTGATCCCCGTCGTCACGCAGACGATGGCCGAGCACCGTATGTATTTGCCGCTCGCCGCAGTCGTCGCGGTGTGCACCAGTGCCGCATATCTTCTGCTCGGACGGAGGGCCATCTTCCCGGGGCTGATTATCGCGGCCGTTTTGGGAACCATGACCGTGCGGCGAAACGAGGACTACCGCAACGAACTGGCCCTCTGGCGCGACACGGTTGCGAAATGTCCGCAAAGCTCGCGGTCTTATGGTGAACTTGGGAATGCGCTAAATCGTTCGGGACAGACTCGCGAAGCCATCGCGGCCTACGAGACCGCCCTGCACCTCAATCCGGACAACGCCAGGGCGCACTACAATCTGGCCACCGTGCTTCTTGAATCCGGCCAGCCACAGGAGGCGTTGCACCATTTTGCGATCGCGGCCCGCGAGCTGCCGCAACTCGCGGCCCCTCGTTATGGGCTCGGCAATGCCCTCGTGCGCCTCGGTCGGCCCCGCGAAGCCATCCCGCACTACGAACAGGCGCTGCGCCTCGATCCGACTCTCACCGGCGCCCACAACAACCTGGGCAATGTGCTGGAACTCGCCGGACGACCCACGGAAGCCATCGCGCAGTTCGAACTTGCGATCAAACAAGACCCGGCGGCGGTTGATCCTCATTTCAACCTCGCCAATCTGCTGTCCCGGCTCGGGCGGTGGGAGGAGGCGATCGCGCAATACGAGGCCGCGTTGCGGATTGCACCCGACTATGCCAACGCGCACGTCAATCTCGGGAACGCGCTCATCCACATTGGCCGGCTCCAGGACGGAATCCGTGAACTCAAGAGGGCCCTCCAGCTGGATCCGGGAAACGCCGCCATCCGTGGTGATCTCGAGCGAATCGGGTCCACGATGGAGCCGGCCCAACGGTGACCTCGTGACCCGCGAAACCATCGAACAAACCCACGAGTTTCTGACCAACCCTGCGTTGCGCCGCGAGTGGGCTGCGACCAATTATGAACTTGGTCTGAAATATTTCTCCTACGCCGTGGTGCGTCGCAAACTCGCGGCCCGCCTTGCCATTCTCTTCGGCGAAGGCATGTGATCAGCCGACACCCCGGTCGGGGTCGAGGCTAGTCGGCGTTTTTATCCGTCATCGCCGTTTGCGTGCGCAGCAGGTCGTGGAGGGTCACTACGCCCAGAACCTTGTCCTGTGCCGGTTCGACCAGCACCGCAAAGCCGGCACCGGTCTCCACCAGCCGCGATTGCAGCAGGCGCACGCTGTCCGAGGGCACAAGGCGAACCGCCGGTTGCAGCGTCGGAGCGCGTCGTTCGCGCAGGGCGAGTTGCACCTCGTCGCGAGTCAGGACGCCAGCCAGCCGGTCGTTAAGCACCACGGGGAAACGGCTGTAAGGCGAGGCGGCCATTTGCCGTGTCAATTCCGGGGCCGCAAGGCTGGTGAGGACAACCGGCTGGAAATTGGCGATGGCCGAGATGGGCAATTCCTGCCAGCTCCGCAGATCGCGCGGCGGTTGCACGTGTTCCAACGCTACCCCGTCCTGGTGCAGGAGCTCGTCGTAGAAACTGTGCTTCAGCATGCGCCGGCTGATCGTCTGGCTGATCAGCGCCGCCAGCATGAGTGCTGGCACCAGCCCAAATTCATGCGTCATCTCGAAGACGATCAGGATACCGGTGATCGGCGCGCGCACCACGGCGCCCAGCGTCGCACTCATACCCACGACGGCCAGGGTCAGCAGATCCGCCTGTGAGACGTGCCAGTGCAGGCCCACGAGGCCGGCGACCAGCACGCCCGTCATGCCGCCGAAGAAAAGCGTTGGTGAGAAGATGCCGCCGCAACCACCGAAGCCGTAGCAAGCGACGGTCGCGATGAACTTGGTGACGAGCAGCACCGCGGCGATTTTCCAGGCAAGATTGCCGGCGAGCGCATCGGTCAAATCGTCGTAGCCGAGCGAGAACACGCCCAGCCGGCCCGAACAGTAATAAAACACCCCCACGGCGAGCACCCAGGTGATGAGACCGCCCAAGGCGGGCTGCGCCCATGCCGGCAGCACGCGACCGCGCATGCACCGGCCGCGGAGTCCGATCGAGGCGCGTTGAAAATACACGCCGACCAACGCGGCCAGGGCCGCCACCAACGGAGTCAACGCATAGCCGACCCAGGTCGGCGCCTCGACCAGGGGCATGAGAAACGCCGGTTGGCGTCCGACGATGCCGTGGACCATGAATGCGGCGATGACCGAGGCCAGCAGCAGGCCGCCGAGGTAACGGCTGTTGAGATCGCCGACGATTTCTTCGAGCACGAAGGTGATCGCCGCAAGGGGAGTATTGAACGCCGCCGCGAGACCCGCCGCGGCGCCCGCCGCCGTGGCCGAGCGCCGGTTCTGCTTCGGCTCGCCCGCCAGTCCGCTGAGATTCGAGGCCACCGCCCCGGCAAGCTGCACACTCGGACCTTCACGTCCGAGGCTCGAACCACCACCAAGGCTTAGGACGCCGGCGACGAATTTCACCCAGGCTATCCGCCACGGCACGTACCCGAAATCTTTCCAAAAGGCGGCCTTGAGCTGCGGAATGCCGCTGCCGGCCGCCTCCCGGCAGAAGGCGTTGAGCAGCCAGCCCACGATCAGACTCGTGCCGATGACGATGACGAAACTGGACGCCAGGAATACCGGCGTCGAGCGGCGCGCGAGGGCGAAAAGACCTTGCCGATAGATCAGATTGGCAGCGAGTTGGAACATAACCGCCGCCAGGCCCGCGCCCGCCCCATAAAGACAGGTCAGTAAAATCGTCCGCGTCCGACGCGGCACCTTTTGGAGCAAAAGAGCAAGAGCAGGAATCTGCATTGCCACTCACAAAATAGACGGCGGCTGTGCGCGTCCATAAATTTTCGCAGATCGCACACGCCACCGACCAAAGCACGAAGTTCGTCGACGATTCGCCTTTCCCCGCGGGGGCCTTGTTTTCACGACATTTCTTTCCTGGGCATACTATCCAATTCCACCACTTTCGCCAGCCGCCGACTGTAGCGTTCCACACCGCTGAAGCGCTCCGCGAGAAAGGTCTGATTCGCAGGCCAAGACGGTTAGGAAAATTTGGGCGGATTAATGGGGATAGGCAAAAAATCTCGTGGGTAAAGGAGAGAGCGGATGAGCTTCGTACTTTGGGCCAATATCCGACAGACTCCTAGCCGGCGCCGATCAGCCAGCCGGCGGCGAAGACCAGGGCGCCGCCGACGGCCACCTGCGTGGTGGCGGCGACGGGCGAGGTGTCCATATAGCGCCAGCGAATCCAGGAGATCACGGCGAGTTCCACCAGCACGACCCCGATGGCAATACCGGTCGCCGTGTGGAAGTTGGAAATCAAATAGGGCAGGGTGTGCCCGATCCCGCCGAAGGTGGTCATCAGTCCGCAGACGCTGCCGCGCAGGAGCGGCCCGCCGCGACCGCTGATCTTGCCGTCGTCGGAGAGCGCCTCGGCAAAACCCATGCTGATGCCGGCGCCCACCGAGGCGGCGAGGCCGACGCGAAACGTCTCGGTGGTATTGCCCGTGGCGAAGGCCGCGGCGAACAGCGGCGCGA
This sequence comes from Opitutaceae bacterium, assembly GCA_035506315.1. Taxonomy (GTDB): domain Bacteria; phylum Verrucomicrobiota; class Verrucomicrobiia; order Opitutales; family Opitutaceae; genus MWDT01. The sequence goes on from DATJPQ010000241.1 coordinate 10,463, forward strand.
GGGTCGAGATCGATCCGTCCATCAGCCCGGCGAGGCCGGGTTGGACGACCCGCAGCACAAACGAGCGGCGGGCGAAGTCGTGTTCCTGCGCGATCTGGCCCTCCTGCGCCTGTCGCGCATTGATCCCTTCCGCCAACGATTCATGCTTGCTCTCCTCGGCGGCGAGATCGCCCAGCAACTGTCGGAGGGAGGCATCGTGCACCAGCTGGGCCGCGTTGTGGTAGAAGTTGCGCGACTGGATTTCCATCTGCGCCGCCTCGGCGCGGGCACGTTCCGGCCGGACGTTGAGGCCGAACAGGCGCGCCTTGCGGGTATAGAATCCCTGGACGTCTTCGCGCCGGATGAGCGGGATGTGTTCGCCGAACCGGGTGCGATAAAGGTCGATCAGCCGGTGCCGGTGCCCGGACTCCTCCTCGGCCATGGCCACAAACAACTCGGCTGTCGCCGGATATTCACTACGCAGGCTCTCGGCAAAATCGGAGTAAATCCGGCTGTCCTCCTCCTCGGCGGAAATGGCGAGCGCCAGGATCTGTTGTTCGGTCAGGTCGCGGAAATGCATGATGGGTGAAAGCAGTAGGCTCCGACGTTTGGGCGTACAAGCCCAAGTGCAGCGGCAACCGGCTATCAGTTCGAAGATAGGTGTGGATGGCCACCTATAGGTCGATTCCCATGGGCACCGCGATTTCGAGGTCCTCCCATCCGCAGCGGAGCCAAAAGGCCCGCCCTGCCTGGTTGTCTTGAGCGACCAGCAGGAGAACGCGACGTAGCCCGCGCTTTTTCAAAACGGCGAGCGCACGTGTCACCAATTGGCGCCCCAGGCCATGCCCACGGCAGCCCGGATCGACCGCCAGATGATAGATGAAGCCCCGCCGGCCGTCGTGTCCGGCCAGTACGGCACCGACGAGCCTTTTGCCGGCCAACGCCACCTGGCTCGCACCCGGATTGCGGCGCAAATACCCGGCGAGTTCAGCCGGGCTGTCGCCTTCGGCCAGTTCGACACCCTCGGCATGCGACCACAGCAAGCGAGCGGAGCGCAGGTCTGCTGTCCGCATGGGACGGAGCACAAACGTCGGGGGTCTTTTCCCGCGCGGTGAGTTCATCCGCAGCATCCGGAGGAGCGCTTGGGGGCGGCGGCGGACGGCTTGCGCGCGGTCACCTCCGCGGCGAAAACCTGATCGACAAAACCGCGTTTCGATTCCCAGCTTTCGATCACGGCATCGCTGTTGCCCTTGGGGCGAACGACAATGTCAACAAATCCGGCTTCCCGGAGGATCGCGAGCAGTTCGTCGTGAGGCGTCGCGCCAGCGAGACAGCCACTGTGCAACGCCAGATCGCGCTTCACTGCTTCCGGCAGTTCCCGGTGGGCGACGACGTCGGACACGGCGAGCCGGCCACCGGGCTTGAGCGCGCGAAAGGCCTCGCGATACACCGGCCGCTTGTCCGGGCACAGATTGATGACGCAGTTCGAGATGATGACGTCGACGATGCCGTCCGCGACCGGCAACGCTTCGATTTCACCGAGGCGGAATTCGACCTGCGCAAAACCGCCTTTTTTCGCGTTGGCGCGAGCCTTGGCAACCATCTCCGGCGTCATGTCCACGCCGATCACGCGCCCGGATGGACCGACGGCGCGAGCGGCGAGGAAGGCGTCGAAGCCAGCCCCGGCACCGAGGTCGAGTACCGTCTGACCGGGCTGAAGCGAGGCGATCGCCACGGGATTGCCGCAGCCCAGCCCGAGATTCGCCCCATCGGGGACGGCCGCCATTTCAGCCTCGGAATAGCCGAGGGTACGGGCTTGGGTGTCGGCGGAACGGCCACAGCCGCAGCTAGAGGCGGGCTTGGCCGACGGCGCCGGACCGCCGCAACAGGATGAGGTCGGCGCGGCAGAGGAAGCCAGATCGGCGTCGCCAGTGGCGATGGCGCCATAGCGACGCCGGACTTCAGTTCGGATAGTTTCGGGATCAATGGTATTCATACGTTTTTAAAGGTGGACTGAGGTGGGGAAGGACGCAGGGATTCCGAGCCCGACGCTCAAGCGCACGCGATCACCGGGCAACACGATGCAGCCGGTGCGCAGCAACTGGTGAAGCCTGACGCGGCAGACCGTCGACCCGGCTCGTCGCGGAGGAAATCGCGAAGCAGCCGGGTCATCTCCCGAATCTCGTAGGATGAGGGCGGCCGGTAATTCCATGGGCTCAAAGCCGAGGCGAGAATCCAGGAATGCACCGCGGGTGCGAGCCATTCGAGGCGGGTGATTTTCATTTTTATGGCCCTTTGCTTGTGGGAGGAGTTTTGGTGCGTTCTCAGTTGTTTCCGTCGCAATTCGAGCCGCGGCAGCCGCTCGATTTCTCGCGGCCTCCGCAGCCGCATTCGGGTGCGGTGCCGCGAATCATGCCGTTGATGATGGCGGTGGCGCAACCGACCCCCGCGCCCGCGCGAATCGCCCCGGTTGCACAGTTCAGTGCGCAAGCGCCGCACTCCATGCAGCGATCGCGGGCAACAATGTGCGACTGCCGGTGCGGCTGGCGGGCGTGAGGAAGCGAACCAATTCCGCCGGGCACGTTATGCATGAGCGCAAACACGCCGTGGGGGCAGACCTCCACGCAGCGCCCGCAGCCCACGCAACGGGTCGAGTCGAGTTCGAGCGTCAGGGCCGAGGTGTAGTAGCGAAGATTCATGAGGGGTTGTTGCAAAAAGCCCCGATGATCTGAAGTGCGAGACCGCCGAAAGCGGCGCCGGCGATGACGGGCAGGGCCCGTTTCGTTTCCAGCAGGGTGCCGGACTGGGAGGTGAATACGGTGGCTCCAGTGAAGTTGAGGCCGACGAACGCAGCAATGGCGCCGGCGGCCAGGGCGGACCCCGCGATCGCCCAGCCGCCTTGATAAACCGCCCAAAAGCCACTCCCGGCATAAGCGGGGGCCAGCACCGCAAGGCACGCGGTCAAGATCAGCCCGATGGTGGCGCCCTTGATCGAGAACGATCGCGTCGGCAGCCACGGCAGCAGGAGGGGCAGGAAGATGCAGGCAGCGAGCGCGGACCCGAGGAGCAGCGTCGCGTAGCCGGCGAATGAACTCGCGAGCGGCGGGTCGAATCCGCGCACCCGGATCAGCGCGAGCACGAGGGCAACCGCCGCCAAGGTGAGAAGATGCGTGCGGCCATTGACGATCTCGACCGGCACCAAAACCAGCCGATCCCAGAACGAGAACCGCACAGTGCGCATCGCGGAGTCTTTGCGCCGGCCCGCGTTGAGCCAGGCAGGGATGTCCCCAGCCCGGACCGGACCATAGATTACCGTAAAGCCGGTTGCTTGGGCAACTGCATGCGCTGCGACGCCCACCGCGCCGAGTTGCGGCAGGATCAGCCGCCGATGGGAGACCACCTTGCTCAAGCCAGTCACCTCGATCTGGCGGTTGAGCTCCGCGGTGGAAAACGTTCCTTTCCCGGCGGCGCACCAGACGTTGACGCCGTGGGTGTCCAACACGAGCAGCCAGGCGTCCAATCCCCGCAAGGCGCGGCGCAGGTGATCGAATGAGAGCTTGTAGTTGGCGGTGACAAAGACGGGGGCTGCTGCATCCGGACGACCTGCCGCGTACAGACCCGGCGCCACCCGGTAGTCCATCCGGCCGACGTTGAGCCGCACCGCGAGCGCGCCCAGCCAGTCCGCTTGTGTCCAGTCGGACTGAACCGGGATGAAACCGCCGTCCGGGTGACCGCCGGCGATCGGGCTGCAGGTGCACGCGCTCATGACCGGCCCGCTTTCTTCGGAGCGCAACAGGCGGCCCTGCCGCACTCGAGTTCATCGAAGGCCCGGGCGAGATGGCTGACCGCGCACATCACCATGGCGTGTTCGCGTGGCGGAATCAGCCGGAAGAGCCGGCCGTATTTTTCGTCGGTGTACTTGTTGATTCCCGCGACCTTGCTCCGGCCGGCGGCAGTGAGCGTGATGATGATCGCCCGGCGGTTGCGCGGGTTCTGCCGGCGGGTGACGAGCCCGTCACGCACCAGCCCTTCAACGGTGCGGCTGAGCGCCGCCTTGTCGGTCTCCATGGTCTCCTGGAGATCCCGCAGCGACAGGCCGGTTTCGCCCGCGAGTTCCAACAGAACATGACAGGGGAGAAATCCGACACCACAGCAAGTGGTGTCATCGTGGAGATGGCGGTTGATCTTGCGTTCCAGCAGCCGCAAGGCGGCGCGGAAGGCCCGGATGTCGGGCGTGGGACAGGCAACGCTTGCTTTCATGGCTGTCCATGATTGTTGTCTAGTACAACAGTTGTCAAGAGCAATTATCTACCACCCTGACCGGCGGGCGGCGGGCTCTCTTTCAAGCCGGCGGCGTAGGCCTCGAAGACGAGGCGAATCCGGTCCCGCACCCGGCGAAAAGCGGCGAGAATCTCCGCTTCCGTCCCCTGGACGCGGGCCGGATCGTCAAAGCCCCAGTAGTGGCGGTTCACCGGTCCCGGAAACAGCGGGCACGCCTGATCGGCGTCCCCGCACACGGCGATGACCGTGGTGATTTTTCGGTTCAGAAATTCGTTCATGTGCTTCGACGTGTGCCCCGAGATGTCGAGGCCGATCTCCTGCATGACCTGGATGGCCTTTGGGTGAACGTAACCCGCCGGCTTCGATCCGGCGCTGTGGACCTCGACGAGGTCGCCCGCCGCGGCGCGGAGGATGCCCTCGGCCATCTGGCTGCGGCAGGAATTGCCGGTGCAGAGAATCAGCACGGTGGGTTTCATGGAGAGGATCGGTTTGGGCCGGCCGGAAGCGGCACGGATAGATTGTACCACGAGCGGGATTGGTTGCAGATGCGACACACGGACAGCATGACCGGCACCTCGACCAGGACCCCGACAATCGTGGCCAGGGCAGCGCCGGAGGTGGCGCCGAAGAGCGTGATGGCGACGGCAACCGCCAGTTCGAAGAAGTTGCTCGCACCGATCAGTGCACCGGGCGACGCGACGTTGTGCGGCACCTTGAAGAAGCGCATCAGCAGATATGCCAGACCCGAGTTGAAATAGACCTGGATGACGATCGGTATGGCGATCAGGACGACGGCGAACCAATTGCGCAGAATGTTTTCCGCCTGGAAGGCAAAGATCAGGATCAGTGTCGCGAGCAGCGCGATGATCGTCACCGGCTTGAAGACGGGCAGGAAGGTCCCCGTGAACCACGCCTCACCCTGGCTGCGGATGAGCGCGGTGCGGCTCAGCCAACCCGCCGAGAGTGGAATCACGATGAACACGACGACGGAGGTGATGAGAATGCCCTTCGGCACCACCACGCCGCTGACTCCCACCAGGAACATGACGATGGGCGCGAACGCCCCGAGCATGATGAGATCGTTGATGGCCACCTGCGCGAGGGTGTAGGCCGGGTCGCCATCCGTGAGGTAACTCCAGACGAACACCATCGCGGTGCAGGGTGCCGCGGCGAGGATGATCAGCCCTGCGGTATAATCCCGGGCCGCCTCCGGTGTGATCCAGCCGAGTGCGCCGCTGAACAGCACGCGAACGAACAGCCAGCCGAGCAGCGCCATGCTGAAGGGCTTGATCAGCCAGTTGACGACGAGTGTGACGAGCAACCCCTTGGGCCGTTGCACGACGCCGGCCAGCCCGCCGAAGTCGATCTTCAGCATCATCGGATAGATCATCAGCCAGATGAGGACGGCGATGGGAATGTTGACGTGCGAGCCGCGCCCAAACTCCCAGCTGCTCAGGGTGGCGGTGAGGGACGGCAGCAATCTGCCGATTCCCACGCCGACCATCATGCAGGCCAGCACCCACAGCGACAG
>DATJPQ010000242.1:0-4731 GCA_035506315.1 Opitutaceae bacterium
CTTCCATTGGTAGGTCAGCGGACCGGCGCCGCTCGCCGCGACTGAAAACGTCACGTTGCTGCCCGGTGTCACGTGCTGACTTGTCGGCGACGTAGTAACGACCGGGGCCGCGCCGGCAGCCGTCACCGTTACCGTGAACGATCCTGAGGCGGTGTTGCCGTTGGTGTCGGTGACTGTGACCGTAATCGTGCTGGTGCCCGTCGTCGTGTTCGACGGCGCGATGACGAGATTGCTTTGATCGAGCGTGGCCGTGGTGACCGCGGCATTGGAGTCTTGCACCGTAAACGTCAGGACCGACGCGCTTGCGCCGCTCGTCGGATAGACCGGCACGGTGGTGATGTTGCGGATCAGAATGAGATCTGCCGCCGTCAGGTTCCCGGTGAGCAAAGGCAACTGGCCGAAATCTGCTCCCAAAGAGGTTCTTACATCATACGCCGGCACTGCCGCGATTGTATCGATCACGGTCATGCCCGTGCCCAGCACCCGCGCAAAAACCGTGAAACCGCCATTCTGGACGTCGAGGCCGATATCCTGTCCAGTAGTCGGGTCGATGTTATGCCGGTTGTCGCCGAGGTTGAAAAACCACTGGTTGGTGGCCGTGTCGGGACCCGTGGCGGTCTTCGCCATCGCCATCGTACCGCGCGTATTTGAGAGCTTGAATTCGTTTCTCACCGGAGCATCGGCGGCGATCGCACTGATCGAATTGCCTTGGAGAACGAAACCGCCTCCCTGAATGACAAAACCGGGCACCGAGCGATGGATGAAAGTATTCGTATACGCGCCCCGGTTTACGTAGTTCAAAAAATTGGTCACGGTCAGCGGCGCATCGCCGGAGAACAGCTCGACGTTGATCTTGCCCGATACCGTGTCGAACTGCGCCACCTGGCCGGTTACGCCGGGGAGGGCGAAATAGTTGCGCAGGTCCAGGGTCACGGCATTGCTGCCCAGCGTGATCGCCTGGTTGGGCAATGGCTGGGAAACCGCCGGCACGGTAGATTGCGCCCGCAAAGCGGGCAGCGACAGAAGCAGGAGGATAAACGCGGAGAGAAAGCGGATCATGAAGCGGGAAAGCGAACGTATCGTGACGCTTGCGCCAAGCGAAAGTTCCCTGCGCGCACGGGGAGAGCGCTTTGTGCCGGCGCCCCGCCACCCGGCGAACCGGACTAACGAACGACCTCGATGGACCGCAACTTGAACACCGCGCTTAGCTGGGTGGGGGTGGCCTGCACCGTGCACTGCTCTAGGACGATATAAGGTGAGCGTTGCTGGATCTTCAGGTAGAATGCCTCCAGGTCCTCGAACTGGGCCTTGGTCACCGAGAAACGCAGATTGTGCATGATGAACTGCGGGCCGGGATCGTCGTTTTGATCCTCCGATCGCCCGGAGTCGAGGTGGGCGTCCTTGGCGAGATTCGTAACCGTGGCGAGCAGGCTGGTGGCGTTGAGCGTTTTTGCCGGATCGAGCTGGGCGATGGCTTTTTTTGCCGCCGCCTCGATGGCCGGGCCGCTGGCGAGAACCTTGCGCTGCATCTTGAGCGTATCCGACGTGCGGCTATATTCGCGCCAGAACGAGGCTGCCCGGCCGGCGTAGCTGGAGAGCCAGATCGCCGCACCCAGGCCCACGAAGGCCAGAAGCAACGCTTTCTCGCGCATCAGCCGGCTGAGGAAAAAGGCTTTGAAGGCTTTCATGGCTGGGTGGCGGGTTTCAGCGCCTCGGGTTTGAAGAACACCGTGATTTTGTACATCGCCAGGTTGGCCCGCGATGGTTGCGGGTGGAACTCCACTTTGGCGAACGCGGGATTCGCCTTCAGCCACGTTTCGTACGCGGTCGCGTCGCTCGGGTTCGGCGTCTGGGCCTCGATTTCCAGTCCATAGAGGCCGATTGTCGTGGTCCGGGAGAACAACACCGTGCCGCGTTTGTCCTTGCCCCCCATCAAGGTCAGCATTTCGAACGGCAGCAGCCGCCTCGTCGAAAACTCCTCGATGCGGTCGGTGAGCGTCTCCATCGCCTGCGCTTTCTCGACGCCGGGTCTTTGCGCGTTCACCTGGGCGACGCGCGTCTTTTGCCACATGTGCCCGCCGACCAGGGCCAGCTCGCCCCCGAGCAGCAGCAGCAGCGTGGCGGCACAGCCGAGGAAGATGCGCCAGAGCAACACATCGCGGGCGCGGTCCTGGCGCAGCGCCGCCAGCTCGTCTTTGGGGCGCGCGTCGAGCCATGCGGCCTGGGCCACCGGCAGGTGTATCGCCATGTCGCCGGCATGGAAAAGATACTCTTTATCGTCGGACGAGGGCACGGCCACGGGCGCCGCCGGCAGATCGACGATCTTCCTGCTGCCACCAATCTCACGCAACAACTCGTCGCGCGCCCGGGCGCGGTCCTCCTCGGTGGCTTCCGGTGGCAGGGCGCGCACGAGTACCTGGGTGGGCACGGGAGAATTACCCCAATGGACCGCCGTGAGCTGGCCGGCGCCGGGCACGAGCACCGTCGTGGCTGGCTCGGGCGTCAGCCCGACCAGTGCCACGAAAGTCGGCATGACCAGCTCCGCTCCTGTCCAGGTCTCGACCTGTTCCGCCGTGAAGCGCCGGCGATACGCGGCAAACGCGAGCGCCTGCGCGGCGCCCGGCACCCAATAGAAACCATAGTTGAGATGCTCGACCGGAAACGGCGCCAGGCGCTCGAGTGCGAGCGCGACCTGCGCCGCTACTGCTTCCGGTGTGACGGCGTCGTTCACAGGTACAATCCGCACGAAGAAATGCGCATCGGGCAGCAGCACGACGTTCGGCGCCGGTGGACCAGCTTTGAAAATTTCCAGCAGTGAGGCGCTCATGCTTTGACGGATGGGTTGGCGGTGGCATCGGCCGTCGGATCGGCCGGCGCTTGAGGCATCTCATCGTTTTCCCGAATTTCCAAGATCGTAAAGGGGTAATTCAGCGCCGGTGGCGGATTCGGCGTGCCGGCCCCGACGCCGGTGGTGACTTTATTGGGACTGGTGGGTGCCGGGGTTGCCGTCGGTGAAGCCGGCGTTTCCACGACCGTATTGGGCCGCTTGGCGGTCGCCTTTTTGTCGACGACTTTCGCGGTGCTGCCGGGCGGGGCGACCACGACGCTGAGGCGGAAACCTGAGCGTGCCGATGGACTGTCCAACACGGTGACGACGATGCGCAATGCGCCGATGCTGGTGCCCACGCCTGCCGGGGCCTCCGCGCCCAGGATGGTCGACGCCTCGGCCGGGGTGTGGAAATAGCCCGGCCCCTGCGTCTGGTAATTGCCGGTGCCGGCGAGAAAATCGCCCAGCTGGGCCTGCTGGTTGCTGTCGAACCCGTACGCCGCGAGCACGCCGGGGCGCAGCGAATTGAGGTTGGACTGGGTGAAATCGATCAGCGATACCGCCTCGGTGAACCGCTTCCAGTAAACATTGGGCCGGCCGTCCGCATCGAAGAATGTCTCGCGCACCACGTCGATGGCCGCCAACTCGGAGAACGAGCGCAACGACCGGGCCGGCGCCACATAGGGCAGCGGGTCGTTTTCGTAGTCGGCCAGGAAGCCGCTGGTCGGCACGTAATCCGGATTCATCCATTGCAGCAACGCGTCGGCCAGTTTCTCGGCGTCACTGGGAGCGATGTCCCATGACTTGAACAACTCCACGAGCGTGGTGGGCGTGATGTGGGGCAACGACAGTTTGCCGCTCTCGTCCACAAAGGCGACCGTGACGGCGCGCCCTTCCGCCGGCACGTAGCCCGCCCATTCGAGCGGATTGCCCCAGCCTTCGGCCGGACTGTGCAGGCCGCCGTTGACCAGCTGGAAATCCTGCAGGACGGCGAGGGTCGTCTCGAGCGCGGAATAGGCTTCCAGCCGCAGGCGCCGGGCGGCGGCCACGCGCGATTCGACCAGCAGGTCGTCGCTGGCCTTCTCGACGAACAGCGTCAGCGCCGTGGCGGCAAACAGCAGGGTCACCAGGACGACGACCAGGATCGATCCGCCGCGGCGGGCGGCGCGGGGTCGGACAGGCGGGATCGAGCGGGTGGGGGCGCGCATGGCTAGTAATTCGGCAGCCCTTCCGTGGCGATGGGCAGGGAGATCATGGTCTCCTTCGTGAGCGTGCCATAGGTAAAGGTGAAGCGGATACGCTGGGGCGCGAGATAGTCGCCGGAGGCGGTATCGCGTTGCAGCGCAGTCTCCGTGGTCCAGCGTTTCAGGTTGGTGTCGAAATAGTCGTAGGCCATCGCCGTGACGAAGGGCGAGATCAAGGTCTCGTGCGGCGGATCGTCGGCGAAGTGCATTTCCAGCCGCGAGTGCCACAGCAGGACAAGGCCCTGGCGGTCGCGCACCAGGAGCGAACAGACGACCTCGGGGAGCGGCTGTGTCGGCCAGGCAATCAGGCGGCTGCCTTCGGGCAGCTCGAAGGTGAGCAGGTGGTCGGAGTTGGCGTTGGCGGGACGCACTTCCTGGGGCGCGATGGCGGTCTGCCCCACCTTGCCGGCCGGCGGCAACGCCGCCGTCAGCATTTCCCGCTCGAGAAACCGTGTCACCGCCCGCACATGCTGCTCGAAAAGACGCTTGTCGGAGTTTTTGCCCCACAATTCGCCCATGGAGAAGACAAACCAGTTCAGCCCGACCATGAGCAGCGCGGTGAGGGCGAGCGCGAGCACCAGCTCCAAGAGCGTGAACGCGGAGCGGGCGCCGAAGGGCCGGCACCGGGTGCAAGGGTGTCTTTCCGCTCTCCGCTTTCCG
>DATJPQ010000243.1:0-3421 GCA_035506315.1 Opitutaceae bacterium
ATAAAATGTGACCATGCCTGCCTCAGAAAAGGCCCCGCACGTCGACGCCAGGCGCCACAGCCGTCAGTAGTGTCAGCGGGCGCTGAAAACCGGCCAGTCGGGGCGCATTGAAAACCGGCCATTTTGAGAGAGGAAAAGTTCGCCGTAGGAATCCGTCAACATCCTTCCCGTTGACGGAGACCGGACATGGCGAACCGACTCAAAGTGGCGATGATTCAGGCGATCCAACAGTTACATGCCGCAGGACTGTCGCAGCGCGCGATCGCGCGAAAGCTCGGCGTACACCGCGAGACGGTCGCGCGACTGCTGCGATCCGTGCAGAGCGATCCAAAATCGGCCAATGCGCCCCTCGGCTCGGATGGGCCAAAACCGGCCAATTTTTCGAGCGCCTCGGCTCGAGGTCGGGCTAGGGCGGCGACGACGCCAGCACCCGCCGACCCGTCTGACCGTAATCCGACCCCAAAACCGGCCATTGCGCCCCTCGGCTCCGCCGGTGGAATGCCCGGCGCCGTCGATACGACCGGACCGCCGCAGAGGGGCGCCAAGACCCGCGCCGGTTCGGCGCGGCAGGGCCGCCGCAGCATTTGCGAACCGTTCCGGGCAGTGATCGAGGCCAAGCTGCGCGACGAGCTTTCCGCCCAGCGGATCTATCAGGACCTGGTGGCCGAGCACGGCTACCAGGGGAGTTACTACAGCGTGCGGCGGCTGGTGAAGAACCTGGAAGCGAGCGCGCCGCGCCCGTTCCGCCGGATGGAATGCCCGCCGGGATTCGAAGCCCAGGTCGACTACGGAACCGGCGCTCCGATTGTGGCGGCCGACGGGAAGCGGCGCCGGACCCACGTGTTCCGCATGGTCTTGAGCCACAGCCGCAAAGGCTACAGCGAGGTCTCGTACCGGCAAGCGACGGAAGACTTCCTCCGCTGCCTGGAAAATGCCTTCTGGCACTTCGGCGGCGTGCCGCACACGATCGTCATCGACAACCTGAAAGCGGCCGTCCAGCGCGCCGACTGGTACGACCCGGAATTGCAGCCGAAGCTGCAGGCGTTCAGCGAACACTACGGCACGGCGATCCTGCCGGCGCGCCCTTACATGGCGCGCCACAAGGGCAAGATCGAGCGCGGCATCGGGTTCGTCAAAAACAACGGGCTCAAAGCGCGAACCTTCGGCAGCCTCGAACAGCAGAACCAGCACCTGGCGGAGTGGGAACGGACGGTGGCCGACAAGCGGTTGCACGGCACGATCCATCAGCAGGTGGGTGAGGTGTTCGCGACTCTCGAACAACCGGCGCTGCAGCCATTGCCGCTGGAACGCTTCGCGTTTTTCCACGAAGGGCAGCGGATCGTCAACCGCGACGGCCATATCGAAGTCGCCAAAGCCTACTACTCGGTCCCACCGGAATATCTGGGGCGCACGGTATGGGCCCGCTGGGATGCGCGGCTGGTGCGCGTGTTCAACCAGCGGATGGAGCAGATCGCCGTTCACGTGCGGCATGAACAGGGAAGGTTCAGCACGCGGGGAGAGCACATCGTTCCCGAGAAGATCAGCGGCATCGAGCGCGGGGCGCGATGGCTCTTGACCCGAGTCAGCCTGATCGGTCCCTCCACGACGGCCTGGGCGGAAGCCATGCTCACGGCGCGCGGCATCGAAGGGACACGGGTGCTGATGGGGCTGATCGCCCTCACCAAGAAGCATTCCAGCAGCGTGCTGGAAAATGCCTGCCAGACGGCGCTGTCTCATGGCGAGTTCCGGCTGCGGGCGCTGCGAAAACTGATCGAGCGCCAGCCTGCCGTCGTGCAGGCCGCCCTGCCGTTCCTCGAAGAACACCCGCTGATTCGGCCGTTGGACGACTATGCGCGGGTCGTGGCCGCAGCGGCCGCCAGGAAGACACAAACCCATTCCACGCCGAGTGCGCCGGCCACGGTGCGTTTTATGAGGCAGGGCCGGGCAGATGAATGTGTGGCCCGGGAACACAAATGCCCTGATCCGCCTGTGGCGGACCAGGGCTCGCGGGACATTCACCCGCCCGGATCCGGATATTCCTCCTCAGGTTGCTCGCCAGCAGAGCCTGATTCTGCTTCTCCGGACAGTTCCAATGTACGTCCCTTGTTCCCCCCTTCGCCAGGAGAATCTCGCCATGATGAATGACCGTCTGCAATCCCAACTGAAAGAACTGCGCCTGACGGGGCTGGCCCGCGCTCTGGAGGTGCGGTTCCAGGAGGCCCGCGCCAACAGTCTGACTCATGCCGAGTTCCTGGAGCTGGCGTTTCAAGACGAATTGCTCGTGCGGCACGAGCGGCTGATGGGCCGGCGGCTGAAGGCAGCGCAGTTCCGCGAGGTGAAGACGCTCGACAGCTTCGACTGGTCATTCAACCCGTCGATCAATCGCAAACAGATCTTCGACCTGGCCACATGCCGGTTCATCCGCGAGCTGAAAGACGTGCTGTTCCTCGGCCCTCCCGGCGTCGGCAAGAGTTTTTTAGTGCAGGCCCTGGGCTACGAAGCGATCAAGCAGGGGTACGCCGTGCTGTACCGCTCTATCTTCGACGTGGTCCGCGACTTCCTGCAGGACGAGGCCTTCGCCGGTCAGGATAAAGTGCTGACGAAGTACCTGAAACCGGACCTGCTGATCATTGACGACATGGGAATGAAACAGTTGCCCAGGCACTCCGGCGAATACCTGTTCGAGATCATCATGCGGCGCTACGAGACGCGGTCCACGATTATGACTTCGAATCGCCCGCTGGAGGACTGGGGCAAGCTGGTAGGGGACGTCCCCAGCGCCACGGCGATCCTCGACCGGTTCCTGCATCATGCCGAGTTGATCTCGATCACGGGGCGCAGTTACCGGTTGAGAAATCAGGCCGCCGGTGACGCAGAGCAACCCGCGGCTGAAGCGCCCACCGGCAAGCCTGCGAAGAAGCGCGCCGTCTCACGGCCTGCCGAAACCGCCTCTCCGGGCGAGAAGGGAGCCCGGCCGTGAAAATCGACGCTCCAGGATCGCGTATAACGAGCGCAAACGGCTCGGGACGATCTGTGGTACCTCCCAAAATTGGGCACCAGGGCATCCTGCAGACGAACCGCGCCGTCCCTGCGCGACGGCTCAAAACCAGCCAAAGCGCCCCTCGGCTCGGTGCGCCGGATGCGCAGAAAGAACAGGCACGATCATCACAGGCCAATCAGGTGCAGAGTTGCGGTTGGAAGCGACTATGCTGAAAATCAACATCAACAACCCGGCCGGTGAATAGCGCCCATCGGTGGCCGGTTTTAAAGCGCCCAATGACAGCGGGATGCCTGTCCACTGTTTTCCAGTCGGTTCATTGCTTCCCTGCCGCCGGATATACTCCGAGGGAACGGCAACTGAAAACGGCGAGCTGGTGGCAGTCTAGCGGAGAGCGCGGACGTGACGACGAAAGAGCTGGAG
>DATJPQ010000244.1:0-4286 GCA_035506315.1 Opitutaceae bacterium
CGCACCCAGTTCTACGGCCTGCTCAATTTGTCCTGGAAACTTCTCATTCCCACTTCGCTGGTCACGCTCCTGCTGACCGGCGCCTTGATCACGTTGAGGGCCGTCCGATGAGCACCAAATCCGCTTTCAAGGACGTCTTCGGTGGATTCAAGAGCCTGCTCATCGGCCTGCGTATCACGCTGGACCAGTTTTTCCGCCGCAAGATCACCGTCCACTATCCGCGCGAAACCCTGAAGATGCCCGAGCGTTTCCGTGGGCACATCGAGCTGGTGCTCGATCCTGTCACCGGCAAATCGCGCTGCACGGCCTGCTCGCTCTGCGAACGCGCCTGCCCGAGCAGTTGCATCCTCGTCGAGGGCGCCAAGCTCGAGGGCGCGAAGACCAAGTCGGTGACCGACTACAAGCTCAACTTTACCACCTGCAGCCTCTGCGGCTCCTGCATCGAGGCCTGCCCGTTCGACGCCATCCAGTTCTCCAAGGTATACAACGTCGTGGGCACCTCCCGCGCTGACTTCGACCACATGGACCTCGTCAAGCAACTCGAGGAAAAGCGCAGGGGCTGGACCCCGCCACCCCCGGCGCCCGCCGCCCCGGCCACCCCGGAGGAGCCGAAAGCCCCATGAACTTTCCTGCCACCACCGCGTTTCCCTTTGCCGACTACCTGATCGCCGCGATCTTCATCTTTTTTGTCGTCACCACGGTGGCCGGGGCGCTGATCGCCGCCCTGACCACGCGAATCATCCGGGGGGTGAGCGGCCTTGCGCTCTGCTGCATCGGCCTCGCCGGGCTCTACTATTTCCTCAACAGCCCGTTCCTGGCGCTGATGGAAATTCTCATCTACGTCGGAGCCGTGTGCGTGACCATCATCTTCGGTGTCATGCTCTCCGAAACCGACGAGGTCCTGCCGGAGCGGTTCAAGCACAAGCCGTATCCGATTTTCGGTTTCCTGATCGCAGCAGCCGTGGCCGGCGCCGTCTTTGTCGGTATCGCCCGGATCGGCCACGGTACGCCCTGGCTCAGTCCCGCCACCCCGGTTACGGCTGATTCTTGGAAGGTCGCCGCCGTCGGCGATGCGCTGCTGACCACCTACAGCATGGCCTTCGAACTCATCTCACTCGTGCTGCTCGTTGCCATTCTCGGTGCGCTCGCCATCGCCCGCGGCGGGAGGGACAAGAAATGAACCATCTGCTCCAACTGCACCAACACGTCGGCGTGTACCTGGTCCTCGCCGCTTTCCTGCTGGCCGCCGGTATCTTTGGATTGATCCGGCGCCGCACCCTCATCGGCATGCTCATTGCCGGCGAACTCATCTTCTCCGCCGCGGCGCTGAATTTCATGGCCTTGAACCGTTTCACGGCCCCCGACCCGACCGTCGGCCAGATCTTCGTTCTGTTCATCATGGGACTCGCGGCCGCCGAGGTCGCGATCGCCTTGAGCATCATCATCGCCGTGTACCGCAATTACCGCTCCATCCAGCCCAAGGGGCTCTCCGAACTGAAGGGCTAGCTCCATGGCACCCAAAATCGTCGAAGACTCCCGCCTCCTGTACGCCGTCCTCGCCCCGCTGATCGGAGCCGGATTGGTCATGGCGACGGGCCGGAAGCCCAACCTGCGCGAAGCCTGCTCGTTCGTGGCCGCCGCCACGCTGTTCGGTATAACATGGTCGCTCATCCCGGCCGTCCGCGCCGGGGAAACGGTGCATTTCACGCTGTTTCAGCTGCTGCCGGGCCTGAGCTTCTCGCTTCGGGCCGACGCCCTCTCGATGGTGTTCGCCCTGACGGCGTCGTTTTTGTGGGTGGTGGCGGTATTTTACTCCGCCGGTTACATGCGCGGCCTGGAGGAGCATGCCCAGACGCGTTTCAGCACTTGCTTCGCCCTCGCCCTGTTCGGCGCCGTCGGCTGCGCCTTCGCCGACAACCTCCTCACACTTTATCTCTTCTATGAGATCGTCAGCGTCACGACCTATCCGTTGGTCGCGCACCACCAGGACGACGAGGGCTACGAGGGCGGAAAGAAGTACCTGGTTTATCTGACGACCGCGGCCAAGGGCCTCATCCTGCCCGCGATGGTGCTGATCTACGTGCTCTCGGGCACGCTCGACTTCGCCCACAACGCCCACGTCGGCATCCTGCCCGCTGGCGTCCATAACGGCGTCATCGTCGTCCTCTACATCTGCTGCATCCTCGGCTTCGCCAAGAATGGCGTCATGCCGCTGCACAACTGGCTGCCGAGTGCCATGGTGGCGCCGACACCGGTCAGCGCGCTGCTCCACGCCGTCGCTGTCGTGAAGGTCGGCGTGTTTTCGACAGTACGCGTGATGCTCTACGTCTTTGGCGTGGATTTGATGGGCCGCCTCCATCTCGGCCTGCCCACGGCCTACTTTGTTTCGATCACCATTCTGGTCGGCTCGGTCGTCGCGCTCTCGAAGGACAACCTGAAGGCGCGGCTCGCCTACTCCACCGTCAGCCAGCTGTCGTACGTCATCCTCGGCGTCGCCCTGCTCAATCCGACCGGAGTCTCCGGCGGCCTCTTCCACATCGCGGCGCACGCATTCTCGAAGATCACGCTCTTCTTCTGTGCCGGCGCGATCTATGTGACGACACACAAGAAGGACATCTCCGAAATGGGCGGCCTCGGCCGGCAGATGCCGTGGACCTTCGGGGCGTTCGCGCTCGCTGCGCTCTCGATGATCGGCGTACCGCCGGTCGCCGGCTTCACCTCCAAGCTTTACCTGCTCGTCGGTTCGCTCGAGGCCGGCTCGATCGGCATCCTCGTGGTGCTCATCGCCAGCGCGCTCCTCAACGCCGCCTACTTTGCACCGGTCGTCTACCACGCCTTCTTTGGCCAGCCGGCCGTGCCGGCCGCGGCGGCTGCGCCCGATGGCCACGGACACGGCCATGCGCCGGCGGTCCGTACCGGCGAAGCACCGCTCGCCATGCTGATCCCGCTCTGTCTCACCGCCGTGATCTCCGTGGCCCTCGGCCTCTATCCCGACCTGTTCATGCAATTCGCCTCGGCCGTCCTGCCATGAATCTCCTGCAAATCATCGAATCTCTCCGCCGCAACCTGAAGACGGTTGTTCTCGGTTGTTATGCGGTACTGGTGTTGGTGGTGGCGGCCGACGTCACGCGGTGGGCCCTGACCGCCCACAGCCGCGAAGCCCCGGTCACGGCGGAGTCCGCGCAGGGCTTTTGGGCCTCGCTCTTCGAAGCAGCGGAAACCATCCCCGTATTCTGGACGGTGTTCGGTTTCCTGGGCTGCGTGCTGCTCGTGATCGTTTCCAAGGCGGTCGTCGGCCCGGTCGTCACCAAGCCGGAGGATTTCTACGATGAGTAATCTCTGGATTCATCCGTCGCTGTTGCTGATCGGCGGGGCCCTGCTGCTGCCGCTGATCCCGAAGGCGTTCAAAAAGGCCTTCCTGCTGGCGGTGCCGCTGGCAACCTTCGGCCTCGTGCTGTCGATGCTGGGCCAGCCTGCCGCAGTGCACGGCCAGATCACCTTCCTGCACTGGACGCTCACCTTCGGGCGCGTCGATTCGTTGAGCCTGGTGTTCGCCGTCATCATGAGCGGCATGTGTTGCATCGGCACCCTCTACGGCCTGCACGTCGAGGAGGATGCGCAGCACAGCGCGGCCTGGGTTTATGTCTCCGGCTCGCTTGGCGCAATCTTCGCGGGCGATCTGCTCACGCTCTTCCTGTTCTGGGAGCTGATGGCGTTCTCGTCGGTGTTCCTGATCTGGTTCCGCCGCCGTCCCGAATCGACCGCGGCCGGTTTCCGCTACTTGCTCGTGCACGTCGCCGGCGGTCTCTCGCTCTTGGCAGGCCTCATCCTGTACGTCCACGCCACCCACAGCATCGAGTTCAAACTATTCGCCATCCATAACACGTCGGTCGCCGAATACCTCATCCTGATCGGCATCATTCTCAACGCCGCCGTGCCGCCGCTGCATGCCTGGCTGCCCGATGCCTATCCCGAGGGCACGTTCAACGGTTCCGTCTTCCTGAGCGCCTTCACCACCAAGACTGCTGTGTACGCACTCTGCCGCGGATTCGCCGGCATGGAGCTGCTCGTCTGGCTCGGCGTGATCATGTCGCTCTACGGCGTCGTCTACGCGATCATCGAAAACGACATTCGCCGCCTCTTCGCCTACCACATCGTCAGCCAGGTCGGCTACATGGTGGCCGGCGTCGGCATTGGCACCGCCCTCGCCATCAACGGCGCCTGCGCCCACGCCTTCGCCCACATTCTCTACAAGGGGCTGCTTTTCATGGGTGGCGGTTCGGTGC
>DATJPQ010000245.1:0-6723 GCA_035506315.1 Opitutaceae bacterium
CCTGATCAGCGGGCGGGTCAGCTTCGGGATGGAACGGAAAAAGAGCCGGTCGCCGCTGCGCAATACCTCGAAGAAGTTGGAGAAACTCCTGGTCTCCTCGTTCCAATACGCGATCTCGGTCACATCGTTCTCCCAGATGGCATAACGGTCCCATTGCGCGAACACCGCCTCGACATCGGTGAGGTGCGGGAGCCGCGGAGGCCGCGTCGTCGTCTCCGGGGTCCGCTCCACCGGCACGGGCGAGGACGGCAGTTCTTTTTTCGGTTCAGGCAGCGCCCAGACGAAAAACGCGCCGAGCACGAAGCCCAGCATCACCCACGAGGGCGTCATGGACATCTTCGCCGGCGGCGGACGGGGGTCGGTAGGGGTATCGTCGTCCACGAGGCTAGGAGTTTGTCGGACTTTGAACAACGGTGCGGAAACAGCTCGTGGCGTCCGTCGCAAGGCAAACTGCCGTGACCGACAAACTCCTTAATCCGCCGCGCTGCGGCGGTAAACCGAAGCAAGTGCCCGGTGGTTGCAGCGCGGAGCGCTGCTTAAGGAGCCGGTCGAGGCGGGGGTCGTTCATCACAATGGGAATGTTGACCGGAAGGATAATTTCATGGGCGCGTCCGACCGGCTCCTAGCGCACGAGCGCGGCCACCGCCATCGCCATGGTTTCGGTGTGCGAGAGGCTCACGAGCACCCGGGTGGCGCCAAGGTGCCGCAAAAGCGCCGCGCCTTTCTCGTCGAGCCGCACCAGCGGCTGCCGGCGCTTGCCGTGGTAGATGGAGATCGATTTCCAGCCGAGTTCGGCGCCGATGCCCGTCGTGAAGCATTTCGACACCGCCTCTTTCGCGGCAAAGCGCGCGGCGAAGTGCTTGTGCGGATGTGTCATGCCGGAGCAGTAGGCCCGCTCCTCGTCGGTGAACACCCGGGCCAGAAACCGCTCGCCCTGGCGTTCGCACACGCCGCGGACGCGCGCCACCTCGATGATATCGCAACCGATGCCCAGCACCACACCATCGTGATGGATTGGAATCACGGACGACACCGAAAGAAGCGAGGATACAGAAGACACGGAAGGTACGGAAGACGAGTGAGACCGGGAAAAAGTGGAGGACAGGGGAGACTTCGGAAGACGGGAAAGATGCTGGAAGACTTGAAAGACAAGTAAGACTAGGAAGACGGGAAAGACGAGCAGACAGCGGAGATGGAAAGGGCCATGTTTGGGGATTTGGATGCGTCTCGCGTTCTTCCGAGTCTTCCGGTGTCTCGCGTTCTTCGGTGTTCTCGCGTTCTTCCGATCACCCGTTCATCCGCGCCTTCATTTCGCGCACGGCTTCCTCGATGCCGGTGAAAAGCGCGCGGCTGACGATGCTGTGGCCGATGTTGAGCTCGTGCAGGTGCGGGATCGTGCGGACCTCCGCGATGTTGACGTAGTTGATGCCATGCCCGGCGTTGATCGTGAGTCCGCCCTCCTTGCCGAGCGAGGCACCGACACAGAGACGCTTGAACTCCGCCGCGCGACGGGGTGTGTGGCAGGCCTCGGCATAGGCGCCGGTGTGCAGCTCGATCCAGGGTGCGCCCAACCGGGCGCTGAGCTCGATCTGTGGCTCGTCGGGATCGATGAACAAGCTGGTGATGATGCCGGCGGCGTTCATCGCCTCGACACACCCCTTCACCCGGTCGCGCAGTCCGACCACGTCGAGGCCGCCCTCGGTGGTGATCTCCTGGCGATTCTCGGGGACCACGCACACCGAGTCGGGCTTCAGCTTGAGCGCAAATTCGATCATCGCCGGAGTGCAGGCCATCTCGAGGTTGAGACGGGTGGCGATGCTTTCACGCAACCGCCAGACGTCGCGCTCCTGGATATGCCGGTGGTCCTCGCGCAGATGCACCGTGATGCCGTCGGCGCCGGCGCGTTCCGCGGCGAGCGCGAGCGCGACGGGATCGGGCTCGACCGCCCCGCCGCAGGTCGCCGCCGCTTCCCGGTAACGCGCCTGCCGGAGCGTGGCGCAATGGTCGATATTGAGGCCGAGCAAGATCATGGACGCAGGTTTGACGTGAGTAAGGGCTCTGTAACTGTCGCTGGCAAAATCGAAATGTCCACTCCGCCCGCCCTATCCGCCGCCGCGCCCGCCAGGCGTGAAAACCTCCTGCTCAATCTGGTCTGCAACATTGTGGTGCCGACCGTGGTGCTCATGAAATTCAGCAGCGAGCGCTGGCTGGGGCCGATCCCGGGCCTGCTGGTCGCGCTGGCCTTCCCGGTGGGCTATGGTCTCCAGGATTTTATCCGGAGGCGGCGGGCGAATTTCGTTTCGATCATCGGTTTCGCGAGCGTGCTGCTCAGCGGCGGACTCGGGGTGCTGAAGGTCGGCGGTCTGGGTTTTGCCGTGAAAGACGCGGCCGTGCCGACGATCATCGGCGCCATGGTGCTGATCTCGATGCGCACCAAGCGGCCGCTCGTGCGCGAGCTGCTGTACAACGATCAGGTGATCAATGTGCCGAAGGTGGATGCGGCGCTGGACGAGCGGGGCAACCGCGCCGCCTTCGAACGGCTGCTGGCGCGTTCCAGCTACCTGCTCGCCGGCAGTTTTCTCCTCAGCGCGGCGCTCGGTTTCGGTCTCGCGCGCTACCTGCTGCGCGGCACCCCGGGCACGCCGGAGTTCAACAACCAGCTCGGTCGGATGCACCTATTGAGCTGGCCCGTGATCGTGCTGCCGATGCTCACCGTCTCCATGTACGCGCTGTGGAAGCTGCTCCAAGGGATCGAGGCTCTCACCGGCCTCGATTCCGACGCGATCTTTCACCAATCCCCGGAAAAGAAAGAATCGGCCGGGCCCGAGGCCAAACTCCCGCCGGATCCAAATCCGTGATCGTGGGCAAAGTCCGACAATCGTATTTTTACAGGAGGCCGCAGAGAGAACAGAGGACTCAGGATTTCAACCATTCAGTCTGCCTTCCCTTTTCACCCCTCCGCGCTCTCTCTGCGTCCTCTGCGTTAAGCATTCAATTTCCATCCGCGGAGAAATCCGCTCCCTCCGTTCTCTCTGTTTTCTCCTGTAAGAAATCCGCCGGTTACTTGCGCTCGTGCATCGGCACGTAATTGCGCTGGGCGGGACCCATGTAGACCTGGCGCGGCCGGTAGATGCGGCCCTTCGGGTTGCTCGCCGTTTCCTTCCAGTTGGCGATCCAGCCAGGCATGCGGCCGATGGCAAACATCACCGTGAACATGTTCAGGGGAATGCCGAGCGCCCGCATGATGAGGCCGGAGTAGAAATCGACGTTGGGATAGAGCCGGCGCGAGAGGAAATAGTCGTCCTTGAGCGCGGCCTCCTCCAGGTGCATGGCAATGTTGAGGAGGGGATCGTCCTTGATCTTCAGGCTGGCGAGCGCGCTGTAGAAGCTCTGCTTGATGATCTTCGCGCGGGGGTCATAGTTCTTGTAGACGCGGTGGCCGAACCCCATGAGGCGCTTGTCGGCCTTGCCCGACTTGGCCGCCTCGACAAACTTGGAACCATCGTCGCCCTCGTCGTGGATGCTCTGCAGCATCTCGATCACGGCCATGTTGGCGCCGCCATGCAGCGGGCCCCACAACGCGCACACGCCGGCCGCGGTGGAGGCGAACAGACCGGCGCCGCTCGATGCGACCATGCGGACCGTGGAGGTGCTGCAATTCTGCTCGTGGTCGGCATGGAGCAGCAGGAAGAGATTGAGCGCAGACGCCACTTCCGGGATGGCCAGGTACGACTGGTACGGCTCGGAGAACATCATGTGCAGGAAGTTCTCGCAGTACGGCAGGTCGCGACGCGGATAGATGTAGGGCAGGCCGCGACTCGCGCGATACGAGTAGGCGGCGATCGTGCGCACCTTCGAAATGATCAGCGCGGCGGTTTCGTCGTAATGGGCGAGATCGCGCTGGTGATCGTTGGTGGCGAGGTGCGGATAGTAGCAACCCAGCGCATTGAGCATCGCCGACAGGATCGCCATCGGATGCGCATCCGCCGGAAAGCCCTCGAAATGGTTTTCCAATCCCGAATGGAGGGCGGCGTTCTCAGTGAGCAACTGGGAGAATTTCTTGCGCTGGGGCAGGGTGGGCAGCTCGCCATGGATGATCAGGTAGGCCGTCTCGACGAAATTGGAGTATTCGGCGAGCTGTTCGATGGGATAACCGCGATAGCGCAGAATGCCTTTCTCGCCGTCGATGAAGGTGACCGAACTGAGACACGAACCGGTGTTGCCGTAACCGTCGTCGAACGTGATGCAGCCGGTGTCGTTGCGCAAATTGCGCACATCGACCGCCTTTTCATCCTCCGTGCCGACGAAGACCGGAAGGGTGATTTCTTTGTTGTCGATTCTGAGTTGGGCGGTGGAGGACATAGTCTAAAAAGGGAGCACAATTTGTCCGGCATGCAAAACAAAGTTGACGTTAACCGACACCACCAGCGCGTTATCAGATAAACGCCCCACCCTCCCCGCCGCGGGAAAGCGCTGCTTGGGGCGTGTTTTCAAATGCAGCCACGCTTGCGTGGCGGGAGAACCAGACTCGCCCAAGGCGGGCCGAGGAGAGGTGGGCCGAGGCCCATGCTCCCCGGCACAACGCCGGGCCAGCCGGGTGCTCCCGTCACCCGAAGGGCTGGGACGGAGCAGGTTTCGCGCGGCGTTATGCTGGCGGAGCAGGGCTTCAGCCCAGCATCCAACAGCCCGCCTTGCGCCAAACCTGCTGCGCCTCCAGCGCAGGCATGGCTGAATTCGAAAACACGCCCCAACCCGGGGAAAACGCATTCCGCAGTGAAGCCCGGCTGATGGCCGGCCGTCGTCGGACAAGATACGCGCAGACGTCTCAGCCTTGCTCTGGCCCCGCAGCCCAAACTCACGGGCGAGACGTCCATGCCACACTAGCCCGCCGTGGTGGGTGGCATGGGCGTCCCGCCCATATCAGCGCGGTGTACGCCAAGCAGATCAGCGCACATGGGGTGGATGCTTTAACCGTGCCTGTTCGAAAATGCCGCAAGCATTTTCGTTTGGCAGCCTGTCGGGCGAGGCCGGCTGCGCATCACTCCAAAACATCCTTCCGCCAAGGCATTCCAGCTTTCAATCCCGACAGGCTGCCAGCCGGACGAAATTACGGTAGATGCGCAGGCCCTTGGCCTGGCTTTTCTCCGGATGGAACTGCGTGGCAAACACCCGGCCGCGGGCAATGGCCGCGGTGAACGCGCCGCCGTAGTCGCATTCCGCCAGCACGAGGCCGGGATCGGCCGGCGCACAATAGTAGCTGTGCACGAAATAGAAGGATTCGCCGTCGTCGTTCAGGTCGGTCTGCAGCGGCGTGCCGCGCTGGACAAAGCGCACGGTGTTCCAGCCCATGTGTGGAATCTTGAACTCCGGCGGACGCCGGAAGCGCACCACCCGGCCCGGGAAGATGCCGAGACCGGTCACGCCTCCGCCCTCCTCCGAACTTTCGAACAACGCCTGCATGCCCAAACACACGCCGAGGAACGGCCGGTCGGCGGCGATCCAGTCGCGTACCGTGGCATCGAGCCCGGCGGCACGCAACGCCCCCACGCAATCGCGCAATGCCCCCACGCCCGGCAGCACGAGCCCGGCCGGCCGCGCCGCCGCGACTTCGTCCGGCGTCCGCACGATGCGCATCGCCCCGCCCACGGCCTCGACGGCCTTGGTGACGCTGCGCAGGTTGCAAATGCCGTTGTCGATCACAGCCACGACAGGTGGCGGGACCGGCACGGCATTGGACGTTGGGAGTTTGGCTTTCAGAGCGACCATTACCCTACAGCTTCCCCTTGGTGCTCGGGAGCAGATCGGCGGCACGGGCATCGACCTGGGTAGCCACGTCGAGGGCGCGGGCCAATGCCTTGAAGATCGCCTCGGCCACGTGATGCGGCTCCTCGCCGTACTCGAGCTTCACGTGGAGATTGCACGCGAGCGCATTGCTGAAGGCGCGGCAAAATTCCTTCACGAGCACGAGATTGAAATCGCGCACAAACATCACCGGCGCCTGCACGTCGTACACGAGGCAGGCCCGGCCGCTCAGGTCCACGACCACGCGTGCCAGCGCCTCGTCCATGGGCAGGTAGAAAAATCCGTAGCGGCGGATGCCGGTCTTGGTCCCGAGCGCCTGCTTGAAGGCTTCGCCCAGCACCAGGCCGATGTCCTCGACCGTGTGGTGGTAATCGACGGCGACGTCGCCCTTCGCCTTCACCTCGAGATCGAAGAGGCCGTGCTTGGCGAAAAGCGTGAGCATGTGATCGAAGAACGGGATGCCCGTGTCGATCTGGCCCACGCCGCGGCCGTCGAGGCCAAGCGTGAGCTGAATGTCGGTTTCGGCCGTCTTGCGCGCGACGGTTGCTACGCGGAGGGTGCTGCTGTTAGCCATGCGTCGATGGTGTTGGTGAGGACGAGCATCTCGTCGTCGGTGCCGACGCTGATGCGGAGGAAGGGCGCGGTCAAGGCGTGGCTGGGGAAGTAGCGCACGAGCACCTTGCGGGCGTAGAGGAAATCGTAGAGCGCCCTGGCCACGGCCGGGCCGGTCTCGCCGCGGGCGTTGCGCGGCTCGGTGAAGACGAAGTTCGACTGCGAGGGATAGGTGAACCAGCGGCGCCCGGCGAGATCGCGCAGGAAACGGTCGCGCGTGGCCACGACCCGGTTCGCAACATCCGCATAGTAGGCCTGGTCTTCGAGCGCGGCGATGGCGGCGACCTGCGAGAGGCGGTTGACGTTGTA
>DATJPQ010000246.1:0-10752 GCA_035506315.1 Opitutaceae bacterium
CGCCGAGGCGGTCCGCCGCGGGCGCCGGCTCGACGTAGACCTCGATCGTGCCGTTGACCGGCTGCGCGCCGGCGATGGTGCGCCAGACGTTCCAGGCGAGCAGGAGGAAGCCCGTGAGGTAGAGCGCGCCGCCGAGCACGCGGAAGAGCATCAAGGGCCGGATGGTGGCGAGCGTTTCGAGGAAGTTTGGATAGGTGAGAACCGTGCCGCCCTCAGAGGTGGCGTTGAGCATGTAGCCCTGGGTGATGCCCGAGGCCCACATGGCGCCGATGTAGAAAAGGATGCCCACGAGCCCGAGCCAGAAGTGCAGGTTGGCCAGCGCGGTCGAGTGCAGCGGCTTGTTCCAGAGGCGCGGCAGGAGCCAGTAGAACATGCCGGCGGCCATGAAGCCGTTCCAGCCGAGCGCGCCGCTATGGACATGGCCGATGATCCAGTCGGTGTAATGCGCGAGGGCATTGACGGATTTGATGGCCAGGAGCGGCCCCTCGAACGTCGCCATGCCATAGAACGTGACACCGGCCGCGAAGAATTTGAGGACGGGATCGGTCCGGAGCCGGTCCCACGCGCCACGCAGGGTGAGCAGGCCGTTGAGCATGCCGCCCCACGAGGGGGCCCAGAGCATCAGCGAGAACGTCATGCCGAGCGTCTGCAACCAGCCGGGCAGGGCGGTATTCAAAAGATGGTGCGGGCCGGCCCAGATGTACACGAAGACCAGCGACCAAAAATGGATCACCGAGAGACGGTAGCTGTACACCGGCCGCTCGGCCGCCTTCGGCACGAAGTAGTACATGATGCCGAGGATCGGGGTGGTGAGGAAGAACGCCACGGCGTTGTGCCCGTACCACCACTGCACCAGCGCGTCCTGCACGCCGCCGAAGAGCGGGTAGCTGTGCGTCCAGCTCGTGGGGAGCGAGAGGTGGTTGACGATGTAGAGCATCGCCACGGTGAGAATGGTCGCGATGTAGAACCAGATCGCCACGTACAGGCTCGGCTCCCGCCGGCGCGCGAGCGTCCAGAAAAAGTTCACCGCAAAGACCACCCAGATGAACGCCACCGCGATATTGATGGGCCAGATGAGCTCGGCGTACTCCTTGCCGCGCGTGAAGCCGAACGGCAGCGTGACCGCCGCACCCACGATGATGAGCTGCCAGCCCCAGAAATGCAGCGCGGAGAGAAAATCGCTCGCGAGCCGCGCTTTCACGAGCCGCTGCGTCGAGTAGTAGATGCCGGCAAACATCATGTTGCCGACGAGCGCGAAGATGACGGCGTTGGTATGCAACGGGCGCAGGCGGGAAAACGTGAGCCAGGACACGCCGGCATTGAGCTGCCAGAAGTTAAGCTCGGCGGCGATGAAGACGCCCACGAGCATGCCCACCGCGCCCCAGAAGATGGCGGCAAGCATGAACTGGCGGACGACCCGGTCGTTGAACTCGATGGCGATTTTTGGCGGGGAGACGGACATGGGGACGAAGGTCAAAGGTGGGCGATCGAGGCGTTAGATTCTTGTTACTTGTAACCTGCTACTTGTTACTTCCGGTCATTGTTACTTGTTACTTGTGCCGCTGCGCCGCTCCGGCGCCTCGGCACCACGCGGGGCTTTTCCTCGGCCAACGGCAATAACGCGTCGCGCTCCGGGCTGCTCAAGCGCGAGCGTTTTTGCTCGCGCAAAAAACACCCGAGAAAGAGGCCGACCAGCACGAGGCTGAGTCCAAGGGTGAGAGGGATGACGGACATGAGCGAGGGTTGCCGGGCGGATGGTCACCAGGGCAAAAAGGAGAGACGCGGGCTCTTTGCGAACACCGGACGGTGGTAGAAGCCGGCGTTGCCCGGCTGACCAGAAGAATGAATAGCGCCTACTTTCCGCAACACTCCGCTCCGGAGGCAGGCCAACGGTTGAAAACGGGAGACTATTCCGATCATGGCGAAGTGCCACCGGCAGCGGTGGCGGACTGGCGGCCATCATGCTTTGGGCCGCGTCCGCGACCAGCGCAAAAGATGCAATAGCTTGGCCAACACGTGCGCAGCGCCGGTGCGCCAAGCCGGGCATACTCGATCCATGGACGAACGCATGCTTCATGCCCTTGAAGCTCAGCGACCCGACATTCACCGTCGTTGGGAAACGCTGCTGCGTGTCGAGCCGGTGAATACTCCGCTGGGGCAACCGGAGGCGCTCAAGCACATGGTCGACTACACGCTGGACACGCTCTTCGGGGCGCTCCGCACGCCCCATGCACGCCGCCGCCTCGCGCGATCCAACGGCTCCTGCGCCGCCGAGCGCTCGCTGTGCCCGTGCGGACGGAACCCCCTCCTCGCCTACTTCGTGGCCGGAGAACAGGCGCTGCTTGAGACGCTGGTTATCGTGCAGAGCGACCTGCCCGATACCGCCGATCACCGGGCCACCGCCCTGCTGGAGCTCAAGCAGACCCTCGCGCACGTCGCCCATCGCGAGATCGAGACTTTTTGCGCCGTCTGTCAGTTTCGCGACCAACCGCCCGCGCATGCTCCCCACGCCGCGCCGGCGTCCCACCACGCACGCCCGAGCCACGGCAGCCCCGCGGCCTAGGAGTTTGTCGGGCGTAGAATATAAGTTCGGCAGGAGCTCGAGATTTCGTCGCGCCGCAATCCGCCCCGACCGACAAACTCCTTAATCCGCCGCGAGGCGGCGGTAAAGAGAAGGAGAAATCTGATGTGGGCAGCGCGGAGCGCTGCTTAAGGAGCCGGTCGAGGCAGATTCCCGCCACCCCAAGGGAATTTCCGAAGAAGAAATGGTTTCATTGGAGAGCCCGACAGGCTCCTTCAGCTCTTGGCCGGCGGATGAATGCGGTCCCGGTAGGACGTCGGCGACTCGCCGGCCACGCGGCGAAACACGCGATTGAACTGCGACAACGACTGGAAACCGGCCTCGAATGCCGCCTCGCTGATGCGCTTGTGCGGATTGAGCAGAAGGTTCTTCACTTTTTCCACGCGGACCCGCGCCAGATAGTCGGTGAAGGTCATGCCGGTGGCCTTCTTGAACATCTTGCAGAAATAGAACGCGCTCATGTTGACGGCCTTCGCCACCTGGTCGAGCGAGAGATCCTCGTCCTGATGTTCGGTGATGAAACTCCGCGCCCGGGTGATCTGTGGCGATTCGGAATGCTCCTCCTGCACGGCGAGCTGGTTGCTCAACGCGGCCAGATGCTGCGCGAAGATGGTCAACAGACGCACGATCGATTCGTGCTGCTTGGGCGTCAGCACCCGGGTTTGGAAAAACTTTTCCTCCAGTTGCTTCAAATCGACCTCGGTGCCGAACTTCAGGAGCTGTCGCGTCGTGCGCGCGAACTGCTTGTCGTCGGGCTGATGGAGCAGCACCTGCCCCGTCTGCAGAAAGGCCACCACGTTATCCCCCACCCGCACGGGCACCGCCGAATCGCACAAGCCGGCGAAACATTTCAACGTGGCCGGCTTGAGCCCGGCCTGCTCCTGCAACTGCGACTGGAGTTGCAGGCAGGCGGCGCACGAGTGGTTGGAGTTGGCCATGAGTGCGCAGAACGGATTCTGCTTCGGATCGTTGACGAACGGCATGCCCCACCCTTCCACCGGCTGCAGGTTCAAGGGCAACCCGATCGTCTCGCGAAACGCCTGCTCGTAATCGCGGAAAATCTGCGAAGCGCGCAATTGTTCGACAAACTTGCGACTGCGCTTGGCGGCAATTTCCGGCGAAGACATACGCGACGAAATTAGGACTGCCCCCCCGCCGCGCAATGCAGAACAAGATATGCACACCCCCCGTCACCCCCTGTGCAGACGGAAAAGGCCCAAAAGTATTAGCTATCCGCACCGGTTGTTGAATCGTACCTTCTCATAGGTAATTGCATCAAGATGCCCCCAGACCGGGCTCTTTGCTCCGAGCGCCCGACGGGGTGCGTTTCGCCCTTACCTCCTCTTGCCAACCCATTAGCCGGCCTTCACGCTCCTCATTGTATTCGTCCCGATGCGCTCGCTTCCGAAAAATTTCCGCCCGGCGCAACTGCCGATGTTGTTGAAGATTGGCCCGTGCACCTGCACGTTGCGCCGCTTGCACCACAACGACGTGCAACGGCTGATCGACTTTTTCCACTCGCATTCCGAAGCAACCATCCAGCAACGCTACGG
Source organism: Opitutaceae bacterium (assembly GCA_035506315.1). GTDB lineage: Bacteria > Verrucomicrobiota > Verrucomicrobiia > Opitutales > Opitutaceae > MWDT01. The sequence goes on from DATJPQ010000246.1 coordinate 4,135, forward strand.
TTACCACCTCGCGCAGATGTCGCCTGAGCGGGCCATCCAACTGGTGGGCGTCAGCCAGCGTCGCGACGCGGCCTTGGGCCTGCTCGAGCGGCAGGGTCGCGGCTCGCGCCTGGTCGCGGTCGGCCGGTATTGTCTGCGGCCGGATGGCGAATCGGCCGAGATGGCCTTCGTGGTGCATGAACAACGCCGCCGGCTCGGCCTGGCCACGGTGCTATTGCGGGCGCTCATCGCCATCGCCCGCCAGCGCAAGCTCAAGCGTCTCGTCGCCCAAACGCAGTCCGACAACTATGCGATGTTGCGCATATTCTTGAAACACGGGGCACACCTCCAGGAACTCACCGGCACCGACGGGCTGGAAGTGACGCTGGAGCTGTAGGCCGGGCAGGCTGCGATCGGAAAGCAGCCGCGACGGTTACGGCGCGGTAGACGCTTGGCCAGCCCCTGTGGCTACAGATCAATCTAATCCGCTCCAGCGTCTTGGGCGCAAGCTGCTCCACCTGATCGATCACCTGACTCCACTGCTCTCCGCGATAAATCCGGCACTGCCCTTCGCTCCACGAACTGCGATCTCTCGTGGACAAATCGGTGTTTCTGTTTCTTTTACCGTCATGGCTCTGCCCGAACAAAAAAAGGTTACGCCTGCCAGTCTCGCCATCGACGCCACGCTTTGCCTTGCCTTTTTCGCAATCTTGTTTGGCCGGCTACGCTCTCACGTGCCGTCCCACGATCCGAAGATGATCGCGCTTTGGGCGGGCCTCACCGCAGCCTGCCTGACGGCGGTTTTCTGGCTGGCCGTCCAGATGTTCCGGGTCGTGCTTCGCGCCCAGCGCGAAGCTCGAAAAAGCGACTAAATCAGCTTAAATAACATAGTCCGTTCCGTGGTCATAAGTTTGTCACATAATACGTGACAAACTAATGTTTGTTATTATTAATAATTGTTTTACATATGCTGTAAACAGGTGTCACGTGAACAAAAAACTACGCGTAATTGGTGTCAGCTGAGGGTCGCGAAAATTTTGGCCTGGGGCAGCTGCATTAGAACTGCAGCTGCGGGATGAACCCGCTCCCACGATCGGCGACCAAACGACGGCGGCCTTCCCGGCAATGCCGGAATAGACAAGACCTTCCGCTCGGCCCGTTTTATCCGGCCCCTGCATCGTTGACAGGCCCCCGGCGCGCCTGTTGGCATCTGCCCCTCTCGCGCCTGTGCGCCACCGTTCGTTTTCTCAACCTCAACCTCCCCCATGGCTGTAAAATCCAAAGCAAAAAAATCCGCCAAAACGGCGGCTAAACCCGCGGCAAAAAAGCCCGCGATCAAGAAAGCCAGCGCTTCGAAGGCGCCCAAATATGTCTACCTCTTCGGCAACGCCAAAGCCGACGGTGACGGTTCCATGAAGCCGCTGCTCGGCGGCAAAGGCGCCAACCTCGCCGAGATGGCCCGCATCGGCCTGCCTGTGCCTCCTGGTTTCACCATCACCACCGAGGTCTGCACCTATTATTACGCCAACAAGCGCTCCTACCCGGCTGCGCTCCAGGCGCAGATCGAGACCGGCATCCGCCACGTCGAAGCGATCATGGGCACCAAGCTCGGCGACAAGACCGCCATGCCCCTGCTCGTCTCCGTGCGCTCCGGCGCGCGCGATTCGATGCCCGGCATGATGGATACCATTCTCAACCTTGGCATCAACGACGAGACCGTCCTCGCCCTCGAGACCGCCACCAAGAATCCCCGCTTCGCGTGGGATTGCTACCGCCGCTTCATCCAGATGTACGGCGATGTCGTGCTGGGCGTGCAGAAGCTCCCCGGCGAAGATCATGAGCCATTCGAAACCGTGATTGGCACCCTCAAGGACCAGCGGTACGGCAACCACGAGATCGAGGACACCAAGCTCTCCACCGCCGACCTCAAGGAACTCGTCTCCCGCTTCAAGGCCCTCGTGAAGGAGCGCACCGGCCACGACTTCCCGGCCGACCCGCGCGAACAGCTCAAGGGCGCCATCGGCGCCGTCTTCGGCTCGTGGATGAACGACCGCGCGATCGTCTACCGCCGCAAGTACAACATCCCCTCCGAGTGGGGCACCGCCGTCAACGTCCAGGCCATGGTGTTCGGCAACACCGGCGAGCTCTCCGGCTCCGGCGTCGCCTTCACCCGCGATCCCGCCACCGGCGAAAAGGTCTTCTACGGCGAATTCCTGATGAACGCCCAGGGCGAGGACGTCGTCGCCGGCGTGCGCACGCCGTCGCCCGTGCTCGAACTCAAGAAAGTGATGCCCGATGCCTACCATGAGCTCGAGCGCATCCGCCAGCGGCTGGAGGAGCGTTTCGCCGACATGCAGGACTTCGAGTTCACCATCCAGGACCGCAAGGTCTTCATGCTCCAGACGCGCAACGGCAAACGCACCGGCGTCGCCGCCGCCCGCGTCGCCGTCGAGATGGTGCAGGAAAAGCTCATCGACTGGCAGACCGCCATCACCCGCGTGCCCGCCGACCAGCTCGACCAGATCCTCGCGCCGATCTTCGACCGCGCTGCGATCAAGGCCGCCAAGGCCATCGCCTCCGGTCTGCCCGCCGGCCCCGGCGCCGCGTGCGGCAAGATCTATTTCAACGCCGACCGCTGTGTCGCCGCCGCCGAAAAGGGCGAGAAGGTGCTGCTCGTCCGCATCGAAACCTCGCCGGAGGATCTCCGCGGCATGATCGCCGCCGAGGGCATTCTCACCGCCCGTGGTGGCGTGTCGTCGCACGCCGCGCTCGTCGCCCGCCAGATGGGCAAGGTCTGCGTGTGCGGCGCCGCCGCGCTCCAGGTCGATTACGACAAGCGCACGCTCACCGTCGCCGGCCAGACGTTCGCCGAGGGTGATTTCCTCTCGATCGACGGCACCGCCGGTCTCGTTTACGCTGGCGAAGTTAAGACCGCGCCCGCCGAGGTCATCCAGGCGCTCATTCAGGGCAACGAAGAGGCCAAGCGGGGCCGCACGTATCAGAACTACGCGCAACTCATGGCCTGGTGCGCCAAGGCCACCCGGCTTCAGGTCCGCACCAATGCCGACACGCCCGAACAGGCGCGCAACGCCGTCGCGTTCGGCGCCACCGGCATCGGCCTCACCCGCACCGAACACATGTTCTTCGAGGGCGACCGCATCGACTCGATGCGCGAGATGATCCTCGCCGACACGCTCGAGGACCGCAAAAAGGCCCTGGCCAAACTGCTCCCCTACCAGCGCGGCGACTTCTTCGGCATCTTCAAAGAGCTGAAGGGATTCCCGGCCACGATCCGCTTCCTGGATCCGCCGCTGCATGAATTCCTCCCGAACGCCAAGGAGCAGCAGCTCGACCTTGCCAACAAGCTCGGCATTCCGGTCGAGAAGATCATGGCGCGCGTGCACGAGTTGCATGAGTTCAACCCGATGCTCGGCTTCCGCGGCTGCCGTCTCGGCATCAAATATCCCGAGATCACCGAAATGCAGGCGCGCGCCGTCTTCGAGGCCGCCGCCGATGCGATCGCGCAGGGCATCAAGGCCAAGCCCGAGATCATGATCCCGCTCGTCGGCTTCAAGAAGGAGCTCGATCTGCAGGTCGCCATCGTTCACGACGTCGCCAAGCAGGTCATGGCCGAGAAGAAGGTGAAGCTCACCTACACAGTCGGCACGATGATCGAAGTGCCGCGCGGCGCCCTCACGGCCGACCAGATCGCCGAGACCGCGCAGTTCTTCAGCTTCGGCACGAACGATCTCACGCAGACCTGCCTCGGCATGTCGCGCGACGACTCGGGCTCGTTCCTCGGCGCCTACCAGGAGGCTGAGATCTTCAAGAAGAACCCGTTCGCCTCGATCGACCAGGGTGGCGTGGGCCAGCTCATGGAGATCGCCATCGCGAAGGGCAACCTGACCCGCCCGGGCATCAAGCTCGGCATCTGCGGCGAACACGGTGGCGATCCCGACTCGGTGAAGTTCTGCCACAAGCTCGGCCTGACCTACGTCTCGTGCAGCCCGTTCCGGGTGCCCGTGGCGCGCCTCGCCGCCGCCCAGGCCGCTGTCGCCGACCTGAAGGCCGCGAAGAAGAAGTAATCTATCCGAGGTGGGGCGCGTTATCCCCGCCACGGCGGGCAAGGCTAACGCGCCGTGCCTTTCGTTCTCTCAGCCCCGCGCCCGCAAAGGCGCGGGGCTTTTTGTTTTCAGAATGTAGGGCTGCCGCTCGTCGGCAGGCCGCGTCTCCCGTTTTTGTGGCGGCGAGCGTAAGCGAGCGGATGTTTTTCTGGGCGGCCCGGACACGAGGTCCGGCCCTACCGCCGGAAAATCACCGCCACGGCGGGCAAGCCCAACGCGCCGTTCCCGACCGATCCGTGGCGGATCAAGGACAATCCGCCCTACCCGTTCGGCCTTCGGCGCGGGGATTTTTCCGTGGTAGGACGCGTTATTCTTAACGCGCCATCTGCCAGCCTTTCTTTTTCCGCCAGTAGCGGGTTTGGCATGCTGGATTGTCTTTCTCGTTGGCCACGTGATAAACACTGCTCGTGAATTCTTGGATCGTTGTAGGGCTGCCGCACGCCGGCAGGCCGCGCTTCCCATGACCGCCTTCCTTCCCGCCATCGCGAGCCTCCGCCGTTGCAGGGCTTTGGCAGAACAAGAGCCCATTCCTACACGCGACCGGAGCGGCCGCTCGGTGGGCTGCGCCTTGGCGTTGCTGTTCTTCTGGGTCATCTGGGTGCCTCGGCTGGTATCGGTCGAGCCGGTCTTTCCCGTCACCATCACAACACAACCACGCAGTATCACAGTACCGATAAGCAGTACCGGCGTTTTTTCGGTCGTAACCAACGGCAACGTTTTTCAATGGAGGCATAACGGCCAGCCAATACCCGGTGCAACGTCGGCAACTTTAACCATCGCCAATGTCCAATCTGGTGACGCTGGCTCTTACGATGTAGTTGTAACCGGGTCTGGGACAATCACGAGCACGGCGGCGGTACTCTCCATCGGCCAGCCCATTCAATTTGTCGTGCAGCCGAGGGACGCCTCAATCGCGGTCGGTTCAAGGGCGGCCTTCTGCATCGATGTCACTGGTGATGGTCCGTTCACCTACCAATGGCAATCGATCACGGTTAGAGCGGTCACGAGCAAAATCGATGACGGAATCACCTACCAAGGCACGACCACCGCCACGCTCGTGGTTGGCCCCGCTCCCTTCGCGGGCGGTCGCACTCAATTGTTCTGCGAGGTCACCGACATTCACGGTAGCCCGGTCAATTCGCGCACCGCTCAACTGCTCACAGGCAACCTTCAATGCCTCACCATAACGACCCTGGCCGGCGGCAGCCCCGGCAATACCGATGGCCACGGCACTGCGGCCAGATTCAATCAGCCCTCTGGGATCGCGGCCGACGCTTGGGGAAATCTGTATGTAGCGGACTTCTACAATAACACTATCCGGAAAGTGAACCCAACTGGCGACGTTACGACCCTTGCCGGTTTGGCCGGAAGCTCCGGCAGTGCCGACGGCTTCGGTAGCACGGCTCGATTCTACGGTCCCTGCGGAATCACCGCGGACGCTTCGGGAAATTTGTTCGTGACGGACTTCTACAATAATACCATCCGGAAAGTGTCATCCGTCGGCGTTGTCACGACTGTCGCCGGTCTGGCAGGAAGCCAGGGCAGTACCGATGGCTTCGGTTCCACGGCACAATTCTACATGCCGAACGGCATAGCGAATGATTCGGCTGGGAATCTGTACGTGACTGATATGGGCAACAGTACCGTCCGGAAAATCACGCCCGTTGGCGTCGTCACGACTGTCGCCGGTTTGGCCGGAAGCCGGGGCAGTGCCGATGGCTTCGGCAGCGCGGCTCTGTTCAACAATCCTATAGGAATTAGTGTCGATGTCGTCGGCAACCTATACGTGGCGGATTCCGGTAACTGCACGATTCGGGAGATTACCCCTGCTGGCATGGTCACGACTTTCGCGGGATTTGCTGGAAGCTCCGGCAACGCCGATGGCACCGGCAACACGGTCCGGTTCACCGCACCCAGTGGAATTGCCTCGGACGTGGCTGGCGATCTATACGTTATTGACGAAAATTCCGTACGGGAGGTGTCAACTACTGGCGTGGTAACGACCGTGGCCGGCCAAGCCGGGATCGCCTTCGGAAATACCGATGGCATTGGTAGCGTCGCACAATTCTATTCGCCCTTCGGCATAGCAGTAGACGCGACTGGATCTGTTTTCATTGCCGATAATCACAATAATTTGATCCGGAAAGGCGTGCCGACTACGCTGACCGCCCGATTGGGCAGCCTTTCCGCCCGTGGCCTCGCCGGAGCCGGCGATCAGACACTCATCGCCGGGTTCGCCACCAGCGGGGACGGCAACAAGCAACTCCTCCTGCGCGGCATCGGGCCAAGCCTGGCTCCATTTGGCGTGAGCAGTGTGGTGGCAGATCCGGCACTCACGCTCTTCAACGTCGCCGGCACCGTGCTCCAGCAAAACAACGACTGGGGCGGCACGGCAGCTCTGACCAGCGCCTTCACCCAAGTCGGCGCATTCTCCCTCTCGCCAAACTCCAAGGACGCCGCGCTGCTCACGACATTGCCCGGCGGCGTTTACACCGCGCATCTAACCGCCCAGGGA
>DATJPQ010000247.1:0-14913 GCA_035506315.1 Opitutaceae bacterium
CAAGCGGCAAACCCACCTACGATCCCATCACGTCGATAGCATCCAACGGCGCGGCCACGGGAACGGTGCATTTCGCCGACGGCAGGCCAGCCATCACCGGGCTCACCTCGTCCAATGAAACCACCCTGTTGCCCGGCACGATCGCCCCGAGCGATACCGCCTTTTACCAGGTTCCGTCGCTGTACATCGGAAATGGCGGACAGATTCAGCTATACGAAATCAACGACATGCCCACTACCACCGGCACGGGCCCCACGAGCAATAACGCTGCGGGCGCGCATTTGTTGCAAAGCACCAGCTATTTTGGGAGATTCGCCACCCAAAATCCGCTCAGTTTGACGCAGGGTGTCACCAACAAGGCGATTTACGACTGGAGCAAGATCAATATCGGTTCGCCCAACTTCGGCGCAACCAAGGGCGAGACCTCCACCATCGACTTCGAACAATACATCCTGAACACCCCCCGCCAGACCCTCGCTTTCCAAGCCAGCTGGTTTGGAGAACGCGTCTCCACCAACAACCGTTCATTCCTTGGCAGCTACGGAAACAACGGCGGCAAATTTCAGATTTATGTCGATATCAACGAAAGATTATTGGATGGCAGCGCCAACCCCTACTTCCTTGAACCCTATCTCGGCTATTCTAGCCCGCGCTACCACAAGACTCGCAGCACGACCGACAACTATCGGGCCAACCTCGCCTACGAACTCGATCTGACCAAGGAGAAAGGTCTGCTCAAATGGCTCGGTCGCAATCGTTTTTCGTTTTATGGCGAGTATCGTTCCATGCTCACCGCCGACCTTACCTACAGTGATACCATTGGTTCCGATGAGGTTTGGATGTCAGCCACCGGTGTTCCCAGCAGCCGTACCAGCAACAGCTACAAGGTCTACAATCATTACCTGCTTGGCGATGCCAATGGCTTCAATGTCGACTACGGACCCAAGGGCTTTGTAGCGCCTCCGCTCAAAACCACCCTTCGCTACTACGGAACCGTGGGCGGCGTGGCCCCGAGTACCAGCGCTCCCCAGCAGTGGATCAATGAACCCGTCGATATCGTCGAATATTATGGCGCCAACCGGCCCAATCGCCGCCTGCTGAGTACGTACGGCGGCACCTGGCAGGGCTCGTTCCTCGACGATCGCATCATTCCGCTGTTCGGCGTTCGCAAAGATTATAACCGCACCCGCGATGCCAATAGCGCCGTCAGCCCGACGACCGCTTCCGATGGCTACTATGTCGGACCCGTACCGGAAGCTTGGACCGCTTATGACTGGGTGCAGAGTCGGGGCAAGACCACCACAGAGGGCGGCGTCGTAAAAGCCCTGCCCTGGATGCACCTGCTCTACACCCGGTCCACCAGTTTCACCCCGGGTGCCCTGAACTACGACGTCTTGGGCCAGCCGTTGCCCGACCCGCGGGGCAAGACCCGCGATTATGGTTTCGAGTTTATCCTGCTTCACGACCGTCTGCATATTCGTGCTCACCAGTATGAAACCCTGGATATCGGCCGGGCCGACAGCACGATCAACACCTATGTCCAGCGCACCCTGCGCATGGATGGCGGTCCGAATCCCGCCCCCACGTCGTTCCCCCTTACCACGAGCAGCGATCCCAACCTGACCTCTTGGTATGCGAACCAGCTTTACCTGGCGAATCCCACTTGGACGATCGATCAAATCAATGCCGAGGTCTTAAGAAAGGTTGGAGTCGATCCGACTTTCATCGCCGGCCACTACGGCAAAGTCCATGGCGACAGAAGCAATGCCACCTCGCGCGGCAAGGAAATCGAAATCACTTACAACCCCGATCGATTCTGGACGATCAAATCCACGATCACCCAGACGAAGGCGTTCAACGCCATGCTGTCGCCGGAACTACAGGATTATATCTTTACCGACCGCATGCCGATTTGGACGACTATAACAAGCCCGGCCTCGGGAGCTCTCTGGTGGACCAGCATCATCTCAGGTTCCACCACGCCGCAAACGTTTTATACCGCCAATGTGCTTGCGCCTCTGAAGGTCGCCATCGCCACCCAGGGCAAGCAACGCACGCAGACTCGCGAGTGGCATTATAATATCACCACCAACTACAAACTCGCTGGTATCACCAGCAATAAGTGGCTCAAGAATATGGATGTCGGCGGTGCGTTTATCTGGGAAGACAAGGCCTCCATCGGTTACTATGGCATGCCTGCCGATCCGGACGGCATTGTCCGTGATTTCGATCCCAACCGCCCCATCTGGGACCGATCCCGCTACTACATCAATCTACACGCGGGGTATAATCTCCGCATGTTTAACGATAAGGTGCGTGCCCGAATCCAATTGAACGTCAACGATATCTTCGCGGCCCAACGACTCCAGGCCGTCGCCGTCAATCCCGATGGTACACCGTATGCCTTCCGTATCGTCGATCCGCGACAGTTCATCCTCCAGGTCAACTTCGACCTCTAACCGGAGCGACATCACCGATCCTGACGGCGTTGTCGTCGGAACAATTGAAATCCCCTGCCGCTTGGGCAGGGGATTTTTTTGCCCCCAGCTAAATCAGGGCGGGGCAGCCCGGTTATTGCCCGAGCTGCAAATTCGGAAACCGGAGTACTCTGAAGGGATTTCGGCCGGCAAGGTGTTAAGCCCACCGACTCTCGCTGCGGTGACAGCTGGCCGCGCTTAAAATATGGCAATTTGGACCTGCAGCAATGCTGGTGCTGTGTGTCGCATACTAGGGTAAAAGCCGCCTCCCACCGGAGGCGGCTTTTCGCTGCGTACCTGCCAGAAGGCTTCAATATTTGAACCCTCCGGCAGGGCCCTAATATTTCCGTGTTACCGGGATCCCGGCGCGATCCTTGAAGGTGATGGTTTTATTCTCGGCATCGATGCTGTCGAACACCACACCCAAGGCTTGGTCGACCACTTCGCCGGCGCGGATCATCCGGCCGTTGATGAGCGCGCGCGGCGGGGTGCCCTGAAACACGCCAGTAATTCGGGCATCGGCCACGAAACGCTTGAAAGCGGCGCTCGCCTTGGGCGCAGCCGTCACGTCATTGGTCGTCGCGGTAATGCCCGGAGCAATCAGCGAGCCGGAGCCCGGCACCGAAGCTGGCCCGGCGGCGGCGTTTGGGGAAGACGACTGACCGGAAAATCGGCTGGGGGGTGGCGTGTCGAGGGCGCGTTTGTCGGGGGCTTCTTCACCGGCAGACATCGCATCAATCCGCGCCTGCTCGTTGCTCCGGCGGGCAGCCACGACGTCCTTCGCCTTGTCGATCGCCTGCTTCGGAACGGCGGCAATTTCGTTGAGCGTAGCGGAAGGCGTGGGTCCTGGTGGAGCCGGCGTTGCCACCGCCGGCTTGGGTGCGATGGCATTCGGCTGTGCTGGAGGCTTGGCCGCCACCTTGACTGCCGGTGGGGGTGGCGGTGGCGAAGGGGTAAAAGCCCTCACGGCAAAGTAGGCAACCAGGATAACGATGCCGCCACCAGCCACCATGGCGGCAATCAGGTTGGTCTTGGAAATACCTGGCCGTTTCGGCGGAGCAACCGATGGAGGTGTAGGCTCGGGAAGCGGCAGTTCCTCCCCCGGCGCGCGAAAGTGCGGCACATGGTGTGCCTCCGAAGATGTGGCCGGTGGCGGGGCTGCAACCGGAGGGGGCGGCGCGACAACCGGAGCCGGAATCAGCGAAGCAGGCGGGGGCAAAATAGCCGGCGCTACTGGAGGTAGCTCGGTCGCGCCCAAGGCCGGAGCAGCGGGGGGAACGACTCCTGCCGGCATGGGCACGGGCGCCTTGGATTTCAGTTTGAATCTGGCCGCGGCATCGGGAGCCGGCGTCGCCATCGGCGGCGGTGCCACCGGTGACTCGCCCCGCGATCTCTCCACCGGAGGCATCGTCCCGATCGGAGGCAACGAGAGCGGCGGAGGCTCGACAGACGCTGCGGCAACCGCGGCGGAAGGAACCTCTGGTATTACCGGTGCGGGCTCCGCCTCGGCCGCCTGGGTTGGTTGTGGATTTACGGCCAGACGCGGCTTCAAGCGCACTTTCGGTTCGGCGGAGGCAATTCCACTGGGTGGTTCGCCAGACGCCGCCGTCGGGGACGTTGTCGGAGCAGTTGGGAGGGGCGGAGGAGCCGAGAGAGGCGGATTACCACTCGCTGCCCCGGGGCCCTTGCCGGTTGTTTCGGGCGCAGGTGCGATGGGTGCCGCCGCCGGGCCCGTGGGTGCAGGCTCGTTGCCTGCACGCAAGCGCGGCTTCAAGCGCAGGGCCGGCGGCTGGGACTCGTCGCTCATACCGTGAGCTAAACGGTTTTTCGGCGGAGCGAAAACAAAAAGATCGGCTCGCCGTGCGGCACCCACCTCGCACACTGCTTGTCTCCCGATACCGCATGACTACACGTTTCCCCCTGTTTATTCTCGCTGCCGCGCTCGCCGTGGCGGGTACCACTGCCTGCCACTTCATCCGGTCGAAGGCCCCCAAGGAGAGCCCGAATATCACGAGCGACGTGGAAGCGGGCTTCAAGCAACGCTGGATTGACAAGCGTGCCGCCGAACTGACCGCCACGGGCACCGACACCACCGCCGCCCGCCAGCAGGCCGAAAAGGAGTTTAACGTGACCTACAGTTACTTGCGCAGCGCCGAGCCTGCCAGGCACTGAGCGCTGACCGCAGCGGAACCCTCGCGCGCCGGACCGTTTGCTCGCTAACGTCTGCAACCGTATCGCCGCTTTCCCGTACGCGTCCTCGTCCGGATACTCACTGTGGAATGTTACGTATTACGTAATATTCCCGTCTGCCGGGGCTCCCTAGCCGAACGAGCGACCCGCTTGTTTTGCTTTCACCCATTGTAGCAGGATGAGCGTGCGCTCCGCATCCGGCGCTGCCGACCGGCTGATGAAAAATTCATGGATGCGGGCCGGATGCACACCGAGAACCCGCGCCAAAAGGGCTTTCTCGCCCCGGCGTCGTAGGTAAGGCCGCACCTGCGCCACCAAGGTGAGCCAAAGCGGTGTGTCCACGCCCGGTCGCAACGTAGTGTTGCGCCGCCGGGGGGCGCGCGGTTTCAGATGGCGGCGAGCGATCCGCGCCAGCGCAACGGACGCATCACCCACCAGACCGGCCATTCCCAAAACGTCACGTCTTTTACCATGCATTGGTATGCTCATATGATACGTAATACGTATCAATTCCTTCTGATGCCAAGTAGAAATTGCCAGCGATCCTGCCACCAACAGCAAACTTTTCTCTTTTGAGTTAAACCTATTACCATATGTCTACCAATATGCAGCAGGAGTCTATGCGGAGTTCTGCTGGCAATTTTTTGTTCTCCAAAATATTACGTATTACGTAACAAATAAGGCAGATGCTGCCGAATTCAAGCGGGCAGAAGGAACCCGCCTCAGTGCTTCGTTTCGATGGCAGTGCGTAACCAGCCCCCTTGGAACACTGCGAGGCGTGAGACTCCGGTACTATCTTTCGTTTCCCTGCAAATTGATTACCGTCTCCACCGATGAAACGGCTTCTCTTGCTCTTCGTCCTGCTCGCGTCTCTCGCCCGCGCCGGCGCTACCGTCTTGCTGCCCATCGAACAACAGGTCGCCGATGCGGTGAAGACACCGCAGGTGACCGTAGTGCATTTCTGGGCGCCCTGGTGTCCCAACTGTGCCGCCGAGCTGAGGAACCACGGCTGGAGCACTTTCCTCGACTCCAACTTCGATGTGAACTTCATCTTCGTGACCGTGTGGAATGCCGAGGATGGGCGTGGGTTGCTCGAGAAAAACGGCGTCGGTACGCAAAAGAATTTCCAGCTCCTCCTCCACCCCAATGACTCGCGCGAGCCGGATACGAAAGTGAGCACCTTCATGGGTCAGCCGCTCGCCTGGATCCCCACGACCTGGGTTTTCAAAGACGGCCAGCTTCGCTACGCGCTGAATTACGGCGAGCTCCGGTTCCCGCTGCTCCAGCAGCTGATTCGCGACGCCTCCGACAAGTGGGAGCACAAGTAGTCCGACGCCCCACCCTGTGGGCGCATCTTGTGGCCGCGCATCGTAGCTGCATCTTCTCGCCCAATCTTGTAGCCGCGTCTTGTCGCCACCATAGTGTGGCCGCGTCCTCTGTCCGCACATTGGCCCGGTCGGCCCGTCGTCAATGTCATCTATTAGATGACAACAGACCGGACGACCACAGCGTTCCATGTGCATTGCGCTTGGAGCGCCGCCGGGGCTCCGCGGCAATTCATGAGCATCACGCCTGAGTGACGCCGGGCGACCGGCGGGTGAACCGCGCGAAGCGCCAGGCGAAGAAAGTCGCGGCGAAAGCAAGGCCGATGGCCAGCGCAGCCCAAATGCCGACGGGACCGATGCCGCGCACGCCAAAGCAATAGCCGCCCGGTATCGCGATCACCCAATAAGCGACAAAGGTGATCAGCGCCGGCACCTTCACGTCGGAGAGTCCCCGCAAAATGCCGGCACCCACCACCTGAGTGCCGTCGAAGAGTTGAAACAACGCCGCCACGGCAAGCAGTCGCGCGGCCAGTGCCACCACGGTGGGATCGTGCACGAATTGTGCCGCGATCGCGCGTCCGCCGCTGGCAAAGACAATGGCAAATGTGCCCATGATCAGGCCCGACAGGCCGAGCGCCCCGAACCCGATCGGCCGGAATGCTTCGTGCCGCCCCTCGCCCAGCGCCTTGCTCAGGCGCATGCTGGCCGCCATCGCCACACCCAGGGGAAACATGAACGTCATGCTCGCGCAACTCAGGGCAATTTGATGCGCCGCGAGCGCGGTGGCGCCCAGCCACCCCATCATCAGGGCCGCCCCGCTGAACGCACCGACTTCGAAAAGTAGTTGGCCGCCAGCCGGCACGCCGAGATGTGCCATCTCGCGCAACCGCGCCGGGTCCAACGCGGCCCGCCAGCGGGCCGGCCACCCAATCTCGGCCAGGCTGCAGCCGGCTGCGGTCGCGCGTTTCCGTGCATCCAGGTCCAGCCAGAACCAGAGGATGATCGCACCAAGACAGCGCGCGATCAGCGTGGCCCAACCGGCGCCGGTCAGCCCCAGTGCGGGCGCTCCGAGATGACCGTAAATCAACACCCAGTTGAGCAGCACATTGAGCCCCACGCCAGTGAGCATGAGGGACATCGGCAGCCATGGGCGTCCGAGCGATTCGGCGTACTGGCGCAACACTTGAAACAAAAAGGCCGGCACGATCGACACCGCAATGATCGCGAAAAACGGCCGGGCCATTTCGATCACTTCCGGCGGCTGGCCCAAGCGGTGTAGTTGGGTGGCCAGCAAAGTCATGAGCGTCGCCGCGATCACGCCAGCCGCCAGCGCCACCGCCAGTCCGTGTCGCAGCCATTCGCCGCATTCGGGTTCACGACCCGCGCCGTGGGCGCGCGACACAAGCACGGCCACGGGCAGTAGCAGGCCGAGACCCACGATGAAGAAAAAGCCGAACACGCTGCCGGCAAACGCCGATGCCGCGAGGGGCACCGTGCCCACCCGGCCGATCATCAAGCTGTCGATCACGCCCATGAGCATCTGGCTCACCGAGCCAAGGATGATCGGCACGGCGAGGGCGAGCGTGGCGCGGGTTTCGCGGATAATGGTCAGCATGGCGGTACAAGAGATGTACACGGCACATCGCCGAAGGACATCGCGAAAAAGGCGGAGCCGAAGCCGGCTCCGCCGAAACAGGGTATGGGCGGCGCGCTATTTCGCGCTGCCGAGCATGTCTTCCATCAAGGCGAGCGCAGTGGCCTCGGTGATGTCCTGCACGCTGTAGGTGTTGACCATGCGGCCGGCCTGCACGTCCTTGCCGAGCACGTCGCTTGCGGCAGCCTGGCCGAGGATGGCGGCATCCTTGAGGCGGATCGCCGTCGCCTGGATGTCAGGCACGGTGAGCGTCTGGTCGCCGGAGACGGCGGGCACGGTGATGTTGCGGCTGGAAATCAGGATTTCGAGGACGACATCGGCCACCTGGCCCAGCGCGGCGCGATCCTTGGCGGCCTGGTCGCCGGCGCCCGTAAGGCGGCCGAGCGATTTGTCGCCGATCATGTCGGCGGCGATGCCCTGGTCGGCGAGCGTGGCGCCCGCGGCGCGGAAGGGACGGCCAAAAAGGCGTTCCACCTCACGCACCGTCTGACGGTCGGCGAGCGTGGGCGGGACCGCGTCCTTGAGCGCATAGGTGTTGTCGCCCGAGGTTTTGACGGTCTCGTTCGAGGCAGTGCCCTTGCCATGCGGGCCGCGGGCGGCGGCGCCGCCGGAGTTTTCGCCGACCGTGATGTTGACCTGCGTCTGCGGCGTGCCGGCGCTCTGGGCCGCGGGTGGCGTCGGCTCCATATCGCTCTTCATCTCGGATTTGGTACGCTCGTAATGCTCGGTGTGGCCGGTGAGCTTCAGGCCCGAAGCGGTGTCGATCAGCTCGCGGTTCACGTAAACGAGCAGGCGCGGATTGCCGAGCTTGGCATAGGCGGCCTGGAATTTTTCGACCAGCGTGCGCGCCTGGTCGGCGGGAACGATCGTGGGGCTGGTCGGCCCGTAGAGGCGCTGGCTGTCGGCGGGAGGCGCCGCGGGTGGCGGCGCGGGCGGCGCCTGGAAGACGGGAACCGGCGCCTCGGGGATTTTATCCGCACTCTGCGCGGACAGGAAGGTGGCCGGCAGAAGAACGCTGACGGCAGTGAGGAAAACGGTGCGGGTGTTCATGGTGATGGTGAGGTAGCGGCGGCAGGTGACCGCCAAAGTTGGAAATATCGCCGGCAAGCAGGCTCCTACAGGTGGCAGATTAACGGGCCTGGCGAACGCGGATCTCGTAGGTCTTGGCCTGCGGGTTCGTCGCGGTAAACCGCACGGCCTCGGTGGAATTCTCGGCGAGAATCAAGGTCTGCCACGCCGTCTCGTCGCCCGTGGAGACGCGTTGCTCGTCCTTGAACACACATTGAATCTGCACCTGGATGCGACGGGCCTCGCGGTTCTTCACGTTGGCCACGACTTCCAGCCGGCCGTCGGGGAGCAGACGCTCCTGCAAGCCGGTGCACGTGACGGAAACCTGGGTGGGCTTGTCGAGCAGCACGAACTTTTCCGTGTTCTCGACCGTGTACTTGGTCGTGTCCTGCGGAGTAAAGGGACCGGGCTCGGTCGCGCACCCGGCAAGCAAGGCAAGCGCGACGGTGGCAAGGAGGGCGAGAGTTTTGGTGTTCATGGGTGGTGTCCAGGTATGAGGTGAGACTGCGGGTTAACGTTTAAGTTCGCTCAGAAAAATCACGGAGTCGCCTTCGGGCTGGACGGACAGGGTCAACTGCCTCGTAAGGCGCTCGATCCGCTTCCCTTCGGAGTTGAAAAACTCAAGCGTGGCGGGGTGATCGCCGGGCGACAGCCGCAAGGCGGCGAAGCTGAGGCGTTGCGGCAGATTGTCCCAAGTGCGCGTGTCGGCATGCGGGATGGTGGCAGCGCTGAAAAGCTTGCTGCCGATGCCGATAATGCCCAGGGCGATCGCGGTATTCTGGGCGTCGTTGCTCTTGGTCCCGTCATCGCGGTAGATGTTGTTGGCCGCGACGGCGGCGCCGACGAGGGCGACATTGCCGACCGTGTCGGTGGTCTTCTTGAACACGGCCTTGTTGCCGAGGATGTAGTCCATGACGCGGCCCCCGCGGGTGGTGGCCTGAAAGTTGAGGTCGTCGTAGGGCGGCAACGCCACCGCGTGGCCGTCGACGGTGAGCTTCGCGGAATGCACGGGCGAGTCCACGACCATGAACCGGAGTTGCTCGCCATACTCGCCGCCGGCATATTTGCGCGGGCCGCGACCGTATTCGGCAAACACCAGCACGTTGGCCTGCGGATCGTACGGGGGAAGTTCGTGATGGTAATTTTTCTCGGCGCGCGCGAAGGCGTCGCTGCCATCGGCGCCGAGTTTCGCGCTGGCCAGGCCGTCGAGATAGTCGAGGAGCACGTAATCGCTCTTGTAGGCATCGGCCTCGGCGTCGCTGTCGATGAGCTGGCCGCTGCGGTAGCAGGCCCGGGCGTTGTCGGGCTGGCCGTCTCGCCAGTAAAGGACGGCGCGGTAGTAATAGGCCATCACGCGTTCGTAGGGCTCACCGATAAAGGTCTTGGTGCTCTCGGCGGAGAACAGGCTGCGGGCCTTCTTCGCGTCGGCGGAGTTGGCGAGGATGCCGCCGATCAGGGGCAGCGCATCGTCGAGCTGGTGTTGCGTCTCATCGAACCGGCCGAGCCGGAGCGCCGTGGCGGCGAGGCGGTAGTTCCAGAGCACCCGGTCCTTGGCGGGCGCGGCGGCGAGTTCCGCGTTGCCATCGACGATCGGATCGCCCGTGTACTGGATCGGCGGGCGGACCGGCGCCGTCTCGCATCCGGCCAGCGCGAAAAGCGCAACACCAAGAGCGAGCGCAAAGGGACAACGACAGAAGGTGGAACGGGGGGAAGTCATTTCAGGCCAAAACAAATGGGAGCGTTTTTGCTCCGCGACTCAACTCGGATCGAGCCGTGTCACGGCCTAAAGCCGCTCCCATAAAACCCAGGCTGCGCGCCCGGGCGCTCAGCGATAAGCCGCGTCCTCAAGGCCCTGCTTTTTGATCTCGGCAAAGTCTTCCCAGACGATGCGGCTCGTGCGGGCGTCGATCAGCTGGAAACTGTACATGACGTAATCGCTCACGCCCGCGGCGGCCTTGGTGGTCATGCCGCCCAGTTTCCCGGTCAGGAAGTAATCGGCGCCGGCAAACGCCACGGGGGTCGGGTCATAAGTGGAGGTGACCTGACCGGACTGCTTGAGCTGGCGCTCACGTTCGAGTGCGGCCATCCGTTCGCGCGCCAGGAAGCTGACGCGGCCCGTCGCCCGCGAGTTGAGCAGCACGCGAATGCGGTCGGTGAAAAGGCTCTTGTTGATCGGAAAACGCGTCTCGTTGACGACGGGATCGATGACGATCGTCGGAGGCGTGGTGGCGCGGGCGATCTCCGGGATGCCGAGGATGCTGCGGGCCATCTTGTCGGTCACGGTCACGAGATCCTGCGATTCGACGCCGGTGCCGGCGACAAAACCGCGCTCGTCGGCCTTCATCTCGGTGACCGGCACGCCCGAGGGATTTTGCACGCCTTCAGAGGCGCAACCGGCAAAAAACGCCGACGTCGCGGCGACGCCGGCGAGCACGAGGAAACGGGGGGTGGTATTCATTGGTGTTGGTGATGGAAAAAATCGGCAAAGTAACAAGAACCAAGGAGCAAGTAACAAGATTTCGGATTCTGAAGTGCTCGTTTCTTGGTACTTGCTCCTTGTTACTTGAGACTTTGCCAGCGGCCGCGGTCAGCGACCGAAGAGCGCGTTGGCCTGGGCCATGGGCGCCGGGGTGGTGTTGCCGTAGTAGTTGTTGATGACCGTGACATTCTGCGGAGTGGACGCAGGTGCCGCCGGAGCCGGGTGCGCGGTCGCGACTTGGGCAGCCGCCGCTTCGCGACGACGGGCGTTGTTCTCGGCGATGCTTCCGAGGAGATAGCCCGCGCCAGCGCCGATGGCGGCGCCTCTCCAGGCGTTGTGACCCCGGCTGTTATTACCAATGATCGCGCCGGCGATGCCGCCGAGCAGCGTGCCGGTGGCGGCGTAGTCGGGACGATCGTAGACATCGACCGGCCCATCGTCGTAATAATAGGGCGCATCCCGATAGACGTAGGCGCCGGGCACGGGCACCTGGGTGCCCGCCCAGGTGTTCTGATAGCGCGAATCGCCGATGATCGAGCCCAGCAGCAAACCGGTGCCGGCGCCGATCGCAGCCCCCTGCCACGCGTTGTGGTTCAGGCTGCCGCTGTTGTGGCCGATGACGGCGCCGGCGATGCCGCCAAGCACCACACCACCGACGGACTCGGGACGAAAAATTTGCGCCTGCGCAGGTGCCAGCGCGAGGAGGGCGAGGACCAGGGCGATGGTTGTTTTCATGGTATCAGATGGTTGCTGAGGAGACACGGTACCACGCTTAAGGTTTCAGAGACAATGCCAGAGACGCCGGGAGAGGACGCCCAGTTGCGCCCCACGCCGCGGTCATTTCGCCCCAATCCCGCCTGGATCAGCCACAACGGGAGCCGGGCCGGAGCGCCGCTGCCGGAGCCAGACCGTGAAATGTTCCATATAGACGTAGATCGACGGTGTGATGTAGAGCGTAAGCAGTTGCGACACGACCAGCCCACCGACCACCGCGAGGCCGAGCGGCCGGCGCGACTCCGCCCCGGCGCCGAGTCCGAGCGCGATCGGAATGGCGCTCGCGAGGGCGGCAAAGCTGGTCATCATGATCGGCCGGAAGCGCACGAGGGAGGCATGGAAAATCGCCTTCTCGGCCGAGGTTTCGCCCTGGGCGCGCGCCGCCAGGGCGAAGTCGATCATCATGATCGCGTTTTTCTTCACGATGCCGACCAGCAGGATCACGCCGACATAGCCCATGATGTTGAGCTCCTCCCCGAAGGCCCAGAGGGTGAACAGAGCGCCGAAACTCGCCGCCGGCAGGCCCGAGAGAATCGTGAGCGGATGGATGAAATCCTCGTAGAGAATGCCGAGCACGATGTAGATCACGAGCACCGCGGTCACGAGCAAGAGGCCCATGCCTTTCATGGATGAGGCGAAAGCCTGCGCCGAACCGACGAAGCTGTAGTTAAGCGTGGGCGGCAACTCGCGCCGGGCCAACGCCTCGATCGCCGTCGTGGCATCGCCCAAGGATACGCCGGGTTTCAAGTTGAACGAGATGGTGACCGATGGCACCTGGCCGAGGTGGTTGACGATGAGCGGACCAATGTCCCGGCGGAGCGTGGCCACGGCATCGAGCGGCACAAGTTTGCCATTCCGCGAACGCAGGTAGAGGAGCGAGAGCGACGCCGGATCACGCTGGAACGCCTGCGCCACCTCCATGATCACGTAGTACTGGTTGGTCGGCGTATAGATGGTGGAGACCTGCCGAGTGCCGAAGGCGTTGTAGAGCGCATCCTCGATCTGCTCGGGCGTGATGCCGAGCGTGGCCGCCCGGTCGCGCTGGATGTCGACCCGCAATTGCGGACTCGTGATCAGCAGATCGGTGTTCACATCGACGAGTTGCGGCAGGCGGCGGAATTTCGTCTCGAAGTCCTGCGCCACGCGGTAGAGTTCGTTCAGGTCGCTGCCGGAAAGGGAAAACTGGTAAAGCGCCTTGGTCTGCTGGCCGCCAATGCGGATCGATGGCGGGATTTGCGGGTAGGCGCGCAGCCCCGGCACCACCGCGAGCTGCTGCCGGAGCTGGGCCACCACGGCGTTCGCGGGCAGCCGCTCGTGCCGCGGCTTGAGCCGGATCATGAGGCGGCCGTTGTTGGTCGTGCCCACCCCGCCGCCGCCGCCGATGGAAGACATGAATTCGTCCACCGCCGGATTTCGCGCCACGATCGCCGCCGCCGCCTGCTGGTGGCGCACCATCTCCGTGAACGAAACGTCCTGCGACGCCTCGGTGTTCACCGAGACCAGGCCGGTGTCGTCGGTCGGGATGAAGCCCTGCGGCAGCAGGCGTGCGACCACGACCGTGAGCACGACCATCAACGCGGCGATGCCGATGGTGACCAGCTTGTGCCGCAAACTCACCTGCAGCGTCCGCTCGTAGAAGGCGCGCATGCCCTCGAACGCGCCCTCCATCGCCCGATAAAACGGGCCATGTTTCTCCGTTTTCCCCGGGTGGTGCGGCTGCAGGAACCGGCTGCACAACATGGGCGTGAGCGTGAGCGACACCACGCCCGACACGAGGATCGAGGCCATGATCGTGACCGCAAATTCGTGCAGCAGGCGCCCCAGGATGCCGCCCATGAACATGAGCGGGATGAAGACCGCCACGAGCGAAAGCGTCATCGAGAGGATGGTGAACCCGATCTCCCCCGAGCCCTTGAACGCCGCCTCGCGCACCGGCAGGCCCTGCTCGATGTAGCGCACGATGTTTTCGAGCATCACGATGGCATCGTCGACCACGAAGCCCACCGAGAGCGTCAGGGCGAGCAGCGAGAGATTGTCGAGCGAATAGCCGTAGAAATACATCACGACGAACGTGCCGAGCAACGCCATCGGAATGGCGATCCCGGGGATGACCGTGGCGCGCAGGCTGCGCAGAAACAGAAAGATCACCAGCACCACGAGCCCGACGGCCAGGACGAGCGTGAACTGCACGTCGGCGAACGCCTCGTGCACCGCGACCGACTGATCGCGCAGGATGCCGAGTTTGACCGATTCCGGCAGCTGTTTCTGGAAGGTCGGCAGGAGGGCGCGCACGCGACCCACCACCTCGACGGTGTTGGTGCCGGGCTGCTTTTGCACGGCGAGCACGATGGCGCGGTCGCCATTGAACCAGCTGGCCACGCGCAGGTCCTGGACGCTGTCGATCACCTCGGCCACCTCGCCGACCCGCACCGGCGCGCCGTTGCGGTACGCGACGACGATGTTGCGGAACTGGCTCACGTTGTCGATCTGCCCGTCGGCCAGGATTTGCAGCGCCTGGTTCGAACCGTCGATCAGGCCGGTCGGGAGGTTGACATTGTTGGCGCCGAGCGCGGCCCCGACCTCGTCCAGCCCGATGCCGCGGCTGGCGAGCAGACGTGGGTCGAGCCGCACGCGCAGGGCGTATTTCTGCGCGCCGTACACCTGCACCTGCGCCACGCCGTCCACCGTCGAGATGTTCTGGGCCAGCAGAGTCTCGGCGTAGTCGTCGACCTTCGAGAGCGGCAGCGTGGGCGAGCTGAGGGTGAGGTAGAGGACCGGTTGATCGGCGGGATTGGTCTTCCGCAACGAGGGCGGAGCCGGCATGGTGGTCGGCAGACGACGCTGCACCGCCGCGATGGCGGCCTGCACGTCCTGGGCGGCCGCGTCGATGTTGCGGTCGAGGGTGAATTGCAGCGTGATCTGCGTGCTGCCGAGACCGCTCGACGA
>DATJPQ010000248.1:0-5522 GCA_035506315.1 Opitutaceae bacterium
CGCGCAGAAAAAGGTCGAGCAGCAGAATTACTCGATCCGCAAGCGGCTGCTGCAATACGACGACGTGCTCAACCAGCAGCGCGAGGTCGTCTACGGCATTCGCAACGGCGCGATCCATTCCGAGCGGCCGAAGGACATCATCTTCGAGATGATCGACGAGGAGATCGCCGTGCGTCTGGAAGGCACCGGCCTCGGCGAGAAGACCGGCGCCCCGACCTCCTCCGTCGAGAGCTTCGTTGGCTGGGTCAATCAGACCTTCCCGGTCGGGCTCAAGGTTGCCGACGTGCCCACGTCCGGCGATGTCGACGCCACGGCCAAGGGGATCGTCGAGCGCATCAAGCAGTGCTATGGCGTGAAGGAGCAGGTGGAGGTGCCCGAGGCGCTCGGCGCGCTCGAGCGCTACGTAGTGATCAACGCCATCGACCACCACTGGCAGGAGCACCTCACCGACATGGAGGAGCTGCGCCGCTCCATCGGCCTGCGCAGCTACGGCCAGAAGGATCCGCTCGTCGAATACAAGGGCGAGGCCTACAAATATTTCGAGGAGATGATGAGCAACGTGCGCCTGCAGATCTGCACGGGCCTCTTCCGCAGCGCCACCAACCTGCAGTCGTTCGAGAACATGCTCTCGATCCTCGCGCGCAACGCCCGGATGGAAGGCCCCGAGAATCCGCCGGCGCCCGGAGCGGGCCCGCGCCTGTCCGCCCCGCCGACCAGCACGACGATCACGACCTCCAGTCCGGCGGGCGCCCTGCCTGGGCCGGGCGACCAGCCGGAGATCAAGCTGCCGAAGGTCACGATCCGCCGCGAAGTGCCGAAGGTCGGCCGCAACGATCCGTGCCCCTGCGGCAGCGGCAAGAAATACAAGCAGTGCTGCGGCAGGTGAGCCAGACGCGGTGTTGAACCGCGCCTGTAACCGGCCTCATCGAGGCCGGGATTGCGTGGCAGCCGAGGTCACGAGGCGGAGTTCTTGGACGGCTGAAAAGCCGGTTGGGTCATGCGCTGCATCACGATGGACCAGCGCCGGGCCTCCTGTTCAAGTTGCCGCCGTTTGTGTCGTAGAAAGAGGCGTCGCTTCAGCTGGCATGACACGGATGTCGTTCGTCAACCATCCATCGTTAAATTCAAACCATCGAATACCATGTCAGTATCAGCTATCTCCTCCTCGAGCGGGTTCTCGCCAGTTGATTGGCAGGCCAAGGCACAGCAGATCAAAACCGACTATCAGTCCCTGGCCCAGGCGTTGCAGGCGGGCGATCTCAATACCGCCCAAAAAGCCTTCGCGGCACTCCAGAAGGACTTCCCGGCCAAGTCTTCCACCGCTTCGTCATCCTCCACGAGCTCGTCCCAGCCGAACAATCCGATGAATGCCCTCGCCCAGGCTCTGCAATCGGGCAACCTGAGTGTTGCGCAACAGGCTTTTGCCCAACTCCAGCCAACGCATCGCGGCCATCATCGACATCACGGTGGAGCGGGCGCCACGACCGGAACCACGGCCAGCACGACCCCCTCGGATACCGGGACCTCCGGCACCGCGGGCAGTGTGTTTAACATCGTGACCTGAGCAGGTCTTCGTTTCTCCAGAGCCGCCGGGCGGTTCATCCGCCCGTGCGGCATTTTTGGGTCTGGGCGGCGGGGCCGGTTCGTCGGACGTAAAGCAAAGCTGCGAAGCTCTCCGCACGCAGTCTTGTCCTTCGGCCGGGTCAGCCCACACTCTCCGTTC
This sequence comes from Opitutaceae bacterium, assembly GCA_035506315.1. GTDB lineage: Bacteria > Verrucomicrobiota > Verrucomicrobiia > Opitutales > Opitutaceae > MWDT01. The sequence continues at coordinate 1,724 of DATJPQ010000248.1, forward strand.
CATGCGCTTTCGCCCGGCTCCTTTCGTTCTGTTTTTCGCCTCGGCACTCGCCGCCTTCGCCGGTGACTTCAAGATTGTCCGCGTGTGGCCCGGTTACCGCCCGGCCGAATCGTTCGATCGTATCTCGGAATATTTCGGCGGTGGTGAAAACTCCGCGCGGCGCACCGTCCTGCGCACCCGGTCCGACGATCGCGCCGGCTACTATTTCCTCGTCCGGCTGATCAATCCCGGGGCGGCACAGCCGGGTTGTTCGTGGCAACTACGGGTCGTCCTGCCAGCTTCGGCCCAACCGCGCGCCTTCGCCTTTCCCACCGGGGTTCCGGCGGGCAACAACGTTTTCGAGCTCGGCCTGACCGGCGCCGACTGGCCCAACGCCAGGACCGAGCCCGTGGCGTGGAAGCTCGTGCTCCAGTCGGCCGACAAGCACGAACTCGTCAGCCAGCAGAGTTTCCTGTGGGACCGATCTCCGACGCCGGCGAATCCATAACCCGTCGTCAAACAGGTCACAGAGGGCACGGAGCCACAGCAGGAGAACTCGGAGATCTTGTTGGGACTGCATCGGCTTCTCGGAAAATTCACCCGCCAGTGAAGGCATGAAATCCGTCATATTCATCTCCGCTCTCTGTGCACTCATGCCGCGGCTCTGTTGCCTCTGTACTACAAAAGTTGTGAATCCTCTCAGGCTGCGAGGAATTTTTGGCCACAAAAAGCCACGAAAAATCGCGAGTAAGTACTGTACCAAGCGTTGCGCCGATAGGCGCACGGACGGTAGTGGCCGAAGCCCAAACCGTTTTTTGCGTTCTTTGTGGCCATTCGGAGTTGCCTTTGGTTGCGGCTCCGCCGCCCTAGGATAAATTTCCGACAAGCAGGAACTGGCGCTTTTTCCACGAATCGGTTGGCGGTAGCGAACCCTCGGCCGGGTTTGCGGCCGACCGGCGGTTGCGTTTGCTCTGGGCACATGACCGCGTGGTCCGACTGGCAACCAATCACCGTCTTGCCCCCTTTCACGGCGGCGACGCTCGCCGAAACGCTCGATGGCGGGCAGGCGTTTCGCTGGAACCGGCGGGTCGACGGCACGTGGCTTGGCTGCTGGGGCGATTGCATGGCACGGTTGTGCCTGAATGAGGCTGGTACACTCGAGTGGTCCGCACCGGCGGAAATCACAAAACGGGTGGCCGCGGCTCTGCCGCATTACCTGGCGCTCGATATCGATTGCCTCACGCTAGTGGATGCGCTGCCCTGGCGGAGCGATCCATCTCTCGCCGCGTGTCTCGATGCGTGTCGCAGCTTGCGTCTGCTTCGTCAGCCTTTCGGCGAGACGCTGCTCTGTTTCCTGTGCAGCGCGACGAAGCAGATCGTGCAAATCAAGCAAATGACGGAGCTGCTGGCGGCGCGCTTCGGCGCGCCGTTGGTGGAGCGCGTTGACCCCAACGCGCTAGGACTTGCCCACCGTACCGGGGACAACCCCATCCACCTCCACCGCCTGCCAACCTGGCCCGGACTCGCCGCCGCCAGCGAAGCCGACCTGCGCGCCTGTGCGCTCGGCTTCCGCGCCCGCTTCATTTCGCAGACGGCCCAATTCCTTGCGGCGCATCCCGGCTGGCTCGTCGAAACCGAACGCCTGCCCTATGCGGCGGCGAAGGAGCGGCTGTGCCTGCTCCCTGGCGTTGGCGAAAAGATCGCCGACTGCGTTCTGCTTTTCGGCGCCGGGCGTTATGAGGCGTTTCCCGTGGATGTCTGGATCGTCAAGGCGATGGCGCGGCGTTACGGCCTGCGCGGCTGGACTCCAGCGCAAGTCGCGCATTTCGGCCGACTGCACTTCGGCGCCGCCGCCGGCCTCGCGCAGCAATACCTTTTCGCCGCGGAACGCGCCGCCGCCCGCCAGAATTTGTCACGTAATACGTGACAAGTTCTTGAGCTCCAACCAAGGCAACTTGTAACGTAATACGTTACAAATTATACCGAGTCGATTGGTTTTATTTTCAAAGGGAAATAAATGGGTTTGTAACGTAATACGTGACAAATTAGGCACCGCCAATTTTGGACATTTGTAACGTATTATGTTACAAATTATGGCGTGCGGGAGTAGTTGCGGGCGACGGTGGTCGCCGGATCACTTTCCGCGCTGGATGAGCTCCACTTCGTAGCCTTCGGGGGCGTCGATGAACGCGATCTGGCCACTGCCGCTTTTCGTGGGGCCATCGCTCAGCGCGAAGCCTTTTCGCTGCAGCTCGGTGGCGAAGGCGGTGAGATCGTCGACTTCAAAGGCGAGGTGCATCAGATCGGGCTGCACCTGCACGCTTGGGCTGCCGGGCAGCTGGCAGATCTCGATCTCCTCGTCGCTGTTGGGCGTGCGAAGAAACACGAGTTGCGCACCGCGCGGCGAGGTGTGACGGCGCGCCACCTGCAGGCCCAGCGCGTTCTCGTAGAATTTGACAGTGCGCTCGAGGTCGTTGACGCGCATCCGGGTGTGAAGGAGTTTTTTGACGGCCATGGATGACAGTTTGGTGATCGCTCCGGCCGGCGCAACTTTCTGGCGCATTCTGCCCCCGGCTTGAACCGCTTCGCGACGACAACTGGAACTGGCTCTTTTCACCCTTAACTCAGGCGTTAAGTCGCAAAGAGGCCAACGCGGGGAGATGCAACCGAAGACGACTAATTCGATTTGCCACGAAGATCGCAAAGAAAGGCTTGGGCTTCGATCACAACCGTCCACGCGCCTACAGGCGCGACGTAGGGTACCGAATTTACCTGCGATTTCTCGTGCCTCTTCGTGGCTAAAAAATCTGCGTTGGTGCTCGGGAGGGGACTCGAACCCCTAATCCTTTCGGAAACGGCTTCTAAGACCGTCGCGTGTGCCAATTTCGCCACCCGAGCGTTGGAATTTTCGATTTTAGATTGCGGATTTTCGATTCCCTGAGGCAAGCGCCGATTCGTGGCCCCGGATCAAACTCAGAAGGAAACGTTAACCACTAATGTACACTGGTCGGGAATCATGCAGACGGAAACCACGAATGGACACGAATGAACACGAATGTCGGGATAGTGAAACGGATTTGCCGAGAATGCTCCGAGCTCACCGTTTGGTAGTCGATTCCGATACGGCAAGATTACGTCCGTCCCATTCGTGCCGATTCGTGTGCATTCGTGGTCAATTCTCCTGCCGGATCCGGTCTAATCGAAAATCAAAAATCAAAAATCATCGGGCTTCGCCCAGCCGGGCGCCCATGCGCGCGAAGGTTTCCAGGCACGTGCGGCTTTGCTCGACGAGATCGGAAGCGAACCGGATGCGTCCGCGCTGGAAGAGCGTGATCACGCACGAGCCGCCGATTTTGAACAGGCCCTTGCACTCGCCCTTGGCCACCGGGCGGCCGGGCGCGAAGAGCTGCTTGATGCTGCCGACCATTGTGGCACCCACCTCGATCATGAGCACGGGCCCGAAGCGGGGCGAAGCGAGGTGCGTCAGCACACGTTTGTTTTCGACGAGATAGCGGACGTTGCGCCGCAGCGCGATGGGGTTCACCGAGTAGAGCCAGCCGTTGATGAGGGCCGGCTCGCCCGGCACGCCGGCAACCGGAAAGTGGAAGCGGTGATAATCCACGGGGCAGAGCCGCGAGATCAGCATCGACGCCCCGGCGTATTGCTGGGCCAGTCCGGGATCGCCGAGCAACCCGGCGAGCGTGAACTTTTCTCCCTTCACATAGAATCCCTCGGCCCGATCGGCGTCGGGAAACGCGAGATGCCGCCCGTCGGCCGGGAAGACCGCCACGTCGTCACCGGGCGCGATCGGCCGTGCCTC
>DATJPQ010000249.1:0-12283 GCA_035506315.1 Opitutaceae bacterium
TCGGCGAGCAGCACGGCGGGCGAGCCGGCGAGGGCGCGGGCCACGGCCACGCGTTGCTGCTGGCCGCCGGAGAGCTGGGAGGGCAGATGCTTCGCGCGGTGGCCCATGCCGACTTTCTCCAGCGCCTCGGTGGCGCGCTGCTTGCGTTCGCTGGCGGGCATGCCGCGGTAGGTGAGCGGCAGCTCCACGTTCTCGAACACCGTCAGGTCGCCGATGAGATTGAACGATTGGAAGATGAAGCCGATCTCGCGGTTGCGGATGCGGGCGCGCTCGGCGAGCGAGAGCCCCTGCACCGGACGGCCGTTGAGCAGGTACGTGCCGTCGGTGGGCGTGTCGAGCAGGCCGAGGATGGAGAGCAGCGTGGACTTGCCGCAGCCCGAGGGGCCGGCGATGGCGATGTACTCACCCTTGAGGATGTCGAGATGGATGCCGGCGAGGGCGTGCGTCTCGACCTCGTCGGTCAGGAAGACTTTGGTGACGGCCTCGAGTTTGATCAGGGATTCTGGGTTCATTTGCGATTTTTGATTTGGAATTTTCGATGGAAGGGCGGGAATCGGGCGCCGGCGACCGGATTCAGTTCAGTTTGATGCGGTCGTTGGCGTCCCATTGGGACATGTCGGAGAGGATCACCTTGTCGCCGGTTTGCAGGCCGCCGACGATTTCGATCAGGTTGACCGAGCTGCGGCCGAGCTGCACCGGGGTGCGCGTGGCGTGAACGCCGTCGGCTTCGAGTTTGAAGATGCCCACCGTGCTGCGTTCCTGGCCGAACGCAGGGCGGCCGACGTAGACGACGTTGTCCATGCGTTCGAGCTCGATGGTGCCATCGACCGACAGGGCGGGGCGCGCGCCTTTGGGCAACTCACCGGTGAGGGTGACGTCCACGGTGACGGTGCCGTTTTGCACCGACGGATCGATGCGTACCACCCGGCCGTCGACGAGGCCGTTGCGCGTGTCGATCGAGGCGCTCTGCCCGATCAGGATGTCCTTGGCCTGGGTCTCGGCGACCCGGATTTCAGCCTTCAGCCGGGTGGGATCGGCGACGCGGGCAATGTTGGCGCCGGGCTGGACCTGGGCGCCGACCTCAACGGGAAGCTCCTGCAGAATGCCGGTCATGTCGGAGCGCACGTTGAGCGCATCGGCGTCGTCGCGGCGGAGTTTGGCCTGGGCGCGCAGGCGCTCGACCTCGGCTTTTTTCACCGAGAGCTGGGGTGCGATCGAATCCTTGGTGAACGCGTAGCGTTTCTGTTCGATCTTGTAATGGGTGTCGGCGTCGTCGGCCGCGACATTGGTCCGGCGGCGTTCGAGTTCGGAAACGAGGCCGTCCTTGAACAACTCGATGTTCACGTCGGCCTGGAGGCGGGCCATTTCGTAGCCGGATTTCGCGACTGCGAGATTGGCCTCCGCGTCGAGCACGCTGCGTTCGAGCTGCACGTTCACGTTCACGAGCTCGGCTTCGGCGGAGGTAAGCTCCGATTCGGCATCGGCGGCCGCCTGCGTCACTGCGGGATTGCTCAGGACGAGAATCACGTCGTTGGGTGTGACGACGGCGCCGGGACGCAGGATGATGCGTTCGACACGGCCCTGGGTACGCGCGGCGAGCCAGCGGATCTCCTCCGGCACGAGCGTGCCGAGGCCGCGCACCTGACGGGGGATCGTGCCGCGCTTTACCGTGTCGATCCACACGACATTGCGGTCCACCGTGGGAGCGGCGGGCTTGAGCCGCGAAATCACAAGAGTGATGCCAACCAGCGCGACGACGCCAACAATGGCGTAAATCAGCCGCTTTTTGCGTTTTTGCCGGGCGATGTCGGGGCGTGCGATATCCATGAGGCCCTCTCTAACGCAATGTGCGTGCCAGCTCGGCTTGGATAACGTTAGTCGTTCAGGTGCAGTTGTTAAAATATTTCAAGATAACCCTGCGCAGGGATTGCGAAATCGCGCATGGGATTACGTCGTCCCAAAATTGGGATGCCTCACGCCGGCAGGCGGAGCGTCGCGATGCAACCGTGGGCGGCGCCATCGCGATTCTTGAGGGCAAGCGATCCGCCGTGGTTTTCGGCAATCTGGCGGCAGAACACGAGGCCGATGCCGGAGCCTTCAGGCTTGGTCGTGAAGAAGGGCACAAAAAGGTTGCTGGCGTTGGCAATCCCCGGTCCGTCGTCCTCGACTGCGATCTCCACAAAGTGCGCGGTCTTTTTCCAGCCGATGCGTACGCCGGCCTCGCTGCGACCGGCGGTGCGTTGCTCCAGCGCGGCCTCGACCGCATTTTTTGTCAGGTTGATGAGCACCTGTTCGATCTGTGCGGCGTCGCAGGCGAGCGTGAGGTCGGGGCCGCCGAGGATTTGCACGGGCAGACGCGGTTCGAGGGCGGCGGCGCGTTGCGCGAGCGGCGACAGGGGGCAGGGTGCGCGGACCGGCGCCGGCAGTTTGGCGAGGCGGGCGTAGGCTTGCATGAAACGCGCCAGGCCATCGGCCCGGGCGGCGATGATTTCGAGGCCGCTCTGCATGTCGGTCTCCCAATCGGCCGCCCGTTGCTGGCGGCGCAACAGGTCGCCGAGGCTGCCGGCGATCGATTTGATGGGCGCGAGCGAATTGTTGAGCTCGTGGCCGAGCACCCGGACGAGACGCTGCCAGGCTTTGAGCTCCTCTTCGCGCAGGGCCTGGCTCAAGTCGGCGATCACCAGGAGCGCGTGGGCCCGTCCGCCTTCGCGGAAGGTGGTCCGGCGCATGCCCCAGCGGCCGGTGCCGCCGGGGAACGCGGTGCGTTCCAGGACGCGGGTGGGCTCGCCTTCGAGGTACTCGGCGAGGCCGATTTCGCCGCCGGTGCGTCCCAGGATGCGCTCGGCGGGTTGCGCGAGCAATTCCTGGCCGGAGCGATTGACCAGACGCAGCACGCCTCCACTGTCGAAAGCGAAGATGGCCACGTCGATCTCCTCCATCACGGTGCGCAGCAGCTCGGTCGCTTCGAGCGCGCCCAGGCGTTGTTCGCGCAGAATGCCGCCGAGCAGGTTGATCTCGGCCATGGCGTCGCCCAGCGGATCGTCGCGGTGGGCGCCGCGGGCGCGAATGGAGAAATCGCCCTCGCGCAGCGCCGAGAGCAGATTGGCCATCGTCTGCAAGGGACGGACGACGCGTACGCGCGCTGCCTCCGCGAAACCGAGCCAGCAGCCCACGACGAACAGCGTGAGTGTCCATTGCACCTTGGCGGAATAATCGCCCCACCAGAGAAAGCCCAGGACCGCGAGCACCGCTGGCAGTCCCCCGAGGAGGGTGTAGACGAAGATCGTCTGGTCGTGGGAGAAGCGGCGGCTGGTCTTGGGCATGACGCGGTATATTGGGTTGGCCGCAAAAAGGCGCAAAGGGCGAAAAAAATCATGCGTCGCTCAGCGCGTATTTGCGAATTTCGAGTTTGGGCGCGCCAAAATTGATGAGCAGCCCATGCTCCAGGTGCGAGGCACGAAGATAGCCGAGGAGTTGAGCAACATGTTCGTCGGCCAAAGCGCGACAGGCCTTGAGCTCGACCAGCAAGCTTCGCTCGACGAAGAGATCGGCGAAGAATTCGCCCAGAAGCGTACCATTTTCGTCAAAGACATCGAGCGGATGTTGCTGGATCACGTTGACCGATTGTTTGCGCAGACGGTGCGCGAGTCCATTCTCATGCACTTTCTCCGCTTGGCCATGGCGGAGGTAGCAATGCAGGGCAAACGCAGTTTCCGCACGCGATCACAGAGGAGGAAGATATCATCTTTCATGAGGTATCTTCCTTTTGGCGCTTTTTGCGCCTCTTTGCGGCCAAATAATTACAGCGCGTATTTTTCCAATCGACGGTAGAAGGCGCTGCGGCTCAGGCCGAGTTCCTCGGCGGCGTGCCGGGCGTTGCCGTTGCAGCGCGCCAGGGTCTTTTTGATGAGAAAGGCCTCCACCTCCTCGAGGCTCATGTCGTCCAGGCTCGGGGCGGCCTGGCCGGCGTGCAGCCCCAGATCGACGGTACGAATCGCCTTGCCCGGCGCCATGAGCACACCGCGCTCCACGGCGTGGTCGAGCTCGCGCACGTTGCCGGGCCAGGCGTAGGCGCGCAGGGCATCGATCGCACTGGCGTCGAAGCCGGTGATCGCCTTGCCGTAGCGGGCGACGTGCAGTTTGAGAAAATGCTGGGCGAGCAGCTCGATGTCCTCGCGCCGTTCGCGCAGCGGCGGCAGGTGGATTTGAATCGTATTGAGCCGGAATAGCAGGTCCTGGCGGAACTTGCCGGCGGCCACTTCGGCGGCCAGGTCGGCGTTGGTGGCGGAAATCAGGCGCACATGGGTGCGATGGGTCTTCGACGAGCCCACGCGTTCGTATTCGCCCGTCTCGATCGTGCGCAGGATCTTCGCCTGTTGGCTGAGCGGGATGTTGCCAATCTCGTCGAGGAAGAGCGTTCCGCCATCGGCCAGTTCGAAACGACCGGCGCGATCGGTCTTCGCGTCGGTAAACGCGCCGCGCACGTGGCCGAAAAGTTCGCTCTCAAAAATACCTTCCGGCAGGCCGCCCATGTTGACCGAGATGAAGGGCTGGTCGGCGCGGGATGAAACGGCGTGCAACGCCTGTGCGATCAGGCCCTTGCCGGTGCCGTTCTCGCCGGTGAGGAGGATATTGGCGTCGCTCGGACCCACGCGGGCGATCACCTCGAGCACCGGACGCATCGCGGCGGACTGGGCGATCAAGTTGGGGACACCTTTGCCGCCGGTGCGCAACAGCTGGTTCTCCTGCTCGAGGCGGCGATAGGCCCGCACGGCGCTGCCGAAAGCCAGCTGGTTCTTGACGATCGCCAGCAGACGGGGGTTGTCCCAGGGCTTCGTGATAAAATCCTTGGCGCCGCGCCGCATCGCCTCGACCGCCAGGTCGACGCTGGCCCACGCGGTCATGACCACAATCGGCAGCGACGGGTCGAGCGCCTGCAGCCGGTTTAGGAGATCGAGCCCCTCCTGGCCGCTCGTCGTGTCGCGGGCGTAGTTGAGATCGATGAGCGCCAGATCGTAGTCGCGCGCCTCCACCGCCTTCAAGACGGCTGACGGCGATTTGACGGTTTCGATTGTGTAGCCCTCGGGTTTGAGCAGCAGGCGCAGGGCCTCGAGTACGTCGGGCTGATCGTCGGCGATGAGAAGGCGGGGCAGCGAGGGGTCAGGCATGGCAGAAGTGACAGGAGGCGGGCCGGGGGTGTCAAGTGAGCGGGGAATGGGGCGATCGTCCTTTTCTTGTCATCGCGCCCCGGCCGGGGACGGGCGACCTATGCAGCGCCCGGCGTCCGGCGCGGTGGCGCAATGACAAGGTAAAATTTCAAATGGTCACGGGGGCGCGAAACCGGCGCGTCTGGCGGATACCATAGGCGTTGGAGCGCTTGACGGCGACGTGAAGGACAGCCGGGCGGGCCTCGATTCTTCGACCGGTGCAACGGGGCTGGGACGAAAGGCGGGGCCGATAATCGGCAATCAAAATCAAAAACACGAAGGTGGTGAAGAAAAGCGCGAGGGTGTTTTCGCTGTTGAGTACGGCCGGGACGGGAAGACCGGCGAGCCCGGCGAATGCCTCGGCGGGGAGCGCGAGGGCAAACAGGAGGGCGAGAAGAGATAGGCTGGTTTTCATGGTAATTGGAATGTTGTGTCCGGTATACCGCAGCGCGCGTGCCAAGCCGTGATTAAAACCGTAAGATATTGATTTACGGACGTATGAATTTTATTTGCCGGTTTTGAACGGCCAAATCACTGGTGAAATCGTTCGCGGTCGGGATATGCGATTCCCACAAATGGGACCGCGTGGGGTGGTCCACGAGGATGGCGGATGGTTTATCCAAATTTATCCCAAAAAGAGAGCGGCGGTGGGTTTCCCCCACCGCCGTTCTCCCTCAACTACAGCCCCTGTTCCCAAGCGCCAGTGATGAGGTGGCGCGAAAGGCGAAAGCCGCGGCGGGCACCAGCTTCCCACCGCGGCTAGGCAGCCAGCCTTAGCACGGATACACTGCAAATGCCGAAACTCGTTCCGTCAGTCGGTTGGACTGGCGGCTACGTCGACGTACAGCATTCCGTAATTGCCTGAAATCGATTTTGGACGACCGCGTTTGCCGCTGAACGGCCGTTTCGTCATCGCGAACGATGGACCGGGCCTGCGGCGCGCTGCGCATAAGCCGGCACCCGAAGCCGGGCGGCGTGCGATAAGTAGTCGGGCGAAGACGGCTGGGTTTCATGATGCCGCAAGATCGAGCCACCTTACGCCCCGGTCAAATGAGGGAATTACGCCAATAACTAGGTAGTATTACGCAAGGAAGCCGGATCGCCGCGGGCTGTTGCCGGCAAGCCGGCGACCCGGCGGGGCAGAGGGGAAACGGGGCGCGGGCGCCCGGCCCCGCCGCCGGCCGCCCGTCCGTCCCGTGTGTCGCCAATTTCTGGTTACATCACCACCGAGCTCCTGCTTGGTCGGCCAGTGTGCTCTTGTCCCGCCCACCTGTCCCGCCGACTTGTCCCGCCGAAGGCGGAAGCCTTGGCGACGGCGGATGCCCGCGCCCCAATAACGCCAGCCAGCTGGCTGCTACAATGACGACCTCAAGCCGGAATACCGTGCCTCACCCGCTTCGTGCTCAAGGTTCTGCTTGCGACTTTGCGGTATTGGCCGCACTACCAGTAGGGCTGTAATGATCGATAAGAGAGACTTAATGTATGATGTGCAAAAATTGCCATTTTGCAGCAAGTTAGGCGATGATTTTGGTTCAGTCTTTTAGCATATCTTCCAGTAAGAATATTTTGTTAAACATTAGCGTATAAATAGTTCAGACTAAATTCATCTGCACTTGCGAAGAATATCGGCATAGCCGGATTAATGCCGTGTATCTGAAAGAATACTAATACTGGACATAGCCAGCCATCGGTTGACAGCACGGGGCTTGATAGCATCCTCATTAATCTTTTGTGAACATTGTCGCCTTATTAATTGTAGTGCCGCTGGTTACTGGGGCTTGCTTGTTGGCCATCCGGTCCGATTGGCTCCGCCGTTGCCTTGTGATGGCTGTGGCGGCGCTGCTGGCTGCCGGCAGTATTGCTTTGGCCATAGGCCTGTTTTCGAATGGCTTAACCACACTTTCCTTTGATCCGCATGGGATCGGCCTCGCGATGGAAGGCCTGGAGGTGGCCATGGCCGGATACGTGATCTACCTTGGATTCCGCCACCGGCAGCCTTTGATCGCCGTTCTGATGGCGGCGCAGTTCGCGCTGATGCTCTGGTTTGGATACCGGCATGGGGAGGAGTTGCGCGTCGGGCACAATCTGCTGGTGGACCGGTTCTCGACCGTCATGGCGTTGATCATCGGGATCACGGGCGGGCTGATCTGCCTGTACGCGCTGGGCTACATGCGGGAATTTCACGAGGATCGTCATCCGGAATTTCGGGACCGGCGGCCGTTCTTCTTCAGCCTGCTGTTCGTATTTCTGGGCGCGATGTTCGGTGTGGTGTTCTCGAACAATCTGCTCTGGCTCTATTTTTTCTGGGAGGTCACGACCCTGTGCTCGTTCCTGCTGATCGGCTACAAGCGGAACGACGAATCGATCGCGAATGCGTTGCGCGCCCTCACGTTCAATTTGATCGGCGGGCTGGGCTTCGCGATCGCGATCGGGTGGTTTTTCCAGCGCAGCGGCAGCATCGAGCTGACCGCGCTGATGCACTCCGCGCCCGCCGTGGCCCTGGTGCCGGCGGCGTTGCTGGCTTTCGCCGGTCTCACGAAATCGGCGCAGTTTCCTTTCACCGGCTGGCTGCTGGGTGCCATGGTCGCGCCGACGCCGGTGTCGGCCCTGCTTCACTCGGCCACGATGGTGAAGGCGGGCGTCTATCTGATCGTCCGGCTGGCGCCGGTCCTGCAGGGCTCGCTGGCCGGGACGGTCGTCGCGCTGGTGGGGGCGGTGACCTTCCTGGTCGCCTCGCTGGCCGCCATCGGCACGAGCGACGCCAAGAAGGTGCTGGCCTATTCGACGGTGGCCAATCTCGGGCTGATCGTGATCTGCGGCGGCATCGGCACGTATGAGGCGGTCTGGGCCGGCGTGCTGCTGATCGTGTTTCACGCGGTCGCGAAATGCCTGCTCTTCCTGTGCGTGGGCGTGATCGAGCACAAGTTGCACAGCCGCGACATCGAACAGATGGGCGGACTGGTGCTGAAGATGCCGAAACTGTCGGTGATGCTGCAGATCGGCATCGCGGGCATGTTTCTCGCGCCTTTCGGCATGTTGATCAGCAAATGGGCCGTGCTGAAGGCCGTGGTGGATGCGAACCCGCTGATCGCCCTGTTCGTCGTCTTTGGCAGTGCGCCGACGCTGTTCTTCTGGGTGAAATGGCTGGGCAAGCTCCTGCAGATTTCCGGTCCGGTCGAAAACGTCGAACACGATGTCGGCCGCGGCGAATGGTTCGCGCTCACCGTCCTGTCGGGATTGACCGCCCTGACCTGCATCCTGTTTCCGCTCATCTCGTCGCAGCTGGTCGAGCCCTACGTGACCGAGATCTACGGGCAATCCGGCCACCTGGCGTACGGCAATCTGCTCATCATGTCGCTCATGCTCGTGATGGTGGCGTTGTTTCCGCTGAGCTTTTTCAACTACGGCTGGCGCGGCAAGGTCATGGATGCGTACCTCGGCGGCGGCAACGTCGGCGGCAGTACGCGCTTCCAGGCCCCCATGGGCGTCGTGCGCGAAGTGCGGATGTCGAACTACTATTTCGCCGACATTCTGAATGAAACGCAGGTCTTTCGCACCGGCGTGACCATCGGCGTGCTGCTGTCGCTCATCCTGTTGGGAGTCCTGATCTGGCTATGAACCCTTTCGTCCGACTTCTCGTTTACCTGGTGGTTGCACCGCTGCTCGGCGGTTTGCTGGCCGGCGTCGACCGCATCGTCACGGCGCGCCTGCAATCGCGCCTCGGTCCGCCCGTCTGGCAGCCGTTTTACGACGTGTGGAAGCTGTGGCAGAAGGAGAACGTCGTGGTCCGCCGCTCGCAGAACTACTACATCTTTTTCTTCCTGCTGTTCGTCATCTTCACCGGGGCGCTGTTCTTCACCGGCTTCGATCTGCTGCTGGTGGTCTTCGCCTTCACCCTGGCCGGGATTTTCTTCGTGCTCGCCGCCTACAAGGCCAGTTCGCCCTACAGCTTTGTCGGCGCGGAACGCGAATTGATCCAGATGATGGCCTACGAGCCGATGGTGTTGCTCACCGCCGTGGGCATGTACCTGGCGACGGGCAGCTTTTACGTGCACGACATCGCCGGGCGCACCACCTCCCTGATCTGGACGTTGCCGGGCGTCTTTCTGGGTTTCCTGTTCATCCTGGTCATCAAGTTCCGCAAATCGCCGTTCGATCTCTCCCTTTCGCACCACGCGCACCAGGAGCTGGTCCGTGGCATCACGACGGAATTCTCCGGCGGGCCGCTGGCGCTGATCGAGGTGGCCCACTGGTACGAAAACGTCCTGCTGCTGAGCTGGGTGTACCTGTTTTTCACCGCATCGCCCGTCCTGGGTGTGGCGGCCGCGCTGGCGGTTTTCCTGTTCCTCATCCTGGTGGACAACACGTTTGCGCGGCTCAAGTGGCAGAGCGCGCTCAAGAGCGCCTGGGTCGTCACGCTGGTGCTGGGCTTCGGCAACATCGTGGTGCTCTCGTTCCTTTAAACCCGCGCCCCGCGTCTCCCTTTTCCTCTCATGCTCGGCTTTAGAAAATCTCCGTGGATCATCCACTACGACGCCTCGAGTTGCAACGGGTGCGACATCGAGGTGCTCGCGTGCCTGACGCCGCTCTATGACGTCGAACGTCTCGGCGTCATCAATACCGGCAATCCGAAGCATGCCGACATCTTCCTCGTCACCGGCGGCGTCAACCCCCACAGCGCCGCCGTCGTCCGCAACATCTACCACCAGCTGCCCGAGCCGAAGGTGGTGGTGGCCGTGGGCATCTGCGCCGCGAGCGGCGGCATCTTCCGCGAGTGCTACAACATCTCGGGCGGGGTCGACACCGTGATCCCGGTGGACGTGTACGTGCCCGGTTGCGCGGCGCGCCCGGAGGCGATCATCGACGGCGTCGTCCGCGGGATCCAGGTGCTCGAACAGAAGCAGCGCGCGATGAAGGCGGACGCGAACAGCATCGACCGGGCGGTTTATGCCCGGGCCGAGAAGTGCGATGTGGCCGAAATCCTCGCCCTGCAGAAAATCGCCTACCAGAGCGAGGCGGAGCTTTACGGCGACGACAGCCTGCCCGCCATGCATCAGACCATGGCGGAGATCGAGGAGGAGTTCGGTCGCGCGGTCTTCATGAAGGCCGTGGTCAATGGCAAGATTGTCGGTTCGATCCGCGGCGCGGCCGACGGCGCCACCGCCCGTTTCACCCGCTGCATCGTCCATCCGTATTTCCAAAAGCGCGGCATCGGCCGGCGTCTCATCGACGAGATCGAGCGGGTCTGGCCGCCGGAAATCACGCGCTTCGAGGCGGTCGCCGGCCACAAGAGCAAGCGGCGCCTGTACGTTTACGGCCAGCTGGGCTACCAGCCGTTCAAGACCGAGCCGTTTCTGCCCAACATCAACTGGGTCATCCTCCAGAAGGAGCGCAAATGAGCGACGAACAAACCTATCTTTCCCTGTCCCCCGACGCGTTGCTGGCCAAGGTCCGCGAACTGCACGGGCAGGGCTGGCGGCTTGTGCAGATCGGCGCGACGCCGCTCGGCGAGACGATCGAGCTGAACTACAGCTTCGATCTCTCCGGAAAATTCCTGAATCTCCGGCTCTCGCTGCCGGCCGCGACCGCCCACGTGCCGAGCATCTCGTCCGTCTATTGGTGCGCGTTCATCTACGAGAACGAAATGCACGACCTCTTCCGCGTGCAGGTCGAGGGCATCGCGGTCGATTACAAGGGCAAGTTCTACAAGACCACCGTGCCGTATCCGTTCTCGGGCCGCGGACAGACGGCCGGCGTCACGCCCTCCGGCGCCGTCGTCGCGGCGGCTCCGGCCGCCAAATCCACGCCCGCGCCCTCCACCTCTCCGTCGGCGCCGAGCGCCTGATCCCACCATGGCCCGCACCATCATTCCCTTTGGTCCGCAGCACGCGGTTTTGCCCGAGCCCATCATGCTCGACCTTGTCCTCGAGGACGAGAAGGTCGTCGAGGCCATCCCTTCGCTGGGCTTTGTCCATCGCGGCCTCGAGAAGCTCGTTGAGAAGAAGGATTATCAGGAGTTCGTCTACGTCGCGGAACGCATTTGCGGCATTTGCAGCTTCATCCACGGGCAGACCTACTGCCAGGCGATCGAGCAGATCATGCAGATCCCGGTGCCGCCGCGCGCCCTCTACTTGCGCACGATCTGGGGTGAACTCTCCCGCCTGCACAGCCACCTGCTCTGGCTCGGCCTGCTGGCCGACGCCTTCGGTTTCGAAAGCCTGTTCATGCACTCGTGGCGGGTGCGCGAGAAGGTCGTCAGGATCATCGAGGCCACCACGGGCGGCCGCGTCATCTTCGGCTCGTGCAAGGTCGGCGGCGTGCGCCGCGACATCGACGCCGCGACCCTCCAGACCATCCTGAAGGAAATCACCGCGATCGAGCGGGACATGCACGAGATCGTGGACGTCTTCCTCGATGACAGCTCGGTGAAGCAACGCCTCTGCGGCGTCGGCGTGTTGTCGAAGGACGACGCCCACGCACTGGGCTGCGTCGGTCCGATGCTGCGCGCCAGCGGCGTTGCGCAGGACATGCGCCAGCTCGGCTATGCGGCGTTTCGCGACCTGCCGCTTGAACCGATCACGCGCCCCGAGGGCGATTCCTACGCCCGTTGCTACGTGCGCTGCCAGGAGCTGTTCCAGTCGGCGAACATCATCCGCCAGGCGGTGGCGCGCATGCCGGAGGGCGAAATCGCCGTGAAGGTCACGGGCAATCCCAATGGCGAATATACGGCGCGCACCGAGCAGCCGCGCGGCGAGGTCGTCTATTACGTGAAGGCCAACGGCACGAAAAACATCCAGCGCTTCCGCGTGCGCACCCCGACCTTCGCCAACCTGCCGGCCCTGGTGAAGCTGCTCCAGGGCTGCAATCTCGCCGATGTGCCGATCCTCGTGCTGACCATCGACCCGTGCATCAGCTGCACAGAAAGGTGATATGTCCTATTTTCGCATGGCCCAACTGGCCCTGAAATGGGCCGTCCGCAAACCGGCGACCCACCGGTATCCGTTCGAGCCGCGGCAGGCGATCGCGCTGTCGCGGGGCACGCTGGTCTTCGCCAGGGACAAATGCGTCTGTTGCAC
>DATJPQ010000250.1:0-5084 GCA_035506315.1 Opitutaceae bacterium
CACCCTATTGCAGCCGGAACGGCAGGCTGCGGTAGCGGGCCGACATGTCGTCGATCAACCTGCCCGTGCCCTGCGTGGCGGTGTCGCCGAGGGTGATTGCACGCGCCGGGGCGAAGCTGCCCACGATCGCGCAATAATTCGAGCTCACCATGATGCCGAGCAGATCGCCGCTCCGGCTGAAGACGAGATCGCCGCGCGACGGCGAAAAATTACCCGCCAGACGCTTGAAAAGATTGCTGTCCATGCGCACATAGCCGGGCTGCTGCGGGTCGACCTTGAAGGGCAGCTCGCCGTACCCGCCCCCACCGTGGCTCACCAGCATGGCCTCGGGAAACTTGAACGGATCGGGCGCCAGCGGATAAACCTTCACGCCCAGCGCCGCCACCTGCATGGCATCGACCGGCAGCACGAGGATGCGCGGATCGAGCGAAAGAAATTGCAGCGTGGGCGCGGCGCTGTGGGCTTCGGAACGGGAAAATTCCGCGGTGATCTTTTTCCAGTCGGCCGCCGGCTGGTCCGAGTAGACAAACGGCGTGTCTTCGAGATGCAGCAGGGCGTACACCTGCTGGCCGTCGGTCACCAGCACCGTCTGGGTTTCGCGCGTCCGGTTGACCTCGCCGAGCAAACCGTCGCGGGTGGCGGTAAACTTCGTCAGCACGCGGTTGGCCAGGTAATCGCTGTAGAGCACGTTGCTGTTGATCGGCCGGTTGTCGCGGATCTCTTTGGAGAGTTCGCCGGACTTCTGCGCGAGCTGACCCACGCCCTGCGCGAGCTGCGTGGTGGTCTCCTGCACCTTCACGCGTTCCTGCCGCTCGGCTTCGACCTGCTGCTGGAGGGTGTCGGCCGTCGATTTCAGCAGTTGCTTCTCCTGCTCGGCCACCTTCACGGCCACGGTGAGCCCTTCGATTTTCTCGCGTGCCTCACCCTGCGATTTCTCGAGCGCGGCCAGCTGCTCCTTCTGCCGGGCGGCCTCGGCCTGCTTGGCCTCCAGTTCCTTTTGGAGCTCGGCCAGGCGTTCCCTGCTCATGGCGGCGTCATGGGTGGCTCCGGCCAGCTTGCGGTCGAGCTCGGCGGCCTGCCGTTGCGTGGCGGTGAGCGTGGTGGCGAGCTTCGTCTTCTCGTCCGTCAGCGCGGCGAGGTTCTGCTCGCGGGTGGCCAGCGTGGACTCGGTGCTGGCGAGCTGCTGGGCAAGTTGGGACCGCGTGGCGCGTTCGTCCTCCAACGAAAGGCGCATCGTGTCGACCAGGTCCTGATCCTTCGTCGCGGCCGCGGCGGCGGACACGCGCGGCACCGGCGAGCGTTGCGGGTGCGTCGGCTCCGCTTTCTCCCAACGCGTCAGGGCGAGGAGATTGAGCAGGAGAAAGTCGCAGATGATGAGGAGCAGCGTCTTGTTCATGACGCGGGGCGGGCCACCGCGGCCGGCATGTCGGCCCGGGCCTGGCTTTCGAGGATGAGCGAACGTTTGTAGGGCCGCACATGGCGGATTTTCACCAGCGCCACGCAGGTGATGCCGAAGAGATTGGAGGAATAGGCCGCGAGCAGGTTGGGTTGGATGATGTTCAGCACCTGCAGCACGAGCGCCGTCGCCGTGCCGGCAATGCCGAGGTAGAGCCCGCCGTCGAAGAGGTTTTCCTCGTTCTCCATGAGCTTCAGTTTCACGAGCGGGTGCATCGCCGAGCTGGCGACCTCGCGGATTTTCAGGAGGCAGATCAGGTACATGCCGACTTGCAGGCAGGCGAAGATACCGATGGAGAGCAGGGTGGAGGAGTCCATAGTATGGGAGGTTTGGTCCGCCGCGGGTGGCGGAGGTTCGGAGGAAGTGGCAAGCGCGGGCAGAACAATACGAATTTTGTATTCGGAGGCTGGCGCGGCGCGCAGCAGGAACGGCTCGGTGGCGAGCACCAGCAGGCCCGCCACCAACAGCGACAGCACGCCGCTTTTTACGTGCGGCAAAGGGCCGAATTCGGATCGCCTCGAGAATAACGCGCGATCCAGGCCGCGGAAGAGGCCGAAAGCGCCGGCCAGAAAACCGAGCCATTTCACGATGAGCGCAAGTTGAGGGTGCAGCAGGCCGAACTCGGCAGCGACGTTGAGCGCGGGATGGTCGGTGCGGTTGAGCGGCACCTGCCGCAACAGGATCTGGCGCACGGCGCCCTGTCCCAGGCCGAGCGCAAACCGCAGATCGGCCAGGCCGGCCTTGCCGTATTGCAGCAGGTAGGTCGCCACCCGGTCGGCCGATTCCGAGAAAAGGGCCGCCGTGTAGATCGTCGGCAATTCATCGGGCGTCACACGGGCGAGCTGGGCATACTCGCTGACCGTCTTGGTATCGTCGGTATGACGCAGCAATTCGCAAAGCTGCACCCAGTCGAGCCGTTTGCCGAGCGAGAGCAGATCGAAATAAAACGCCTCGAGCTCGCCTAGCGCCTTTTGCTGCGCCGCCGTCTCGGCCAGCGTCCGCACCTCGCGTTGCAACGACGGCGAGAGATGTTCGCCCTGGTAAAGCAACGCCGTGAG
Source organism: Opitutaceae bacterium (assembly GCA_035506315.1). Taxonomy (GTDB): domain Bacteria; phylum Verrucomicrobiota; class Verrucomicrobiia; order Opitutales; family Opitutaceae; genus MWDT01. The sequence continues at coordinate 2,515 of DATJPQ010000250.1, forward strand.
GAGGATCACCGCGTCGAGCGGCTGGCCGCCGGGATGCGTGGCGGGCACGAAGCGCCCGGTGTCGGCCACGTCGTGGGTGCGCAGAACCGCTTCCACCCCGAGCGAACGCGAGGTGGCGAGATAGGTGCGCAACGACTGCCGCGCCTTCTCGGCGATGAAGAACGTCAGCACCGGCGTGCTGGCCGGGTGGTCCTTGTTTTCGCGCAAGTTGAAAAGCGGATCGAGAAACGGATCCCAACCGCCCCAGGCCACCATTCCGGGCTGGTGCGTCGCAAGTTGGGTCAGCTCGGCCTGGAGCGCGGCCGTGCCCGGATCGCGCACGGCTTCGGCCGCGGCCAGCGTGAGCGCGGCAGGCCCGATCTTCTCCGACTGCACCAGTTGCCGGCCCAACTGCGCCACCGACGGCGTGCCGGCGCCGGCCGCGCGCAGCAAGGCCGGCGTGATCGATTTCAAGTTGACCGGCAGCGACCACGCGGCCAGCAGCAGCCCCACGCCAGCACCCAGCCAGGCGAAGGCGGAGAGTGGAGCTGGGGCCTTGGCGGCACGGTCGCTCATGGCGGGCAGTATTGATTTGCGGACGGGAGAGGGCAAACTCACGTTTTAACCGCCTCTCATCGACCCATGCCGCTCCAGATTGTTCACTATAGCAATCCCATCCTGCGCAAAAAAGGCGCCAAAATCGCCGAATTCGACGCGGTGCTGCAGCATTTTGCGCAGGAGATGATCGCCACCATGCACCAGGCCGAGGGTATCGGACTCGCCGCGCAACAGGTGGGCCGCGCCATCCAGCTCTGCGTCGTGGATGTGCGGGCCAGCGATCTGGACTACACGTGGGAACTCGACGGGGCCAAACCGCCCCGGGATATCTTCATGCCGTTTGTCGTCGTGAATCCGCAGATCACGCCACTGCCCGGTACGCGCCCCGTGGTGCTGGAAGAGGGTTGCCTGTCTTTTCCCGGCATCCGGGGCGACGTCTCGCGGCCCGATGCGATCACCGTCGTTTACCAGGATCAATTCGGCACGGCGCACACGCTGAAGTGCACGGGGATGCTGTCGCGCTGCATCCAGCACGAAACCGACCATCTCAACGGCACGCTGTTCATCGATCGCATGGAGAAAAAATCCCGCCAGAAGATCGAGCCGGCGGTCCGGGATCTGGCGAAGCGGACCCGTGAAGCAGCGGCGCTTTAGTCTAATTCGCGTCCAAGATGGCATTAATCCAGAAAACGCAGTTTGCCACAGAGGTCACAGAGGCAAGCCGGAGGGGCACAGAGCATTGCATTGGAGCAAATGCATTCGCAGGCATCGCCCTCCGGGTGAATCCAAACCCTCCGGAATCTGAACCCAAAGTCTTTCTCTGTGAACTCTGGTTTGTGCTCAGTCGCCTCTGTGACGAGATCGATCTGCGGAATTTAGGATTGATCGGCCAGGAAGTAGGAGCCGGCGCTCGCCCCGTCCACGGGCTCGCGGTTGTGATTTCGCATCCCTAAAATTCACCCTCCATGAGCCAGCAACCCGACGGCATGAATTACGCCCCGCAAGGGAAACCCCGGCCGGTCGTGAAACCCGGCGAGTTCGTCTTCGCCGCCGCCCACCTCGACCACGGTCACATCTATGGCCAGTGCAACGGGCTCGTTGAGGCCGGCGCCGAACTGAAGTGGGTATACGATCCCGATCCGCAAAAAATCGCGGATTTCCGGACCAAGTTTCCCCAGGTAAAAGTGGCGCGCGCCTTCGACGAAATCCTCGCCGACCCGGCCGTGCGCCTCGTCGCTGCCGCGGCCGTGCCGAGCGACCGCGGTCCGATCGGCTGCCGGGTGATGGAGGCGGGCAAGGACTACTTCACGGATAAAACGCCCTTCACCACGCTCGCCCAGCTCGACCAGGCCAGGGCGACCGTCGCCCGGACCGGCCGCAAGTACATGGTCTATTACAGCGAGCGTCTGCACGTGGAGTGTGCCATGCACGCCGGCGATCTGGTTCATGCGGGGGCCATCGGTCGCGTGATCCAGGTACTCGGACTCGGGCCGCATCTCCTGCGCAAAGCACTCCGGCCGGCCTGGTTTTTCGAACGCGCCAAATACGGCGGGATCCTCTGCGATATCGGCAGCCACCAGTTCGAACAGTTTCTCTTCTATGGCGGCGCGACCGACGCCACCGTCACCCACGCCGCCGTCGGCAATTTCGCCAATCCCGACACGCCCGAGTTCGAGGATTTCGGTGAAGCCTCGCTCCTCGGCAATAACGGCGCCTCGAATTACATCCGCGTCGACTGGTTCACGCCGGCCGGCCTCAGCACCTGGGGTGACGGCCGCACGGTAATCCTGGGCACCAAGGGCTACATCGAGCTGCGCAAGTACGTCGACGTCGGCCGCGACAAGACCGGCGACAATCTGATCATCGTCGATGACCGGGGCGAACAATTCATCAACGTAGCCGGCAAGGTGGGCTTCCGCTTTTTCGGTGAGCTGATCCTCGACTGCCTCAATCGTACCGAAAAGGCGATGACGCAGGCCCACGCCTTCAAGGCCGCCGAGCTCTGTCTCCGCGCCCAGGCCGCCGCCCGCCGC
>DATJPQ010000251.1:0-2002 GCA_035506315.1 Opitutaceae bacterium
AGGTTTCCGCCGAACGGTAGGACCGCGGCTCGGCCAGCTCGGGCACTGCAGCGCGGATGGTGGCCGGTGTCCCGGGCAGCGTCGAGTGCCCCTTTTCGACGAACAGCACCCGCCGGCCTGAGCGGGCCAATCGGTAGCCCAGCATCCCGCCGCCCATACCGGTGCCCACGACAATCACGTCCCACACGATGCGTTCGGCCTCGCGCGCACTCAGGTCGCCGTCAGCCAAAATCGAGCTCCTCAGCAGATGATGGCCCAAAGCATGGCCCGGCCTGGGCGAATCGAGATCGTATCATCCGTTCGCCACGACGGAGCGGGCCTTTTCTTTTCCGGGTTACCCGCCCCGTCGGGCACCGGTCACATCCACTATGGCCATCTCCATGGCATCGACGCGTTCGCGCAAGCTAGCCGGAGCCGCGAATAAGGCGGCGCGCGGACCGGCAAACCGTGTACCGCCTGAGCCCTGTTTGCCTATCTGAATGACCCGGGTCAGGTGCTAGCATCCCGCCCATGGCTCAACGCGGCGCCCCGGTGCGGATCGGAATCCTGGGCGCTTCAAGCTACGCGCCGACGACGCTCATCAACCCGGCGCGGGGAAGCCATGAGGTCGTGGTGGCCGCGGTGGGAGCACGCGATTTGTCCAGTGCTCAGGCCTTTGCCGCCAAGCACGGCATCGCCCGGGCGCACGGCAGCTACGAGGCGCTGATCGCCGATCCGGATCTGGATGCCGTCTACGTCCTGCTGCCGACCAGCATGCACGGTAGGTGGACCCGGGCCGCGCTTGCCGAGGGCAAGCACGTGCTGTGCGAAAAGCCGTTCACTGCCAATGCCGCCGAGGCCCGCGAGGTCGCCGAACTGGCTGCCACGTCAGACCGGGTTGTGATGGAGGCAATCCAATTCCGCCACCATCCGTTGACGTTGCGCGTCGAGCAGATCATTGCCTCGGGCGAACTGGGCAAACTGGAGCGGGTGGACGCCGTCTTGTGCGTGATGCTGGGGAAGTTCTCGGGCAACTGCTACAACTACTCCTTTGCCGGTGGCGCGATGATGGATGCCGGAAGCTATGTGGTCAACATGCTCCGCACGTTCGGCGGCTCGACCCCGGAAGTCGTTTCGGCACGGGCTACGCTGCGCGATCCTAGGGTGGACCGGGCCATGACGGCTGAGTTGCGCTTCGCAAGCGGGCACACAGGCCGGCTCCGCTGTGCGCTGTGGTCGTCGGATCTGTTTCGTGCCAGCGCTAAGGTGATCGGTGATCAGGGCCAGCTGCGTTGGCTCAGCCCGGCGGCACCTCACCTTTTCCCTAGGCTGTCGGTCCGCTCGTCCGACGGAAAACGTGTGGAGCGCTTCTCGCGGCGCGCCACCTACGCATATCAGCTTGACGCTTTCGCCGCGGCCGTGCTGCGCGGGGAGCCGGTGAGGACTACGCCAGCAGACGCGGTCGAGAACATGACCGTCATCGACGCGATCTATCGTGCTGCGGGCCTCCCGCTCCGCGAGCCGACGTGAACGCCGAAATCCATTCGCCCGGTTGGCACTCCGGACAAACACGTGGCGTCCGTGTCGACACTTGGGGGAGGCGATAGATCTGTCACGGTCGCTCCCGCCTACGAACGCAGCTGCGGCCTGATCCAACGACGAACGATCAGCCGAAGCCGATGGCCGAACGCTTAGTTGACATTCGTAGAACAAGGCATAATGGCCGATGCTCCCGACGCTGCCTATGCGCGCGACGATTGAAAGGCCAAGGTCCGGATGAAGTTTGTGCTGGCAAGCTACGGAGGTCGTGGCGATGTCGAGCCCGCCGTCGTTGTGGGGCGTGAGTTGTTGCGCCGAGGCCATGAAGTGATCATGGCTGTCCCGCCCAACCTGGTTGGCTTCGCCGAGGCGGCTGGGCTTGCGGCGGTCGCCTACGGGCTGGATTCGCAGGCCATTCTGGATGCACAGCGCAAGTACTGGACGTGTTACTTCCGCACTCCCTGGAAGATGAAAGAGCTGGGCA